>JBBDWJ010000201.1:0-22160 GCA_040902925.1 Bryobacterales bacterium | reverse complement strand
GCCCCAAGAGGCCGCAAACGTTTGTCCACCTAATTCGTGGACACTACACTAGTTTTTTTGGCTTGCCACGTTGGCACCACTTAACCTACTGATAATACATGATCTTACGGGACCAACGCGGCGCCGGGCGGCGGCTTAAGGCAAGGCTTAAGGCACGGCGTAGGGCAAGGCTTAAGGCAAGGCAAAAGGCAAAGTGCAAAAGGCAAAAGGCAAATCGATAGGCCGAGGCTGCGGCCTAAGGCTGAGGACGAAGGCTGAGGCCGAATAATGAGGAACGGACGAGCGCGCTTTGAGAAAACGGCAACCAGGAACCATTGCGGGTCGTCCAAACCGCTTGCTGGTGCGTCTGTTCACTTGGGGCCTAGCACTAGACGAATGGGGTCGCATGCCGGTCGAATGGGCTCTACCGCCGGCAGAATCAGGAAATCAGGGCCTCTGGCCGGCAGCGCCGGCGCCGGCACTGATGCCGGCTGGGCGAGCGCTTCAGCAGCCCTGTATCACAAACCAAGCCAGGTCCGCTGACATAAGTTACTGGAATTGCTGAGAAAAGCCGTTGCCACGGAAACAGCCGCTGTGATATTGTTTTGGTTGAGTTCGGGAACGAGGGTCGTTGTCTCCCTGGCGGCAGGGGTGGTTTTGACCGCCGCTGTGGCTGCTGGGGAATTGCCATCCCGGGCATCTTCCGGGGATAGCGTCACGAGTTCCAAGCCGCAAACAGTGCGGCGCTACGAAGTCCGCGAGGACGCCGAGACCGGGCGGCTCGTTCGAGTCGCCAGCAGGGTCAAAGCGTCTTCCAGGGTTTCGGGGCGCGTTACGCAGGCCGATTCAAAGCAGAAGGTTGTCCAAGGTGAATCGCGGCCGTTGAGATCCTCGGGGTCCGCGGGCCGTATTCAAATTCGAGCTTTGGTTGAGCAGGCGGCGCGCCGGCATGACGTGGACCCGAAGCTGGTTCACGCGGTGATCCGGCAGGAAAGCGGCTACGATCCCTTCGCGGTTTCTTCCAAGGGCGCGATGGGGTTAATGCAGCTCATGCCTGCCACCGCCGACCGGTTTGGGGTTCAGAACATTTTTGATCCCGCCGAAAATGTTCAAGGAGGTGTCCAATACCTCCGCCACCTGTTGGACCGCTACAACGGCGATCCGAGGCTGACTCTTGCGGCGTATAACGCCGGCGAGGGGGCAGTGGACCGGTACGGGGATGTTCCTCCATTCCGCGAAACTGTCGATTACGTCAGCAGAGTTCGCCGTCTGTACGGTTCGGCAGTGGGTTCCGTATCGAACGCGCAGCAGGATGATGCTGCCGGGGAGCCAACCCTGGCGCGGATTTTCCGCCGGGTAGATTCTTCGGGCGTCGTCTGCTACGAGACGGAATAGAACCGGCTTATGGCCTTGTTTCGGCAGCTATGCCGGGGGCGCCAAGCCCCGGCGGCGGGATTCGTTGTATTGCTCGCCCTCCTATGGGCCGTTCCTTCCCCAGGAGCGGAATCCCCGCGCGATTTGGCGTCTGAGCGTTACAGCTACGCCCGGCTTTTGCTCGATGACCTCAACACGGTGCCCAAGGTCGAATTGGGCGAGCCGCAGTATCTTCTGGTCATCGAGGCCTTCAAGAAAGTTCACCGCACCAGCCCGGCCAGCGGCTACTGTGACGACGCGCTGTTGGAGGCGGCGCATCTTTACCGCGCCATGATCGGCCGCTTCGGGGCCAAGGTTTATCAGGGAAAGTCGATCGCGGCTTATGAGTTTCTGATTCACGAGTATCCGCACAGCAAGCTGCTCGGCGAGGCGCGCCAGGCGATTGCGGAGATCAAGCAGGGAGTGCCGCCGCCCGAGCGCCGCGAACTTCCGCCTGCTAGCGAGCCCGAGGCCGAATCCCTCGTTTCCACTAGCAATGAGCCGGCCGCGGCCTCGACAGAGCCAGACTCTGGCGCCGGAGCCGCTCCGCGCGACGGGGACGCTACCGCTGACACTGCCGAAAACACTGCCGTGAGCACTGCCCCGAGTTCCGCGGGCGCTGTCGTGAATACTGTCGACAGCACCTCCGCGAGCGACCCTGCTCTCGAAGGCCAGAATGCGCCGGTCGCGATTCTTTCTTCTCGCAGTTTGGTGCTGCCCGTGGCCGACCTGCCCAAGTCGGGGACTCAAGCCGCGAAAGGACGTCTCGACGGCGTGCGTTTCTGGTCGCATCCTGATTACACGCGGGTCGTGTTTGAGCTCGACGCGCGCACTGAGGTCAGCTACAGCCAACTGCCGCATCCCAAGCGGCTGTTCTTCGATGTGCTGGACACCCGACTCGGCAATAGCCTGGAGCAGGAGTCGAAATTCGAAGTCGGCGATAGTTTCCTCAAGCGCATTCGCGTAGCTCAATTTCGACGCAATAGCACGCGTGTTGTGTTCGACCTCGATCGTTCGGTCTACTTCGACGTCGCCTGGCTGTCGAACCCCGCGCGGCTGGTGGTGGAGATCCGCGAGCGGGATGAGCCCGTGATGTTGACCCGCGCGACGCCTGCTTCCCAGGCCACGCCGTCCCAGCCCGCGGCGGCGCCTTCCGGGAGTGTGGCCTCCGAGCCGGTGGCTGCTGAACACATCGCAAACGCCGGCGGCCTGGCCGGAAAGACGGCGCCCGCTCCGTCGACGAAGCCTGCCGAGCAAAGTTTCGCGCGCGCTTTGGACCACAGCGGACGCGCCGAAGCAGCCGGCGATTCGAAGGCGGATTCGCAAGCCGCGGCAGCCTCGCCGAAACAGGAGCAGGCTACCATTCAAACCGTCGCGAAGGAACAACCGCCCGAGATAGCGTCGGCGCCGCGAGTCGAAATGGCTAAGCTGACGCCTCCTCCGCCCGCCCCCGCGCCCGTGCCTGAACTGCCCGCTCCCAAGGCGGCTTCGGCCAACGCCAAGGGCCAGCGCAGCCTGATTCGCGCATTGGGACTCAAGGTTGGGCGTGTCGTCATCGACGCCGGCCACGGCGGGCGCGACCCCGGCAGCATCGGGCCAACAGGCTTGCAGGAAAAAGTACCCTGCCTCGACATCGCCATGCGGCTCGGCAAGCTGATTGAAGAAGGGCTCGGCAGCGAAGTTATCTATACGCGCTCGGACGACAGCTACGTGAGCCCGGGCGCGCGCCCCCGGCTGGCCAACGAAAAAAAGGCCGACCTGTTTATCTCGATTCACACCAATTCGTCGCCTTCCCGTAACGTGCGCGGCATCGAGACCTACTACCTCAACTTCACGACCGACTCGTGGGCGCTGACGGTAGCGTCGCGTGAGAACGCCGCTTCGGATCGCTCGGTCCACGAACTGCAGGATCTGCTTTCAAAAATCGCGCTGAAGGAAAAGATCGAGGAGTCGGAGGAATTCGCCAACCGCATTCAAGAGGCGCTGCACAGCGGGTTGTCCGAAGACACCAAAGGATTACGGAACCGCGGCGTGCGCAAGGCTCCGCTGATGGTATTGATCGGCGCGAAGATGCCGGCCGTGCTGGCCGAAATCGGCTTCATCAGCAACCCCCAAACCGAAAAGCTGCTGAGGTCGAGCGCCTACCGCCAGAAAGTCGCCAACCACCTTTACGAAGGCATGCTGAGCTATACGGAAAGTCTGGGGAACATCAGCATGGCCGCCGAACCCAGCGAACGTTAACGCGCCTTTTCTTTGCAGGCCGTTTCGCAAGCGCCACAAGGAAGCTTCAATTTTGTTGCCATGGCCGAGGGCGTCCGATGCGCTCGGATCAGCCCACCGCGCGTTTGCTAGCATGGTGGCGAACACTCACAAACACTATGTCTCTCGAAAAACTGTTCTCCCTTTCTGGAAAAAAAGCTTTGATCGCTGGGGCGAGCCGCGGAATCGGCTTGGCGATTGCCAAGGCCACGGCGGCGGCCGGCGCGCACACCGTTTTGGCGGCGCGTACCCAGCAGGCGTTGCAGAAAGAGGCAGCCGCGTTGAATGACGCCGGCTATCGCGCCGAGACGATTCAACTCGACGTGGCCTCCGAGGCGTCGATCGACGCCGCGGCCGCGGCCCACGGGGATGTCGATATCCTCGTCAACGTCGCCGGGACGAACGTGCGGAAGCGATTCGAGCAATACACCGCGGAAGAGTACGAGCGGATCATGCAGACCAACCTGCATGGCATCGTGCGCCTGACTCAGAAAGTCGGCGCGCGGATGATCGCCGGCGGGCGCGGCGGCAAGATCGTCCATATCGGCAGCCTTACGTCGCTGCTCGGTCTGCCCTATCTCGCGATCTATGCCATGACGAAAAGCGCGCTGGCCGGGCTGACGCGTACGACCGCGGCCGAGTGGGCGCAGCACAACATTCAGGTGAACTGCATCGCGCCCGGATTCATCCTTACCGATTTGAATCGCACAATGTGGCAGCAGCCCGAGATGACGGCTTGGCTGAAGGGCGCGCAGCCGAATCCGCGGCTTGGCGCTCCCGAAGATATTGCCGGGTTGTCGGTGTTTTTGTGCGGACCGGCGGCGGACTACATCACCGGCCAGGTCATCGCATGCGACGGCGGCTATTCGACGTGCGCGAATTGGCCGTTCACGCCGTAGTCCGCGGCAGACGGCCGCGCGGCAACTCCAAATTTTCTGCCGACGTTCCTGGCCCGTGTCGTTCCCGCGCATTCCCAACACGGAAGAACCGCGCTTCGGCCCGCAGGCTGCTGTGACTGACAGGCGCGCGCAAACGCTCTTTGTGAAAGCTATATCCGACATGGCGGCGGCCGAACCGATCGCCGCACTTGCCGCCGCCCGCAACAGACCCGTAAGCTGATGCTACACGCCTGATGGGCCGAATTCGCGTACTTTCCGATAACGTTGCCAACAAAATCGCCGCCGGCGAGGTCGTGGAACGGCCTGCTTCGGTTGTGAAAGAGCTGATCGAGAACTCGCTCGATGCGGGCGCAACGCGGGTGCGAATCGAGATCGAGGCGGGTGGGCGGCGGCGGATCGTGGTGGCCGACGACGGAATCGGCATGGGTCATGACGACGCCATGCTGGCGTTCGAGCGTCACGCGACCAGCAAGCTGCGCGATGCGCAGGAGCTGCTCTCGATCCAGACGCTGGGTTTTCGCGGCGAGGCGCTGCCCTCGATCGCGAGTGTCTCGCGGCTGCTGCTCGAAACACGCTCCGAAGACGAGCCCACCGGAACGCGCGTCGAGATCGCCGGCGGCAAGATGCTCAACGTCGAAGAAAAAGCCCTGCCGGCGGGCACGACGGTTACGATCAACAACTTGTTCTACAACATGCCTGCGCGGCGCAAATTTCTGCGCACCGAGCCGACCGAGCTGGCGCACGTGGCGTCGCTGGTCACCCATTACAGCCTCGCCCATATCGATAAGACGTTTACGCTTTCGAACGAGAAGGGCAAGCTGCTCAACGTCACGCCGGTGCCGACCCTGCGCGAGCGCGTCTACCAGGTTTTCGGCGGCGACACGCTCGACCAGTTGGTCGAGATCAAAGCGGCCGAACGCGAATTCTACGAAGCGCCCAGCCCTGTGCCGCCCACGCAGGCCGCGGCGGCGGCCCGCTCGGGCGATCGCGAACCGGAGCGCAAGGTTTTCCGGCTTAGCGGATTTGTCTCGACGCCGAACATTCAAAAGCTCAACCGCAACTCGATCTATTTTTTCGTGAATCGCAGGCTGATCCGCGACCGTGTATTGCTGAAGGCGCTGACGTCGGCGTACTACAACCTGATTCCGCCGGGCTGTTTCCCTTTCGCGTTGTTGTTTCTCGACCTGCCCTTCGACGAGGTCGATGTCAACGTTCATCCTTCGAAGACCGAGGTGCGGTTTCGACAGCAGTCGTTCGTCTACGATTTCGTGCGGGAGGCGATCCGGCAGCAGCTTATCGACTCGAAGCCGGTTTCGAATCTTCCGCTGGGGCCCGAGCAGCGGGGAACCCCGCAGCCCGGTGTGGAGCTTCCTTTTTCGGAAGCCTCAGCGATGTTCGCCGGCGATGATGCGCAGGCCGCTGAATCGTTCGACCTCCGCAGGCCGCCAGGGCCCGCACCGCGGTTCGATTTCGGAGACGGCGGGATCGACCTCGCTGACTCACAGGCTTCGCGCGCGCACGATTTTGACGGAGGCTTTCCAACCAACGCCGGGGCCGAGCCGCAAAACGCCCCGGCCGTGATGCGAGCCGCGGCGGGCGCGGGTGCCAGCACGCTTGCCGGCGTGGCGGAGTTCGAGCCTTCGATCGAGCACCGCCCGCACAGCCGCGATCCGCTGGCCGAGCCGCGCGGCGACAGCCTGGCGAAGCTCGGCGAGCTGCGCCCGCTGGGGCAGATCCACGACAGCTTCATCATTGCGTCCGGCGCTGACGGCCTTTGGATCATCGACCAGCACGTCGCGCACGAACGCATCCTGTTTGAAAAAGTGCTGCGCGAGCGGTCGAGCGATAGCGTGCAGGCGCAGCGGCTGCTGCTGCCGATTATCCTCACGCTCAAGCCCGACCAGGAGGTCGTCTTCGCGCAGATCGAACAGGAGTTCCGCGCCAACGGCTTCGACCTCGAGCCGTTCGGCCACCGCACCGTGGCCATCAAGGCCGCGCCGGCGGGGCTATCGGCGGGCAACGTCGAAACGCTGATTCACGAGATCCTCGATACGCCGGAAAAAGAGCTGCGCGCGCTCTCGCTCGTGGATTTGCAACGCCGCATCGCAGCCACGGTCGCTTGCCATGCCGCGATCAAGGTCAACATGCCGCTCGACGCGGCCAAGATGCAATGGCTGCTGAATGCGCTGGCGAAGACCGAGTGTCCGATGTCGTGCCCGCATGGCCGTCCCGTGGCGTTGAAATATGGCCTGCGCGAAATCCTCAAGGCGTTCCACCGGATATAAGCTGGACGGGGACAGTCACCCGCTCCGCAATCCAAGACCTCGATCTCAAAAGGCAGCTTGATCGGGTGACTGTCCCCCTCGCGCGTCGTGGCTGGCGTTTTTACGACGAGCTAGGCGACGGCGTTGAACTCGTCCCGGTACTTTGCCACACCGCTGACGCCCGCCATGGCGTCGCGGTCAAGAACCACGACCATGAAAGCGGCCTCGGGCATACCCTCCCATTGGCTCGCGAGACCGTGGCTGGAGGCGGGCTCGAAGCCGAAGCGCGGGTAATAGTCAGGATGCCCGACAACGACAACGAAAGGACAGCGGCGCTCAGCGAGGATCTCCACTCCTCGCTTCACAAGTTGGGAGCCGATGCCCTGGCGCTGGCGGTCGGGAAGCACGGCCATCGGGGCTAATCCCATACCAGTGACGGTTCGGCCGGCGCTCTCGATCACCACCGGCGTGAACAGGATGTGACCGACAATGGCTTCATCCTCGGCAACCAGTGACAGCGATTCTTCGCCGACGGCCTGACGCAGTGTTTCGACGAGATCGGCCTCTGCCGGCTGCCCGAACGCGAGCTCGTTGACTTGCCGAACTTGGAGAAAGTCTTCAGAGCTTTCGGGCCGGATCGTAGTCACCCGTCCTCCTTATTTTTCTGGCTGCGGGCGTCTTGCCCTGCTCGGTACAGAAAGCGCTCGCAGAGAAAAGGTGCCTACACGGGAAACAGAGCCCTGGTGTCGCGGATTGTCGTCGGCGCTACGCGCCGAAGGACCGGCAAGAGTACCGGTCCTCACGTTCGGGTGACGCTTGTAGCCGCGGCGATCGAGCCCGGAGCCGGTCAGGGGCGCAGCACAAATTCAACAATTCCAAAACGCTCCGGGTCGTGGAAGCTTCTGCGCGTGGGCGACCATGCCAGCGCCTGGCTGGTGGCTTGCAAGGTCTCGAGCTCTTTGCGGAGCTCGGGTTGCGCGCCTTCCGCCACTCCTTCGAGCTTCTTCTGAAGCTCGTCGATGCGCGCGACGCGGCTCGGGCCGCCTGGCCGCTCGATGCGGTAGAGCCCAACGCGCCAGCGGTCCCCTTCTCTCGGAGCGCTCGTCACGCCGCTGCCAGCGAGCGATTTCCAGGGAATGGCGATTTCGACGACCCAGCCTGCCTCGTGCTTGCTGACGGCCGTTTGGAGGCCCTCGATATCCCAACGCGCCGCGACCGACGCGTCGGTGGAAGCATTGGGCCGGCGGGGGATCAGCAGGTCGACAACAATGTTGTGCGGGCTGACCTCGAGCTCGGGATAGTCGTGCCCGTCGCCGTCGGGATCGAGAAACACCTCGACCACTTCCTCGTTCCACAAATACTGGTCGCGCTGCATCAGCGTGCCCCAGGGCTCGGGGTCAACGCATGTGAAGGCGACATAGAGGCGGTCGTTGTCCCAAGCCATCGCCGCTTGCGTGGGCAGCGCGTCGGCGCTGTCGGGCTGTCGAATGTTGCGAAACGGCCCCACGCGCGGCAGCGCCGCCCAGGTAAATTCATCGAGCTTGCCGTCGATGCGGATAGCGTCCTGCGTATGGCCGGCGCGGTAGAGCGGCGGCGTGTACTCCTGCGCCGGGCAGACTGCGCTGCCGAGAAGAATCAGAAGAAGCGTGAGCGTGGTAATTCGTGGGATCATGGTTTGATGCCGCCTTCGATGGGCGCGAACCGCAAAAGCCGGCCCGCTCGCGCCATGGCGTGGATTCCAGGGCCGCAGGCGACGCACCTGAGTGTACCGGGTAACGGGTGCGCGACGCCAGGAGCGAAGACGAAGGCGAAGCGGAAGCGGCTGCCGGTGAGGGTCACGGGGAACGCCGCGATCGGGTTGCGCAACTTGGCAGGTCCGAAAAGCGGCTGCTAGAATGGTGTTTAGCCCCTCATCACTGCCCTTGAATTTGTGCTGGCGTAGCTCAGCTGGTTAGAGCGCCTGATTGTGGATCAGGAGGTCCCCCGTTCGATCCGGGGCGCCAGTACCACCTAAACCAATCAAAAAGGACAGTTTAAAGGGAAGCCGTCGCAGCGAATGCGAACGGCACGCCTACGGTGTACGCTCCGTGTACGGATTCCCAGAGTCCCGGCGTTAGTGCGCGTCCTCGCGTCCCTGACTGCTTTTCGTAGAGCGATTCGGTGTCGGGCGCTTTTCGACGCCGAGAGGCGCCTGCGGGTTGCGCTCTGCTCTTGTCTGTCGTGCTTGAGCGGCTGATCGAGCGGGCCGCCATTTGAGAGCTTCTGCAAACACCGACGTCAGGACGGAGAGCACGACCGTGGCGGACATCCGCGAGAGAAACGTCGGACGTCTGGCGACGATAACCCTATCGGCAACTGCTCGCAAGAGATCGAGAATGAATGGGTTCTGCAAATGCGGAGGTCCGACTCTAGCAAACCAGGCGGAACATTTAAGCCTAGCAGTCGTCTCGCGTTGCCAGTTTATTCTTGGCCAATTGGGGTATTCGCGCTGCGAAGTTGGCGTAGCAGGCCAGACTTGATTCGGGTGGCAGACAGGTAATACCAGCAAAAGAGAAAACCGATTCCCAGGATCATGGCGAGAGCGCCTATTCCCGCCGCCAACGAGAGATAGAACCAAACGTCCGCAATCTGGCCCAGGAAGCCTAGGACGAATATCGCTGCGAAGGTGCTGATCGGGACTGCCATAAACTCCAAACCGGTCATAATATTGTTCCAGTCGATTGCGACCAAATCAGCAAATGCGTCAAACCAATCGCGCCACTCTGCATCGAGTTGAGTTTTGGCATAGTCGGTCATAGCTCTAGCAAATTCCACGATCTTGCTGAGAGCCTGCTCGCGGAGAGCGGCCTTGGCCTTGTCGATATTTTCGGCCTCGACGCCCGCTTGTGTGACCAATAGGTCGATCGCTTGGTCGACAGTCAAGGGTTGTGTCGACAACGCGCTCGGCCCCGACTGTTGTAGAACTTCTGAGGCCAGCTTCCTAAAACCAACCTCGTTCCACCCAGCGACCGATGGATACTTTCGAATCAGACGGAACCCTAGAAAGTACCCAATAGCGTACGCTACAAAGCCGATCGCACTTGCAAACAGTTGGATCGCGAGACCGCCCGCGTAGATGGCACCACAAAACGCCACGCTTAGGATCCATTGGCTGCTTGCTTGGGAATCGAAGTATAGGCGCGCTATCTCTGGCCGGAATCGCCACACACCCACCAGTAGGATGCTCGCAGGTATCAGAGCGCAAACGGCACCGAGGAAGCCGGGCTTTAGCAGGGCCGAGAGGTCGAATTTGGGATCCACTTTCGCCAGAGTCGCCCGGAAGCGGGGGCGCGTTGCAGTTAAGATCTGACCATTGTAAGCCTTGTGTGCTGGTAACGTTGGCCTAGTCCGCCAAAATGTTACGGGTCCTCCCTGGCGGCAAAACGTCCGCGGGGGTAGGTGTATTGCGCCGTATCGCTAGTTGCAGAGTCCGAAATTCCCCCGAGTTTTGGTGCGTAGGAGGGCTTCAGACGGTCCGCGCGGTACGTCGGATGGCCGGTTCGCGGCGTTGGTCTGGGGCGGACTGCATACAAAGTTTGGTGTCGACGTTGCGCGTTGTGGCTAGACTTTTTGGGGCTGCCTATTGTGAGTCCTGGACGGCCGCGGAACGGCTAACGTAGAATATAGAGCGGAAAGCGATTACGAGCCTTCGATATCTGCTGCCAATCCATCACGGCTGGCACCCGCCGAAATGGTTGCGAGGAAAGCAGCTTAGTCGAATGTACCATGAATCGCTTCGGACGGTGGTGGTTTTTGAATCCGCTGGAATGGTTGAAGTCTGCGTACGAAGTGTTCGGCGCCGGGCACCCACGTCTATCGCTGGCCATCGCAATGGTGGTGGGAGCCTTATTGTTTGGGGCATTGTGGGAGATCGCAGCACATCAGCACAAGCTAGCCTCGCAGCCGGTATCGGAATCGACCGGAAACAACGCAATAGAAGCCGGCGAAACAGTGACCGGGCCGGCCACTACGCACGGCGACAGTAGTCCAGCGAACACCGGCACAATAGGATCCATAAGGATAGAAAAACCGTTGCCTGTATCACCAAAAGAGCAGGAAACGCCACCGGAACCTGATGAGAAATGATGGTTGGGCCATGATGATCGTCGCTCTGATCTTACTTTCTACGGTCGCGCTAGCACAGGAAACCGTAACAGGTCCGGCAACGACCAAGGGTACTTGTAGTCCTGCAAACACGGGGCATATCACTACGTTTACGTTCGTCTGCGGCATCGGCAAAGAGCAAGGGGAGCAGATGCTGAGAATCCTTAATAGGATTCTCGCGGAACAACTCGATCCAAGCATTGTCATGGAAAAACTCGATGAAATCCACACAGACGTTCGGCGGATCCGCGACAATCAAGGATGGCTGGATCTAACCGATGATGAAATCGTGGAGATTGCTGAAGCGACCCGAGCGTTTGCCGGACAAGCGGTTGTGATCGATGTGCCGTTTTGGGAGCGCGATACTGAGCGATTGGCACGGCAAATCGAGCGGGCTCTCACTGCCGCACAGTGGGAAGTTTCGGTAACTGGCCAGGGAGAGATAAGGTTCTACCCGGCAAACGCAAAGCTTCCGAAAGGTTTGGTCGTGTCGAGGCGGGAGGACACGCCTGCATTCGTCAGCCTTTCGCAATCGCTCGGCAGGCTGTTCGGTGTGGAGTTCGTCTCTGTGTTTCGCGATACTGCGCTCGCAGACGACGCCCTTAAAATCACCGTCTGGCGCAAACCCTGAAGCTAAGAAGGTTCGACCGAGCAACGTTGAACCGGGAATAAGTTTTCGGATACCCGGGCTACGCGGACCGGTACCGGCCGCTCGCCGCCGAGCAGCGTCTCGGATTCGTCGCGGCTCACCAACGCCAGGCCGCTGAAGGACCGGTTGCGTTCCTTCCAATCTTGAATATTCAGGTACGACGATCCGTCCTGCCCGATGCCTTGATCAGGAATTGTCGTCCATACCATGACCAGTTCTTCCGGTGCCTGGTAAGGAAACGGGCGAAGCACCATTTCATAGAAGAAGGCCGCGGTCGATGTAGCGGCTCCGATTCCGATCGTCAGGGTCAGGACGGCAATGGCGGCAAAACCGGGGCTGCGGCGCAACGAGCGGATGGCGAATCGAAAATCGCGGAGCACCCCTTCGATGATCGGAATGCCTCTGGTGTCACGGTATTCTTCTTTCATGGGCTCGGCGGGACCAAACCTGCGCGCGGCCATTTGGCGCGCCTCTTGCGGCGTCATGCCGGCGCGAAGATTTTCCTCGACGGCCATCTCGATGTGCGTCTGAATCTCCGCGTCGAGCTCGCGATCGAGGCGGCGTGGGCGAAACAGAGCCAGCAGCCGGGCCAGCACGCTGCGCGGCGTCACGACGGTTCCTCCAAAAAGCGGCTAACCAGAGCCGTGGCGCGCTCCCAGTTTTTGACCTGCACGTGAAGTTGCTGTTTGCCCTTCCTGGTGAGCGAGTAGAACTTGGCGCGGCGGCCGTTCTCAGAGGTTCCCCATTTCGTCGCGATCCAGCCTTTTTGCTGCAAGCGGAGCAGGGCAGGGTAAATCGAGCCCTGGTTGAGATGCACGAGGCTTTCGGAAACCTGCTCAATGCGCCGGGCGATGCCGAAACCGTGCATGGGTCCCATGGTTTCCAGCGTTCTGAGGACGAGCAGGTCAAGCGTGCCGTAGGGGACGTCTGCTTTGGGTTTTGCCATGTTGTGTTCCTACAGGTAGAATAACCCTGGGCCTGTAGCCTGTCAACAGGGAACGAGGCGTGCCGGCGTCGTCAACGGCTGCGCGCTAACGACGGAACTGTCGAACATCCGCCACCGCGCGAGCCGCCGATTTCCGCATGGGCCACGGTTAGCGATTCGCGGTGCGGACGTGCTAGGCTTCCTGCTGGCGATTACGAACCAGGCCATCCGCCGCGAGTCGCGATGGCCGGCGGCTATTCCTAGCGATGGCTCTAGCGATAGCGATGGCCGCCTCAAGGAGAGAACCCACCCATGCAACAGCAGTTTTCCGGAACAGCGATGATCACGCTTCTCTTGTTAGCGCTATCGGCTTGCGGCGGCGAAGCCCCTGCGCCCACCGAGACAGCTCAATACGAGCCTACCTGGGAATCGATTCAAAAGCACACCGCGCCGCAGTGGTACAACGACGCCAAGTTCGGCATCTTTGTCCATTGGGGGCTGTATTCGGTTCCCGCCTGGGCGACGCCTTCCGGGCAGTTGCATCAAGTTGACTGGGACGTTTGGTTCAAGAACAACGCCTACGCGGAGTGGTATCTCAACACGCTGCGTATCGAGGGCTCGCCGACCCAGGAGCATCACGTCAAAACCTACGGCAAAGATTTCGCCTACCTCGACTTCATCCCGAAGTTCAACGAGGAGATTCAGAAATGGGATCCCAACGCGATGGCCGGGCTGTTCGAGGAAATCGGCGCGCAGTATGTCGTGCTGACGAGCAAACACCATGACGGCTTTACGCTGTGGCCGAGCAACGTGCCCAACCCGCATCGCGAACCCGGCCAGCAGCATGCCTCGCGCGATATTGTCGGCGAGCTGACCGAGGCCGTGCGCGCGCACAACATGCGCATGGGGCTGTACTATTCGGGCGGCCTCGATTGGAGCTTCAATGAACAGCCGATTATCAAGCGCGATGAGGTTGGGACGACGGTTCTCCACACCAATGAGTACGCCAAATACGCCGACGCGCATTGGCGCGAGCTGATCGAGCGCTACCAGCCGGCGATTCTGTGGAACGATATCGCCTACCCGATGCAGGGCGATCTGGAGCACATTCTCGCCGACTACTACAATCGCTTCCCCGAAGGCGCCATCAACAACCGCTTTGGTACGCGGCTGCCCGACAGTCCGCGACGGCATTGGGATTTCACAACGCCGGAGTACCAGAAGATGGACAAGATCACCGAGGAGAAGTGGGAGACCTGCCGCGGTCTCGGCTACTCGTTAGGCTACAACCAGGTCGAGGGGCCCGAGCAAACCATCAGCGAGAAAGATCTGATCCACCTGCTGATCGACATCGTCAGCAAGAACGGCAACCTGCTGCTGAATGTCGGCCCGATGGCCGATGGCACCATCCCTGAAATTCAGGCCCAGCGTCTGCGCGCGCTGGGAATCTGGCTTACCGCCAACGGCGAAGCGATCTACGGCACCCGCCCATGGGAACGCGCTGACGGCAAGACCGCCGACGGCATCGACGTGCGCTTCACGCGCAAGGGCGACGCGCTCTACGCGATTCTACTCGCGAAGCCAGGCGCGGCAACGGTCACTCTGGATTCGGTTTCCACGCCACAAGGAGCCTCGGTCACACTGCTCGGGCACGAAGGCGCGCTGGAGCATCAGGCCGAGGGCAGCAACCTTACGGTGACATTGCCCAGCCAACTCGGCGACGCTCATGCTTATACGCTGAAAATCGCTCCCGTGGGCTGAGTCGGCGGGCGCGCGTCGTGATCGGCGCGAGATCTCGCGGGTCGAATTAGAAGTCAAACCTCGACGCGTGTTTTCTTCGAACTCGCCGTAGCCCTACCACGTGCCAGCAAGGCTCGCCGGGTTTACAAATTCTTGACAATCAGGACCCGTCTCAGCGGCTGAAGCCTCCGCTAGAATCACGGCTGGAGGAGATATCCATCATGCGAACCCTGGGTTGGCTCTTTTTAGCTTGTTTGACGCTGGCGGCCCCCGTATTCGCGCAATCGGTCGACGGCGTGTGGGAGGGTGAAGTCGAAGGCCGCAACGGGATGCAGCCGGTGACGTTCACGCTCAAAGCCGATGGCGGTACGTTGACGGGAAAAGTCACCACCCGTCGAGGCGACAATGAAATTGAAGACGGCAAGATCGAGGGCGATCAAGTTTCGTTCAAGACTACGCTGAACTTCAACGGCAACACTGCAACGATGGTGTACACCGGCAAATTGAGTGGTAACGAGATCGCGTTCAAGCGCGTGATCCAGGAATTTGACCGAACCAGCGAGTTCACCGCCAAGCGCAAGACGTAAGGCCGTTCCTCGCGGACCCGTACAGCGGCTCAAGCGCCGCCCACAAGTCTAGCTTGTCTTTCGCGCAGCCCGGGCCGGCCGATGGAACGATCACCGGCCCTGCTGCTCGGCGCACCCAACTGGGCGTCAGCGCAATTTTTTTAAGTCTTGCTCGATTTTGGCGGCAAGCTGCGGCTGGCCCATATCGACGGCGAGTTTTTGCGCCCGGTGCGCGTACTCGAGCGCCTTGGCGCGCTCACCCACCATGTCGTACGCGGCGGCGAGAGCATATAGAAACTGCGGAGTCTGCTCGTCGACCGGCTCCAGCGTTTTCTCGAACTGCGCAATCGCTTCCTTAGGACGCTGTTTCTGGGCCAACAGCCGCCCAAGGTGAAAGCGCGCCAAGCGGTGATTGGGCTGGTTTTCGATCGCGATGCGGAAATGCCGCTCGGCCTCGTCGAGGCGTCCTTCGGCTTGCACGATAAAGCCGAGATTATTGTGAGCGGCGGCGTATTGCGGATTGAGCTCGATAGCCCTCGCAAACGCCGCCTTCGCTTCCTGAACCTTGCCCTTGCCGAACGCCAGAACGCCGAAGTTGTAGTGCAGCTCGGCGTGCGGCGCGCCCGTGTCGAGCGCCGCCTGATAGTGCTCGTTCGCCTTCTCGAAGTTGCCGAGCCGCCCGTATAGGATCACGAGGTTAATGCGCGCCTGCACGATCTCGGGGTCGAGCTCGACCGCTTTCTCATGTTCGGCGATCGCATCGGCGACCCGGCCCGCTTTTTCGAGATCAACGCCGCGCCTCAGGTGCACGTTGGCGCCCGTCTTGAGGGCTTTCACTTCCTCCAGCAGCGCGTCGGGCGCCACGGGGCCGCCGTATTGGTCTTGCGCGTAGAGCGCCAGGTGCCGCTTCGCCTTGGCGTCTTCGCCGAGGTCGCGATAGGCCATGGCCAGCGCGTAGTGAGCCGCTCCGAAGCGCGGCCCCAACTCGCAGGCGCGCTGCAATGGCGTGACCGCGGCCGCTGTTTCTCCTTTCGCCACCAGCACGCGTCCCAGCCCGAAATGCGCGCCGGCAATGCCGGAGTTCGAGTCGATGACCGATTGATAAAGCTCACCCGCTTCGTCGAGTTCGCCAAGCGCCAGTAGCGACTCGGCCAAATGCAGCCGCGCGGAGCTGTAGCCGGAATCGATCTTGAGCGCCGCGCGGAAATTCGCCACGGCGTCTTGGTGCTTAGCCTGGCGCTGCTGCGTAATCGCGAGGTAGTACGTCCAGTTGAACGCTGACGGCGCGAACCGCTGCGAGCGCCGGTAAAACGCTTCGGAGTTTTCGAACTGACTATGCGCTTGCAGCAACATGGCCAGTTCGCCGTTCTTGGCCGCATCGTTGGGCTGCGCCACGACCGCTTCGTATGCGGCGCGCACCCGTTCGCGGATGCTTTCGTCGAAGGTGTTGGCGTCGAGTTGGGGGGGCGTGTCTTCGGCCGCCGGCGACGACGGTGGAGGCGCGGAGCAAGCGCTAAACAGCGCCGCCAATGCAATCACGAAAATGCCACGAGGGACCCGCACAGTCGAGTCTTATTCTCGCGGACGCATCGCAACCCATGCAAGCGCGGCGGCACGATCAGCCTCCCCGCCGGGGGAAAGGCCGCGGTCTACTTGCGGAGCTTCACGCAAACCAGCGTCTTCTCGCTGCGAGCGTAAAACAGGCCATCGGCGAGCGCCGGGTAAGCCCGCACTGTCCCCGGCAAAATCTGCGCGCGGGAAATCACTTCGAAGCGCTCGGGCGTGGCGCGGATCATCATCAGCTCACCGTTTTCGCGCATCAACAACAAGCGGTTGCCGGCACGCGTCACGGTGCCGGCTCCAAATCTCTCTTCGCTCCAACGCAGCTTGCCCGTGCGCAGCTCGATGGCGCGAAAACTCTGCCCATGCTCCTGACGGCCGTGGTAACCGTACAGATGGCCGTCGTGGTAGACGCTCGTCGAATAGTGGTTGGTCAGGCTGTCTTCCCCCGACCATATTTTTTCGAGCTGCGTGCCCTTCACCCGCAGCAAGACGGCGCCGGTTCCGTAACTGGCGGAAAGGAAGATCAGATCATCGACGACCAGCGGCGTGGCGGCGTTGACCGAAGCATTGCTGCGCGCGCGCCAGGGAAACTCGAAGTAAATCTCACCCGTCGCCGGATCAGCGCCGACCAGACCGGCGCGCGTAAACGCCAACAGGTGCGGCTTGCCGCCGAAGCTCGCGAGAATCGGCGACGCATAACTGGCGCCCTGGCCGGTGGCCTTCCAGAGCACCCGCCCGGTGTCTTTGTCGAGCGCCACGAGCCCAGCCCCACCACCGCCGCCGACGTTCAGGAAAATGCGCTGACCCTCGACCAACGGCGAACCTGCCGCGCCAAAAAATCCTTTGCTGACGCCAAACTCCTTGTGCGTGTCGAGACTCCAGATCTTGCTGCCGCCCGCGAATTGCAAGCAGTGCAACATGCCTTCGGCGCCGAAGGTGTAAACCTGCCCGCCGGAAACGACCGGAGCGGCGCGCGGCCCCTCATCGAATCCAAAATCATCGCGGTAGGCAGTCGCGTACTCGAATTTCCAAACCGGCTTTCCGGTTTCGGCATCCAGCGCTTCGACAACTTCCTTCCCGCCCAGGCGGTGGAACAGGATCAAGCGTCCGTTGGCGACGACCGGGTTGCTGAAGCCGGCGCCGACATTCTTTTCCCAAACAACCTCCGGGCCGCCGCCCGGAAACGCGTCCACAATGTCATCGCCCGGGTAGACGCCGTCGCGGTTTGGCCCGAGGAACTGCGGCCAGTTCGCGCACAGCGCCACGGCCGGGATCAGCAGAGCCAGCGCAAGCCAGACGCGGGCTGTTTTCGTTTGTAAGGAATGTATCGATCTTCGGGCCAAGGGCGTTTTCTCCTGAGCCTTCCTCCGCGAGTCAGCCGCCGGCCCCTGTATCCTATCGCTTCCCGGCGAGCCGTGGATAGAACCGCTGCCTTCGGCCAGTTGGTGAACCCGGGAACGCGGTCCATGCCCGGCGCATCCAACGACATGCCGGCTTTGCATTGAGGAACGATTGAGGGAGGCAGCGACGCGGCTCGAAAGTGGCACACGTCCGCGCCGTAGTACTCTGAACGACGGGAACCTAAGTTTGGAGCGAGTCCGCGGAATCGATTTTGCCTGGCTGCTGTTTCTCGGCGCCCTCGCGGCCGCGGGGATGACGAGGTCGGAGCATTCCGTCTGGGAATGGCTGGCGCTGCTCGCGCTCGGCGCCATTCAGATCGCCGAGTCGCAAGTCGAGGCAAGCGCCGAAAAAGCCAAGGCGGCTGTTGCGATCGGCGCGAAGCTCATTCTGTGCTGCCTGCTCGTTTGGCAGACGGGGGGCATCGAGAGCAGCAACAACAAGATCTTAATGCTGCCGGTGGTTTCCGCGGCGTCGCGCTACGGGTTCGGCGCCACGATCATCATCACGGTGCTGTCGTCGGGCCTCTACCTCTCGTTTCTTTTCGGCGTCGACTACAACGCGTACTACATCGACGGGGCCGGCACGCGCGAGTTGACGGTGCGCATTCTGTTCCTGTTTCTTAGCGCCGTGCTCGCCAACCGCCTGATGACGGAAAACCGCCTCAAGACCGACCGCCTGACCGAAGCCTATCGCGAGTTGAGCGAGGCGCAAGCCGAGGTGCGGCGCTCGGAACGGCTGGCGGCGCTCGGCCAGCTCTCGGCCGGGCTGGCGCATGAGATTCGCAACCCGCTGGGTGTCATCTCCGCTTCGGCGGAGCTGCTCGACAAGCATGTCTCGGCGGAAAACGATGTCGCGCGCGAAGTCTCCGGATTCATTCGCAGCGAAGTCCGCCGCGCGAATCTGCTGGTCAGCCGTTTTCTGGATTTCGCGCGGCCTTCGCCGCTACAGCGCCAACGCAACGACCTCAACGAGGCGGTCGAGCGCGCGGTGAGTCAGTTCTTGGAAAGCGCTCGCGGCAAGGAGCCGCCGGTCGAGGTCACGAAACTCCTTGCCGAGATCCCAAAGTTTTCCTTCGACGCGCCTCTGATCGAAAGCTCGGTGTTCAACCTGCTGCTCAACGGCTATGAATCGATGCCCACGGGCGGCGAGTTGCAGGTGCGCACCAGCCGGAACGGAACGATGGCCGAGATTGAAGTCCGCGACGCCGGCACCGGCATCCCCAGCGAGCAATTGGAGAACGTATTCAATCCGTTCTTCACCACCAAGCCGCGTGGAGTCGGGCTCGGCCTGGCGCTGGTTTCTAAATTTATCGACAGCCACGGCGGCAAGGTCACCGTCGCCAGCCGCGCCGGCGAAGGCTCCACGTTCCGAATTTTTTTGCCCATGGAATCCAGCTTGTGAAGAAGAAGATCCTGATCGTTGACGACGAAATCAAAATGCTCCGCGTGCTCGAGCTGCAGCTCCAGAGCGCCGGCTATGACATCCTAAAAGCCGAATCGGCCGAGGAAGGCCTGAAGCTGCTCGAAACGGCCACCTCCAATAGCGACGGCATTGCGCTCGTGATGACCGACCTGCGCCTGCCCGGCGTCGACGGCCTCGCCTTCCTCCGCAAAATCCGAGCGCAGACGCCCGGCATTCCGGTGATCGTCATGACCGCTTTCGGCACGGTCGAGACGGCCGTCGAAGCCATGAAGGCCGGCGCGAACGACTACTTGCTCAAGCCGTTTTCGCTCGAGGACATGATGATCACCATCGACAAAGTCCTCGAGCTGCACGCCCTGCGCAGCGAAAACATCGCGCTCAAGGCCGAGCTGACGCGGCAATATGACTTCGGCCAGTTGATCGGCCGCAGCGAGCGCATGAAAGAAGTCTTCGAGGCCGCTCAGCGCGTTGCGTATACGCACGCTACCGTGCTGCTCGGCGGCGAAAGCGGTACTGGCAAAGGCGTGCTGGCGCGCGCCATTCATCTCAATTCGCCGCGCTGCGACGGCCCGTTCATCAAGATCAACTGCTCGGCGATTCCGGAAAACCTGATGGAAGCCGAACTATTCGGATACGAGAAAGGCGCCTTCACCGGGGCGATGAAATCGCACCCCGGAAAATTCGAGCAGGCCGACGGCGGCACAGTGTTTCTTGACGAAATCGGCGATGTGCCCATGCCGATCCAGGTCAAGCTACTGCGCGTGCTGCAAGAAAAAGAATTCGAGCGGCTCGGCGGAACGAAAACCATCCACGTCAGCGTGCGCATCGTCGCCGCAACGAACCAGGACCTGCGCGCCGCGCTCGAGCAGGGCTCGTTCCGCGAAGACCTCTACTACCGCCTGAACGTCGTCCCGATCAACATTCCGCCGTTGCGCGAGCGGCGCGAGGACATCCCCTACCTCATCGATCACTTTCTGAAACGGTTTGCCGCCGACACCGGCGACCGCATCCGCGGCATGTCGAACGAAGCCGTCGACAAGCTGTCGGGATACCGTTGGCCCGGCAACGTTCGCGAGCTGGAGAACATCATCCAGCGCGCCATGGTGATGGCAAAATCGGAAGTGATCGGCGTCGAGGATATTCACCTCGACCATGCCGGCCGATCCCACCTGCCCGCGGACGGCGTGCCCTTCCTGCCCGAAGGCTTGACGTTAGACGAATACGAGCAAGAGCTGATCCGCGAGGCGCTGCGCCGAACCAGCGACAACAAGAGCCAGGCGGCGCGCCTGCTGGGGCTGACGCGCAACGCATTGCGCTACCGGCTCAGCCAGATGGGTGTCGAAGATCAGCAGTGAACGAGCGGCGGTCCCCGAGCCCTTGGTCCCGGCCAGGCTGCTTACGCTCCCCCGCGCGCGCTCTTCACCATAGCGACCAATTCTTCCCGCACTTGCTGCGGAGTCCTGGCCTCGTTCGAGAACGCAATGCGCGTTCCCTTCATTCCTTCCGCCGTTTTCAAACGCAAGTGAAAACCGAGACGATCAACCGCCGTCATCTGCGCTTCGGCCGCCTCCAGGCCGGCATGCTCGCGGGCCAGCAGAATCATCGCCTCAACATGGTCGGCGTTCATGTGAGAGAGAATTCCAGCGGCCGAGTCGGCCAGCGGGTCGGCTTCGGCAGCGTAGTAGTCCTCGGCCGAAAGCCATCCCATCACACCGAAGCCGCCGACGTAGTAGACATCGATAATTTCCAGGCGATAGAAGGAAAAATCTTCGAAATCAACCCAGTAGCGGGCGTTCTCATAACTAGCGAGATATCGCGCGCGAACCGCGGCGAGATCCTCGGGCGTCACCTTCGCGGCGTTTCCCATCAAAGTGACGCGCGCCGAGCCCAGGGCGTCGTCGAGGCCGGCATGTTGCGCGATCATCAGCGCCGCGCGCGGGTCGCGAGCGACGTTTTGCGTGTGCATCGCCATGCTGCTGATCAGAAACAGCGGGCTGCCGCGCTCGTCAAGCGCGTACGGCATCACCGAGCCGAACGGCCAGCCCGGATGCTTGGCCGACGAACTCGAGAGCGTCCCGACGCGGCCGACATAGGCCAGCGTGCGCGCTCGTTCGCCGAAACTGGGCTCAGGAACCGCCTTGTTGGCGGGAGTTGCCCCCGCGCCGTGCTGACGGGATGTAGTGCTCAAATGATTCTCCTTGTCTGCTTATAGTAATCGACCGCGCCTCAATAACCCCGTTAGACGCAACGCCCGGAGACACGGGCCGTGGAATTCATTCCGGCCTTCTGCTATGCTCCAGAGCCGGCGGACCCAGTTCAGCCCCGACTCAGACAAACAGCTCATTGGAGAGCATGATGCCGTTCATTCCGACCAAGAAAACACTCTTACCGGATCCCATCGAAGGCGTCAGCCGCCGCGATTTTCTGCATCATTGCGGCGTTACGGCCGCGGCGGGCCTCGCCGCTATCAGCGGAGTGGAAGGTCTGCTGGCGCAGGCGCGCGAAAAAGCGAAGCCACTGCATCTGAAAATCACCGATCTGAAAACGTTCACCGTCTACGCGGAAGGAAAGAACTACGTCTTCGTCAAGATCTACACCGATCAAGGCCTCACCGGACTCGGCGAAGGTTCGGTCACGAGCAAAGGCGCCACAATGGCGGCCGCCATCGAAGAGCACAAGCGTTACCTCGTCGGCCGCGACCCCACCGATATTGAGATGCATTGGCAGGCGATGTTCCGCTGGCCGCGCTGGCGCGGCGGGCCCATTCTCAACTCCGCGATCAGCGCCGTCGAGATTGCGCTGTGGGATATTTTGGGGCAGGCGCTCGGCCAGCCCATCTGGCGGCTGCTCGGAGGCCGCGCGCGCAACAAAGTTCTCATGTACGTCCACGCCGGCGGCAACAGCCCGCAGCAATACGCGAAAAACTGGGCGCGCGTC
>JBBDWJ010000200.1:0-22673 GCA_040902925.1 Bryobacterales bacterium | reverse complement strand
GAGTTTGGTCTGGCGCCAGGCCGCAAAGGCCTTTTAGCTGCGAAGGTCAGGCTAACTCCCGAGGGCCGCCGCCTGCAATTGTCCCTCCTCGATTCGGTCGCTGAACTCGCTAAAAGCAAGGCAGTTCGGCGCGTATCACCAGGTTTTCCTAACGCCAGATCTCCCCGTGCCTGACGAATGGGCCAACGGATTGCGCTCTTGCTCAGAGGAGCGAGGAGAACAAACATGCCCCTAGTCAATGTTGTCTTGGTCTTGATCGTGGTTGGTGTCGGGTTGTGGCTGATCAACCGCTTTATCCCAATGGCCTCCAGCATCAACACGATTCTAAACGTCGTCGTTGTGGTTGCCGTTGGGGTTTGGGTCTTGCAGGCCGTGGGCTTGTGGGGGGATGTAACTAGTTTTCGGTTACCGCGATGAACGTAGACAGGGCAGGCGCCGGTTTTCGCGTGGTGGGCCTATGTCGGCACGCCGCTAACCCGGGTGTGTTCGGCACTCGCCTGGCGCGTTGGATGAGCCGGTCGCCGTCAGAAACGGATCGGAGAGAAAAATGTTAAGTAGCCGCAGGTTCCAGGATGCAGTTCGCAAGGCAAGACAATCGGCCGCTGTGGTGGCCGCAATGGCGCTGTCTTTGTGCCTTCCCTATTCGGCAGGTGCGCAAGGCGGGTTTAATGGTCCGGGCCGGTACGAGATCACAAACTCGAAATCCGGCAAGGTGCTCGACCTCGACCGGAACGACCAGACCAGGGTGATGCAGTTCTCCTCGCGGGGGACTGACAACCAGACATGGGATATCCAAGCCGCCGGCGGTGGCCGGTATTCGTTGCGAAGCGTGATGAACGGAAACGCCCTTGAAGCCGTGGGAAACAACAACAGCACGCCCGTGCGGGCCACTCGCTTCGACGGCCGTTCCAGCCAGCAGTGGCGCTTTGATGCCAGCAAAGACGGCAGCGCGCTCATCGTCTCGAACCTTGGCAAGACGCTGGACATTCCGGGCGGCTCCACCAAAGACGGAGCCCTGGTTCAGACCTACGAAGTCAACGGCGACGCGAATCAGCGGTTTACCCTTCGGCGGGTGGCCGCCAACGTGGCCGGCGGGTCTGGGGCGAGCCCCAGCAACTCGAACCCGCTGACAGCGGCGGGCAACCGCACCCCCTTGAAGCCCGGCTGGAACATGTTTTCGCCGCAGCAGGACGTCGAATTGGGCCAACAGGCTTCCGGCGAAGTTGTGAAGCAAGTGCTCATGTTGAACGACTCGCGGGTGGACAAATACCTGAATAACCTGGGACAACGGCTGGCGGCGCATGCCCCCGGCGAAAAGTATCCCTACGCCTTCCAGACCGCCAACGACCGGGGGATCAATGCTTTTGCACTTCCCGGCGGGCACATCTATGTCAACCGCGGCCTGATCGAAGCCGCCGACAATGAAGCGCAACTGGCCGGCGTGATGGCGCACGAGATCTCGCACGTGGCGCTCCGCCATGGCACCAACCAGGCCAGCAAGGCCTCGGTGGCGCAGATGCCCCTGGCGATCCTGGGCGGCTTGCTGGGCAGCAACTCCACGGCGACCGCTCTGGCGCAGCTCGGCGCGGGCTTCACGGTGAATTCCATTCTCCTTAAGTATTCGCGTGACGCCGAAAGCCAGGCTGACCTGATGGGCACGCAGATCCTGTACGATTCCGGCTACGACGCGCGGGCCATGGGGCAGTTCTTCGGGAAGCTCGGGGGCGGCAGCGGCACCGCGTTCTTCAACTCTCACCCCAACCCGGACCGCCGTATCGAGAGCGCCAACGAGGAAGCGGCCCGGCTCGGCTCACAGCGCAATGCAAGCAGCAGTTCCCAGGAATTCGACCAGATAAAGCGTTACCTGCAGTCGCTGCCCTCGCCGAAACCCAACCAGCTCCAAGCCCAGCAATCGGCGAACACGAATACCGCTGGTCAAGCGGACGGAACCTCGGAGCGCTTCGTGACCTTTGAGAATTCCGCGCTGCGCATCGACTACCCCGACAATTGGCAGGCTTACGGCCAAGGCGACGCGGTAACCATCGCGCCCCGCGGCGGCTTGGTGAGCGATGGCAACGGCAATCAGGCCTTGGCATACGGCGTCCTGGTGAACATATACGAACCGCACTCGGATCGCTACGGCCAGCAGTTACAGGGGCCTGGCTTCGGGCAAGGTTCCGCGGTGACGGCCGAAGAGGCCACCGACCAGTTGGTCCAGGATCTCCGCCAATCCAACCAGAACATGCGCGTGGTTCGCCGCCACGAGCCCATCGACTTCGGTGGCCAGCGCGGGCTTTCGACCTACCTCTCGAACGATTCGCCGGTCCAGGGCGGCGGCCGCGAGACCAACTGGCTGGTCACCCTGCCGCGGCCTGACGGCCTGCTGTTCTTCGTTTTCACGGCCCCGGAGCGCGAGTTCCAGGGCTATGAACGCGCCTTCCAGCAGATGCTCTATTCCGCTCGCGTGAGCCAGTAACCCGTTGTTAGGAAGTTCTGAATTTCGCAAAAGGAGAATTCAAATTGATGCTGGAAAAGAAATGCAGCGACGTCATGACCAAAGACCTCACCTGTTGTCTTGCGGGTGACACCGTGGATGTGGCGGCACAATCGATGAGACGCCAGGATATCGGCGCCTTGCCCGTGGTCGACAGCGAGAAGGCAAAGAGACTGATTGGCATCGTCACCGACCGCGACCTGGCGCTGAAAGTCGTGGCCGAGGGGCTCGATCCCCGGCAAACTCGAGTCGAGGGCGTCATGGCGCACAACCTGGTGACCTGCGCCCCTCAGGACGATCTGCAGAGGGCACTGGATGCCATGTCCCAGAGCCAGTTGCGGCGAATCCCGGTGCTGGATGATGGCCGGCTTGTGGGAATCATTTCCCAAGCCGACGTGGCGATGCAGCTAGAGCAACCCGCGGCCGCTGGCAAGGTTCTCCGGCAGGTTTCCAGGCCCAAGCAGGCTGTCGGAACCGCCTAGCCCGAGCTACGCAAATCTTCCGGACGGAAATTCTGATGAAAGGGAGGAAGAAGAACATGCTTTGGACAATTGCTGTTGTTTTGTTTGTGCTGTGGGCTTTGGGACTAATGTCCGCCTACACGATGGGTGGTTTCGTGCACATCCTGTTAGTCCTTGCGCTGGTGATCATAGTCATCAACGTGCTGCAAGGCCGTAGAGCGCTCGGATAGTGGCAAGTCCATTCCGCGGGCGGCGCTCGGCCGCCCGCAGGACACATCGAAGATGCGATACGATCTCCGCCGATTCCAATCGGCGTGAGCTACAGAAGGAAGAATTTGATATGAGAGCAAGCACTCTATTGGGTGTAAGTTTGGCCATCGCGGCCGTTTTGGCCCAGGCGGGCTGTAGCAAAGATAGCGGGTTGAGCCAGGATGGCGTGACGCCCGAGACGACCGCTGCCGCGGTGCAGCCCCCGGCTGACACCGTGACCCTGCCGGAAGGGACCCAGCTCACGGTGCGAACAACGATCGCCTTATCCACGAACACACACCAAGCGGGGCAAATGTTCAGCGCGCATCTGGAGGACCCCCTGGTCTACGGTGGTCGCAAGATCGCTGCGAAAGGCGCGCAGGTGGAGGGCAAAATTATCGAGGCCGATAAAGGTGGGCGTGTGAAGGACCTAGCCAACCTCGTGGTTCAGTTGACCGGATTGCACACAACCGCCGGTCACCTCCTCGAGATTTCGACCAAGAGCATTTCGCGTGATGCGAGCGCCACCAAGGGCAAGGACGCTGCGAAAATCGGAATCGGCAGCGGCATAGGCGCGGCTGTTGGGGCCATTGCCGGAGGCGGCAAGGGTGCGGCCATCGGCACCGCTGCGGGCGCGGGGGCCGGTACCGGCGTCGTGCTGGCTACCACCGGCGATCCGGCTGTCATTCCCAGCGAGACCGTGCTGGTCTTTGAGCTAAGATCCGCGGTCCTCGTCGCTGAGTCCAGGTAGAAGTTTTTTGGGAAGGCACGCAAGAACATGATCTCGATCTGGATGGACCTTGCAACTCTACTGGTGCTGTGGGCGCGAGGGAAGGCTTCTTACCCCTATTCGATGTCTGGTTTGATTGAAAATCTTGCGGGTCATCCTGCTGGCCGAGGCGTTTTTACAAATCATTCCAGGACCTAGCGTTCGCTCGCGAACATCCACGCCGGCCACGGAACGCGACCGGGCCTCGATGTGACCTCCCCGCGATCGGCATTCGGAAGCCCGAGCTTGTCGCGGGTCGGAGGTTCCCGCCCGAGAGACGTACCGCACGTCTAAGGATGTGCGGGCAAGCAACCCGGGACAATCCAATCGACCTACTAGTTGACCGTATGTGGTCATCCGGCTTCGCGCGGTCAGTTCTTCTGACTCAGCGCTGTAACCTGAACCGCTGTTAGGGTTCACCACTTAGTTGTTGCCGGCCTCGATTCGGCCCGCCAAATCCCCGCCAATTGGGCGTTTCGGTACGTGCCGCAGGTTTTTCCCCCGTAAGATTTCAACCCGCTGACCATTGGGCGCCGGATTGCCCTCTTGTATAGCGGAGTAAGGAGAACACACATGCCTCTCATCAACATTGTCTTCGCCTTGATCGTGGTCGGCGTTGGGTTGTGGCTGATCAATCGATTCATCCCCATGGCCTCCAGTATCAAATCGATTCTGAACGTCGTCGTCGTGGTTGCCGTTTGTATTTGGGTCTTACAGGCCGTGGGCCTGTGGACGAGCATAACCAGTTTCCGATTCTCGGAGTGACCCATTCCGGTTAGCGCCAGTGCAGCACAGGAACCAGAAAAAAACGTGAAAACAACACAGTCCCCAGCCAAATCCCGGCCGAAGAACTACCGCGAGTTGCTGCTCGCCAAGAAGGCCGAGTTGTCTTCGAGCGTGCGGTCCAAGCTCGACACTCTGACAGGACCCAGTGGCGCTGCCCTGGAAGACCTTGCGCCGGTGTTTAGCGACCAGCTCATTGCGCTGCGAATCAACAGCCTGGACTACCTCCAGCTCAAGCTGATCGAGGCGGCCTTGGCGCGGATCGACTCCAAGGAATACGGCGTGTGCATGGATTGCGGAAACGCCATTCCTGCCGCTCGTCTCGATGCGATTCCCTGGGCTGTGCGTTGCGTCGCCTGTCAGGAGCTCTCCAGCTCCGACGGTGATCCCAGCTTCGCGGATGACTCCGTGCAGCTTGAAGAAATATCCGCGTAGCGGTTGGGCATGGCATGACGTTGGCCGCGCGCGGCAATTGTGTCATCCAAAAAACCAGGTCGTGATGGTCGTGGAGCGTGCCGTCGCGGCTGTCGTTGTTGTCGAAGGAGGGAATCTCATGGAAGCGTTTTCGACCACCAATGTGCGGATGTCTCCCGATCCCGGCGGGACGAGTGCATTCGAAGTACAATATGCCCCGCCAACTACAATCATCACGCGGGAACAATACGCCGAGGCTTATAGCGATGGCTATGAAAAGACCGCGCGATTCCTGGTATCGCGCGGAGTCGGTTTCGCAATCGCTGAGGAAACGTCTCAGGCCGCCTGGGCCCGGGGCTGGGAGCATCGTAACAAGCTGCGGAACCCGGCAATGGTCTTGAGTTGGGTCAACACGATCGCTCTGAACCTGTTCCGCAATTGGTTCCGGCGGCGGGAAACCGTTCAACTAATCCCGGAGATATTGGTTCTGCCACAAACAAGTCCACAAGCGATTGACGTTCAGCGAGCCCTCTCCAAGTGTGCCCCTGCCGACCGCGAAATGCTCGAGAAACACTACGTGGCCGGCTACACGAGCGCTGAGCTCGGGCACGAGATGGGCTGTACACCTGTTGCGGTTCGAGTCCGCGTATTGCGGGCCCGGCGCCGCATCCGGAAGACGATCGATGAAGCCGTCCATCTCCGCCACGTAATCGCTGGATGAGCAGGTCCAGGCGCTTCTCCGGCCCGATCCTCTTGACCCCGGGTACTCCCCATTTTGACGATCGTCTCGGATCCTACCCGGCGCCTTCAGGCGCTACGCAGGGTTCCTTCGCCGCCGCGACTGGGACTTGCGTTCCTTCCTTGCGGGTGGGAAGAAGATTGGTTCAGCGTCTTCTGTATCCGCCGGAGATCTTTGACCATACTTGGTCATGTGACCCCGCGCGGTCACTTCCCTGATTCCAAACCACCCTCCCGCAACCGGCCTCGTCCCCGCTTCCTGCCTCGCAACCTACGGTAAGCATAGCCCCCGGGGAAAGAAACGGCGCCCCGGGTCCGGAGCCCGGCCGGCGATGGCCCCGCGAATGCCCTCTGGATAGCGTGCAGCCCGCTCGGCGCGACCTGGAAGTTGGGGCAGCAGCCCTGACCGCAAACAGCGGATCTTGCACACTCTGAAAAGGAAAAGAATGGATATGAAAGTTTTGAGAATAGTAACGACAGCGGTTTTTTGCGTGACGCTCATCGGCGGCATCGTCGCGCCGAGCGCCAACGCAGACACATGGGACAAGAAAACCGTGGTCACGTTTAGCGCGCCTGTGGCAACCCCGGGCGTTCATCGTCCCGACCATGCCGTGCTGCCCGCCGGCACGTATGTGTTCCGGTTGTTGGACTCGGATGCCAATCGCCACATTGTCCAGATCTTCAGCGAAGACGAATCCATCGTCTACGCCACCGTCCTGGCCATCCCGAACTATCGCCTCAAGGCGACCGACAAAACGGTCATCACCTTTAGCGAGCGGCCGGCCGGCCAGCCGGAGGCGCTGCGCGCTTGGTTCTATCCAGGCGCTAATTTCGGCGAGGAATTCGTTTACCCGAAGGTGACGGCAATGGAACTCGCGAAGGCGTCCAACCAACCGGTTCTGTTTACGCCGGTGGAGTTCGAACCGAAGGAAGTCGAGCCGATCAAGGCGGCGGATGAACCCCAGGTGCTGCGGTTGCAGCGGGTGCCTGTGATGACGATCAAGCCGACCGGCGAACAGGTCGAACTGGCCCAGGCTGCTCCGGCCCCGGCCGCGCGGCAAGCGGCCCAGGCTCCTCCCCCCGCGCCAACCCAGCTAGCCCAGAACATGCCCGAGACTCTCCCGGACACGGGAAGTCCCTTGCCGCTGGCGGCGCTGTTCGGAGTGTTGGCTTTGGGCGGAGCTGCGCTGCTCCGTTTTGCGCAAAAGCGCATGCTGTAAGGGATTGATTTGGGTTTTGTGTGCAGTTTGATGTGCCATCCGGCGCGCCTTCCGGGCGCGCCGGGGTGGTTCTCTCCGCGAGGCCGTTTGAATAGGCCCAAAGATTGCATAGAGGGCGATGCGCTACGCCCGTCGAAACTTGTCAGGGCGTAGTGAGACGGTTTTCGAACGCTTGCTGTCGCCATCGCGGAGACAGTGGGGCAAAAGGGCTCGGAGTAGACAGCATGCCGCAAATCGTGATTCCGCTCAGAGTCCCGCCGAAGCCGAAACGCCGGTTGAACCGGCCAGGCAGGCACGAAACCAAGGCGCGCGGAATGGCCGTGCTGACCACGCCGCTGCTCAACAAGGGCACCGCCTTCTCCGGCGAGGAGCGCAAAGCTCTGGGCCTTACGGGCCTGCTCCCGGCGATCGTCAGCACGTTGATGGACCAGGCGAAATACGCCTACTTCCAGTACCAGCGGCTGCTGGACCCGCTGAGCAAGAACGTCTTCCTGACCACCTTGCACGACCGCAACGAAGTTCTGTTCTACCGGCTGCTCTCCGATCATCTACGGGAAATGATCCCCATCGTCAACGACCTCACCGTCGGCATGGCGATGGAGCAGTATCGCCACGAGTTCCGTCGTCCACGGGGCGTCTATCTCTCGATCGACCACCCCGAAGCCATCGAGACGGCTTTTGAAAACCTCCACGCCGGCCCCAACGAAATCGACCTGATTGTCGCGACCGACGCCGAGCGTGTTCTGGGGATCGGCGACTGGGGCGTCGGCGGCATCGAGATTTCGATCGGCAAGCTGGCGATCTTCACGGCGGCGGGCGGCATCGACCCGCTGCGGGCTATCCCGGTGATGCTCGATGTCGGCACCAACCGTGAAAGCCTGCTCCAGGATCCGATGTACATCGGCAACCGCCACGCCCGCGTCAACGGGGAGCGCTACGATGCCTTCATCGATGCTTACGTCACCGCAGTGAGGAAGCTGTTTCCAAAGGCAGTGTTGAACTGGGCGGATTTCGCGCCTGACAGCGGCCGCCACATTCTCGATAAATATAGCGATCAGTTCCCGACCTTCAACGACGACTTGCAGGGCACCGGCGCGATCACGCTGGCGGCGGCGATTTCCGCGTCGCGGATCTGCGGAGCGCCCCTGCGGAACCAGCGCGTGGTCATCTTTGGCGCGGGCACCGCGGGCATCAGCATCGCCGACCAGCTCCGCGCTGCCATGGTGCGTGAAGGCTTGTCCCGCGAGGAAGCGACGGGCCGCTTCTGGCTCGTCGACCGGCCCGGGCTTTTGACCGACGATCTGGACGGCGCGCTCGACGCCTTCCAGGCGAACTACGTCCGGCCGGCCGCCGAGGTCAAGGGTTGGTCGCGAAACGCGGACGCCATCGGTCTGGCCGAGGTAGTGCATGCCGTGCGTCCGACGATGCTGATCGGTGCGTCGACGGTTTCAGGCGCCTTCACGCAAGCCATCGTTCAGGAAATGGCCGCGCACACCGAGCGGCCGATCATCTTCCCGTTGTCGAGTCCGGCCTCGATAGCCGAAGCGACGCCGGCCGATCTGATCGCCTGGACCGATGGACGCGCCCTGATCGCCACAGGCAGCCCGTTCGGCCCGGTCACTCACAAGGGCATCACCTACGTCATTGGCCAGGTGAACAATGCCACGCTGTACCCCGGATTGGGCCTCGGCGCAATCGTGTCCCAGGCCCGCCGGATCAGCAGCGGCATGTTTGCGGCGGCGGCGAACGCCGTTTCCAGCCTCGTAGCCGTCCGCTTGCCCGGCGCGTCGCTACTCCCCCAGTTCGACAACTTGCGCAGTGTATCGATGACGGTGGCCCTGGCGGTCGCCGAAACTGCACTGGAGGAAGGCCTGGCCGGCGTCGAGCTCGTCGACATCGTGCGGCAGGTGCAAGACGCCATGTGGCAGCCGGAGTATTGCCGCCTCCGGGCATCCTGACACACGGCGATGCCCGGTTCGGGATCGAAGGGAAATGAAGCGTATGCAAGCTATGTTTTGGACAGGACTGGTGGTGGTGATGCTGGGTATTACTTCGCTTCTGGTCCCGATTCCTCGCAACGAACAAGATGGCCTCACGGTCGGCGGTTTATCCATCGATATCGAAACCCGGCACAGCGATAAAGTGTCGCCGATCGTTAGTGCGGCCATGATTCTAGGCGGGGCCGGCCTGATGATCGCTATGAAGCAAAAGCGCTAACCTGCCTTGCTCACAACACCCTGCGGCGAGAGCGGGAAAAGCCCATCGGTGCTGAGATGAGCTGACATGAGGAGAAATGAACGTGAGCCGCGCAAAGCTTGTCCTTCTGCTGATGTTTGCCGTTGGCTTCAGTGGAGGTCAGCTTTCTCCTACCAGCAAGGCTCAGGACCTGGAACCGTTCCGCATCGCCGTGGACGTCGATCTGGTCGTGTTGCACCCTGTCGTGCGCGACCGCAAAGGCCGCTTTATCTCCGATTTGGGCGAGCAGGATTTTGAAATTTACGAAGACGGCGTCCGTCAGTCGATCCGGCTATTTCAGTACGAAGACACCCCGGTCACCATAGGGCTGGTTGTCGACCACAGCCGGAGCATGCTGCCAAAACTGGCCCAGGTGACAGCCGCCGCCCGGACGTTTGTGCAGTCCAGCAACCCAAACGACCAGATGTTCGTTGTGAACTTCAACGAAAAGGTTTCGCTGGGTCTGCCCGGCGCGGTCCCGTTTACGAATAGCTCAACCAAACTCGAATACGCCATCGCGAATGCGCCCGCCGCGGGGATGACGGCGCTGTACGATGCGGTCGTCAAGGCAATAAATCAATTTCAATTGCAGCTCGGCGCCCCGAACAAAAAAGCGCTGCTCATCATCAGCGACGGCGGCGACAACGCCAGCAAGCACGGCTTGCCGGAAGTCCTGAAGCTGGCCGAGCAGTCCAGCGCGATCCTCTATACGATCGGCCTGTTTGACGACGCGGATCCGGATCGGAATCCGAAGGTGCTCAGGCGCCTGGCACGGCAGACGGGCGGCGAAGCCTTCTTCCCGGCAGAGCTCAGCGATGTCGTGGCAGTTTGCGAAAGCATCGCCCACGACATTCGCAATCAATACACCATCGGATACGTTTCCACCAACGTGACGCCGAAGGGAACCTACCGCAAAGTTCGAGTCGTCGCCCGGGCGGCGGACCACGGCAAGCTCCATGCACGCGCTCGCGCCGGCTACATTGCGGGCGGTGAGTCACGGCCCCGCAACGGCCAGGGCGGTCCGTGAGGGTCTCGCTCGCGAAGGGCTCGCTAAGGCGCATTCTGCGCCGGACCCAGCGCGCCTTGCTCGTCGCCGGCGTCTTACTGCTGGGCTACTGCGCCTTCGTTCTGCTGGACTCCTGGGTCTTCCAGCAACAACAAGGCCGCGAGCTCGACCGCCTGTTGGATGACGACAGCGCGGCGAGCGTCGGGGCGCCACCCACCGATCCCCTCACTGCGCCGGAACCCCCGTTGGCAGACGCGCCCGGCGGACTGATCGGCCGCATTGAGATCCCACGTCTTGGCCTCTCCGCGGTGGTTGTTGAAGGACTCGACAGACGCACCCTGCGTCGCGCCGTCGGCCATATACCGGGCACCGCTCTGCCGGGACAGTCCGGCAACGCAGGTATCGCTGGCCACCGTGATACGTTCTTCCGGCCGCTAAAAGATATCCAGGTGGACGACATCATCACACTGACCACACGAGGGGGCGAATACCGCTACCGCGTCGTGTCCAGTCGAGTGGTGAGCCCGCATGACGTCGAAGTATTGAATCCCACCAGCAATGAGGTCCTAACCCTGGTCACCTGCCATCCGTTCTACTTCGTCGGTCCCGCGCCAAACAGGTTTATCGTTCGCGCCGAAAAGGTTTCCCGATGAGCGTGGAGGGAGGCAGGAGAGGACCGCCTGCGCGGCAAACCGTATCATCCGGATGAACGGCCGTCAGGAAGCAAAGGAACAGGCACCTAGCCGCGCTAGCCCTGGGCTAGCCTTTCCGGCTCCAACGTCTTTCGCGCCGGCAGGGGCACTAGCCACGAACCTGCCCCCAGCGCAACAACTATCGCGGCAAGGCCGTAAAAGATCGAATCGTAGGAGCCGGTGCGTTCCAACGTTTTAGCAAGCAGCAGCGGTCCTACCGCGGAAGCGGCGACGGTCATCATTTGCGCGCAGCCTTGGATCTTTCCCAGATGGCTACGGCCGTAGACCTGCCCCCATACGGAAAAGAAGACCACGGTGACAACACCGCCGGCTATCCCCATGGCTGCGCCGTACAACACCACATGAGTGTAGGTTTGGACCACGGGCAGCATCAGAAGCGCGCAACTCAGCAGCGCCATCCCAACACCCATGACGCGCTGGATCGGCCAGCGCGAAGCCAGCCATCCGCCCGCGTAGTTTGCGAGCAGCCCGAGCAAGGTGCTGATCACAAGCACCGTATGGTAGACGGAAGCATCGAAACCTCGCTCCTCGAGGATCGATTGATTGAACAGGGCGATGCCCGAATACACCAGCCCGAACAGCGAGCTCGACAAGGCGAACAGCCAGAACGCGGCGCTCCGCAGCGCATCGGGAAGAGTGAGGTCCGCGACGCCCGCGCGGCCTGTCGCCTCTCCTGCGTCGAATTGCGGGCCGCGGTCTTCGGGACCGTTGCGCACCACCAGCCAGGCGGCCGGCGCCGCGACCAGAAGCAACGCCCAGCCGGCACCGGACCAGGCCGCGCGCCAGCCAAACGCAAGCACGGCGCTCCCGACACTTGGGAATGCGGCGATGAATCCGACGCCGACCAGCAAAGAGTAGACCCCCATCGCATGGTTCAGCCCACGCCCGAACCACTTTCCCACCAGAGCCAGACTGGCCACCGAAAGCGCGCTCTGGCCGAATCCGCGGCTGAGGGTGATGGCGATGCCCAAAGCGATGCCTCCGCTCGTCACGCTCATTCCGAGCACTGTCGCCGCCAATGCCGCCAGTAAGGCGCTGAGCACCAGGCGAGATCCCACGCGGTCGACGAGCCGCCCGCATGGCAGACAGAACAAAGCGCCGATCAGAGTTGCCCAGAGATTGATGGACGCGTAGGAAACCCGATCGATGTGCAGATCGGCCAGCAGCGGTTCGGTGATGAGTCCCAGCCCTTGCGTCCTGCCAGGTAGGGTACCGACCATTGCCAGCGCCGCTACGGCGACGTTAGCCCAGCCATAGTAAACGCCTTGCCGGCGTGACTTCGTCTTTAGAACAGATGGGGCTGCGGTGAACATCGAAAGGTTGAGTATGACGCTTTCGATGATCCGCCGCCGCTAGAGAGCGTTTTCGGATTCGCGGTGGGAAAGGCGAGCGCTGCTGATTTTGGTGGATAATTTTGGTGGATGCTGATTTTGGTGGATGATTTTGGTGGACCACCAAGAATGTTTCGTGCCGCCCGGTTGCCGCTTACCTGTTTGTAGCCGCCGTGAGTGCGGCAGTCTCGTATTTCACGTCGCGAGAAATCATCGTGTGCTTGCCAAAGATCCGGACATGGGTCGTGAATTCCGAGGCCGTTTGCAGCCACATACCCTCAACGTCGCTGTAGAAAAATGTGATACGCGCGTCTGTCAGCCACCACGACGGGCTCTGCGCCGGCGCACCCTCCATGCGATGAAGCAGATAGGTATTGGCGTCGACCCAGATCGTCCCATGAAGCAGAGTCTTGGCTGCGCGCTTGGGAACGATGCCGATCACGTAGCAGCGGCGGCCGCTCACACTTTCCTCGCCCGATAAACGAAAATCGTAGTTGTCCGGAGAGATGTCGGTCGCACTGTACTCTTTGACGATCGCGGTCTCCCCGTCCAGCATCCGGCGAACCAGTCTTTCTCCCAACCCGCTGCCACTGCGCTGTAGGATGTCGTACTTTTTCGAGTTCGGAGGAACAAAGGTCAGTTGCGCCGTCACCTCCGACGTGGTCTTATTTTTTTCCTTCCCGAACAGCGCGTAGTCGCGCGTAACCACGTACGACCGAAGGCGGGCACGGTTGTCAGCGCGCGCTCGCGCCATGCCCTCAACGATGACTTCCATCGCCGGAGGTGCGCTTGGGCTCTGGGCCGGCGCCGGCGCGATCCCTACCAGCGCGAGCAGCATCACGCAGGATATATGACGACCGACCGCCACGTCGTAAAGGGATCTATCCCGTTGGCTCATGCTTACGTTCTCGATATCCCAACCCGTTTCCGGCATAGTCTGTGCTGATTCATTTCCAACCGCTGGGCCCCGAACGTTGCCGCGGCTCGCTAGGCGGCGATTTGTGCCCCGATCTTGTGGAACGTCGAATTCGACACCTCGAAAAGGTGAATCTCGGGAGGGCCGCCGATCACTTTTTCCAAGGCCGTCAGCACCTGCCGGTAGGCCCCGCGGCTATAGGCGTTGGCGTCGTCATCGCTGTCCCACAAACTGATTCCGACCACTTGCAGCCCCTCCGGCAGGACGAGCGTGATTTCATCCTGAAAGCCTTTTTGATTCCGCAGCAGCGGCAGGATCTCTTGCTCAACGATCCGCGTAAACTCGGCGACGCTATTGGGCTTCAAGCGAATGGAGACACTCCGGGCAACCATGCCAACCTCCTGGGTTCGGGGCTAAGACGGAGAGCCGGATCGCCTGACTTAGCTCAGGGAATCCGTAGAGTGGGCGGAAGGGCTCAGTCCTCTACTATTTTAGGTTAATCGCCACGCGTTGTCCGAACCCGAAACCCAAGGGGTGCGAAAAAAGGCCAAGACCGCGCTTGGAACGCATGCCGGGCGGCTGCCGGATAGGAGCCAGCCGGCATGATCTGGTGAAGGTGGTTGTTCTCCAACCAAGACGCGGCGAACAACCAGTGAGAGTTCGTTCCGCCGGAATCGGTGCTATACTCACAGAGTCTTCGACCGCATCCGTCTCACCTACGAGTGCCTTCTGGCCGAACTTTTCCCCTCGCCCGTTTCGGCTTGGCCGAGTCTCAGTCCGACGAAGATAGAATCTTTTTCAGAACAGGAAAATCAACATGACGAATATCTACGTCGGAAATATCAGCTTTCAGACCACGGAGGACGAGTTGCGTGATGCGTTCGCGGCCTTCGGCGGCATCGAGCGCGTGAACATCGTGACGGATTGCGACACCGGTCAGCCCCGCGGCTTCGCCTTTGTCGAGATGACGGAGAAGGACTCCGCCGAAAAAGCGATTGCGCAACTCGACGGCTCCGACCTGGGCGGCCGGGCCATCAAAGTAAATGAAGCGAAACCCAAGCCGGCCGGTGGATCCGGTTACGGTGGTGGCGGCGGCGGTCGTGGAGGATCAGGCGGCGGCGGCGGCCGCGGCTCGCGTTGGTAGCGCGACCTGCATCGCTGTTCGAGTTCGCCAATTCAGCGGGCGCCACCGAATTCGAGTTTGGTGGCGCCCGCCTCTATCTGCGGGAGTATTTCTATGGCCGGTCGAGGATTACAAAGCTTCAAGCAACTGAAACGGGAACAAAAGCAAAAGGAAAAGCATCAGGAGAGATTCGCCAAGCGGCTGCAATCAAAACGCGCAAAACCAGCGCCGCTGCCCGCGTCTCCTGCTTCTCCTGGCTCCAAAACGGAGTAGCGGCTCGGACCCCCACTCGCTGGGGCGGACAATGCAAGTGTCTTCGGTGCAGGCCGTCGGCGAAGTTAGGGATTGGCTGGAGTGAAGCTCCAGTCACAACCCGGGGCCACACCCCGCGCACCAACACATGGATGTCTCCGGGTGGCGTTTTGAAATGAAAGAAGCCCAGATGGGCGGGCGGCCGGTTCGAATCGGTTATTGCAGCGAGTTGGGAATGATCATCTGCCCAGCCGGTTCGGATCTGTTTCAACCGCCACAGTGAGATCAGCAAGCGGCCTAGCAAGTCCACCCTGAACACGCTGCTGAAGGCGAGCCCGACGACTCGTCAGCGCGGAACTTTCCAGCCCTCAAGTTCCTGTTCGCAATTTGGCATGGCCGCCGTGGCCGGCTGGCGCCCTTCCGTTTCATTCGTACCGCAAGGCCTCAATAGGGTTGACGCGGCTGGCCTTTCGAGCCGGCACGTAGGCCGCCACTGTCGCTACAAGCGTGAGCACGAAGCACGCGCCGCTTAACGCAACGGCGTCATACGGCTCCACTCCGAACAGAAAACCTCGCAGGGCATATCCGGCGGCGAGGGCGAGCGGCACGCCAGCCAGCAGTCCCCACAGCGCCAGTCTCAACGCGTCGCCGACCACCATGCGCAGCACCGTGCCGCGCTGCGCGCCGAGCGCCAGCCGTACGCCGATCTCGCGCGTACGTCGCGCGACAGCGTGGGTGAGTGTTCCGTAGAGGCCGATCGCGGCCAGCAGCAGGGCCAGTCCGCCGAAGCCCGAGGCCAGCCCTAATAGCAGGCGCTCGCGCGCGGTCGATTGGGCAACCTGATCGGACAAGGTTGTGACCTGGCGCACCATGAGCTCGTTGTCCGCCGCCCTCAAGACGCGCTGCGTCTCGCGTACCACCGCGGCTTGCGTGCCGCGGTCGATGCGCAGCGCCACCGACTTGATGTGGAATGTGGCTTGGCCCAGCGGCGTCCACATCATGGGCTCGATCTTGGCCTCGCGTAGGTCGTTGTATTTCGAATCGCCGACAATCCCCACGATCGTGAACGGCCGGTCGGCTTCGCCGCGGTAGTCGAGCGCCAGCCTGCGGCCGAGCGCCTCGCCCTGGCCAAAGCGCTGCCGCGCGAGCGTTTCGTTGACAACGGCCACGCGCGGTGCGCTGGCGCCGTCCGCTGCCGTGAAGCCGCGCCCGCGCAGCACGCGCATGCCAACCGTATCGAAATAGCCGGGCGATACATAGTCGACGCGCCCATCCCGGCGGTCTTCGGTATTCTCGGGGTCGATCAGCCGCAGCCAAAGATCGCTTCCTCCGAACAGACCGAGCCAAGAGAGGCTCGCCGAGCGGACGCCAGGCAGCGAGTTCAGTTCGCTTTCGAGAGATGCGTAGAGGGCGGCAAGGCGCGCCTTCTCCGGGGCTTCATCCACCTCGCCGTGGTTATCGCGCCCTTTCTCGTGGTTTACGCTGAGCAGAACGACTTGCGCGGGGTCAAACCCGGCGTCGACGGAAGCAAGTTGCACGACCGTGCGCAGCAGCAGCCCCGCGCCGCTGACCAGCAGCAGCGACAAGGCCAGTTGCGAACTCACTAGCGCTCGCGCCAAGCGTTGGCCCGGGCGGCTTCCGATCGTGCGTCCCGCGGTCGAGATCGCCGCTTGCAGGCTCTGCCCGGTCAGCCGCAGAGCTGGCAGAGCGCCGGCGAGCAGAGCAGCCAGCATCGTCGCGGCAAGGGCGGCAAAAAGAACACGTTGGTCCGGAGCCGTTTCGAGCGCAACGGGTAGATAGGGCAGCGAAACGAGCGCTGCGAGCGACGGTATGCTCAGTTGGGCGAATGCGACACCCAGCGCGCCGCCGAAAATCGCCAGCAGCGCTCCTTCCGTGACGAGCTGGCAAACCAGCCTCGCCCGGCCGGCCCCTAACGCCACCCGCGTCGCCAGCTCCGAGCCGCGAACCGCGCCCCGCGCCAGCAACAAGTTGGCGACATTCATCGCCGCGATCAAAAGCACGATGCCGGCCACGGCCATCACCAGCGCGAGCGGCCGTCCGTAGCGATGGCTCACATCGCCCAGCCCGTGGCCGCCCGGCAACAGTTGGATGGCAAACTCGGCCGGCAGGCGCGGCCGCTCGTCACGGCCTCCGGCGCTCGGCGGCTCAGCCGCCATGATCTGTTGGTAGAGCGTCGTCAACTCCGTTTCGGCTTCTGCGGCCGTGACGCCGTCGCACAGCCGCCCCATCACTCCCGAGAAGAACGCCAAGCGGCGGTTTTCCAGCAGGGAGCGATCGGTCAGCGCCCGCATCGGAGCCCACAGCTCCGGCGCGAAACCGGCCTGCACGCTTTGAAATTGTTCCGGCGCAACGCCCACGATCGAGCAAGCGGTGGCGCCGATTTCTACGCCGCGGCCCAACACGCCAGCGTCCCGCTGAAATCGCTGCGTCCAAGCCGCGTGGCTGAGCACGACGGCGCAGCCGCTGCTTTCCGGCGTGCCGAGGATCTGGTCGTCCGCTTCGGTCAGCAGCCGGCCAAGCGCGGGCGCAAGGCCGAGCGCGGAAAAGTAATTGCCCGAAACCTTGCTGCCGCGCGAGTAGGCCGGCGCCGAGTCCCCTTCGAAGGTTGTTTTCCAGTGGCCAGTGTCCTGCACGGCAAACATCTCAACGAGCGTCGTTTGCCGGCGGCGCAGTTCCTCGAAGTAGGGATTGAACAGCACGAAGCGTTCGCCGCGCAGCGTCGGCCGCACGATCACCAAACGTTCCGCCTCGCGCACCGGCATCGGACGCAGCACCGCGGCGTCGAGCACGCTGAACACGGCCGTGGCGCTGCCGATGCCAAGCGCCAGTGACAAAACGGCGACGGCCGTGAAGCCCGGGTTTTTTCCCATTCCGCGCAGCGCGTAGCGCAAGTCTTGCGCGAACGTTTCAATCAAGGTCCAGCCCCACATGGCGCGAGTCTCCTCTTGGATGGAAGTTGTGTTGCCGAAAGCGCGTCGGGCGGCATAGCGGGCATCTTCGGCTGCAAGCCCGGATTCTTGTTGCTCCTCGCCTTCCATGTCGAGATGCGCCCGCAACTCACGCTCAAGGTCGCGGTCGGCGCGGCCGCTGATCCAGTTCCTGAATTGATTCCAGATCGGCATCGTAGGCTCCGTTCGATTCGGCGATAGTAGACCCGCATGCGGCCGGGGAAATTCACCCGCGGCACAGATCACTCGTATCGCAACGCCACCATCGGATCGACGCGCGCCGCGCGCCGCGCCGGAACATAGGCCGCCAGCAGCGCCACCGCCGCAAGCAGCGCCGTGACGATTCCAAACGTCAACAAATCGTCCGTGCCAACTCCATAGAGCAGGCTCGCCACGAAACGGCTCAGCGCGATCGCGCACAAAACGCCAAGCGCAAGCCCCACGGCGGCCAGCCGGATACCCACTGCCATCGTCGAGCGCAGCACCGCGCCCGGTTGCGCCCCAAGCGCCAGACGAATGCCAATCTCATGGGTGCGGCGCCGGACCGCGTACGCCAGCAGTCCATACAGGCCGATGGCGGCGAGCACTAGCGCCAGCGAGGCGAACGCACCGAGCAGCGCCGAATAGAGCCGCGGCCGCGCGAGCGCCCTCGATATGTATTGCTCCATCGGCTGGATCGCCGTCAGCGGCTGGTTGGGGTCGACTTGTTGGACTTCGCGCCGGATCGCAGCCGCCATCTGTTCCGGCTCCGCCGCCGTGCGCACCACCAGAGAGGTGATGTAGCCGGGAACCTGCGCCTGCGCCAGAAATACGGTGGGCCTGGGTTCGGCAGTGAGCCCGTTGTGCCGGATGTCTCCCACCATGCCGACGATCTCGGTGGGCTTGGGGTCCGCCCAATCGCCAAAAATGAGCTGGCCGATAGGGTCGCCATCCGGGCAGTACTGCGGACAATATTTGTCGGCGAAAGATTGATTCACCAACGCCACGCGCGCGCCGTCGAAGCTGTCGCGGCGCTCAAAGGGCCTGCCGCGCAACACCGGAATTCCCAGCGCGCTGAAATAGCCGCGGCTGACTGTCGAGACATCCGTCTCCATGCTTTGGGGATCGGCGGGCGAGGGTTTTCCGACGAACTCGAACGGCCCGTTGTTGGTCCAGCCACCCAGCGGCAGAAACTGAATCGTGCCGGCGGCGCGCACCTCCGGCAAGGCTTCGACGCGCTCGAGAATGCTCTCGACCAGGCTCGAACGCCGCGCCGGATCGCCGTTGACGAATGTCCGTAGGGCCAAAACCTGAGCCGGATCAAAGCCGAGCCGGACATCGAGCAGGTGCGAGAGCGTGCGCAACAGCAGGCCCGCCCCGACCAGCAGTACAGCGGCGAGCGCCACTTCGCCAATCACCAGGGCGTTGCGAAAGCGCTGCTGGCCACGATGCTCTCCCCCTCCGCGGCCGTGCTGCTTGAGCGCATTCTGCAAATTGAATCGTGAGGCCTGCCAGGCAGGCGCGAGGCCAAAAACGATCGCGGTGAGCAGCGCACGCAACAACGTGAATGCGAGAACGCGTCCGTCGAGCTGAACATCTTCCATTTGCCCGAAGGCAACGGCATCGGTGGCAAGAAGCACCAGCGCCCGGCTCGCCCAGGAGCCGAACAGCAGGCCCAGCAGCCCGCCCATCACGGCGATGGTTACGCTTTCGATGAGCAGTTGCTGAACCAGCCGCGCACGGCCTGCGCCGAGGGAAGCGCGCAGCGCCAGCTCGCTCTGGCGGCCAACGCCGCGCGTCAGCAGCAGCGCGGCAAGGTTGGCGCACGCGATCAATAGCACCAGGGCGACGACTCCCGCCAGCATCATCAGGACGGGGAAACTGTCTTTCACCAGGTGATCGCGCAGGCTGGCCACGCTGACGCCCCAGCCCTCCAAAAAGGGAACGTCGCGGCCGGCCTGCGTCGCAACGATGTCCATTTCCGCACGCGCCTCATCGATGCTCACGCCCGGCCGCAGCAGCCCATAGCATTGGAACGACCGCGATCCGGCCGCTTCCGGCTTGCTGGGGTCCAGCGGCAGCGAGATATAGATGTCAACGTTCGCCGTCGCGACGCGAAAGCCAGGCGGCATCACGCCGATTACCGTGGCCGAGCCGTGGCTCAGGGAAATCGATTTGCCCACGATGGCGGGGTCCGACCCGAACCGGCGCTCCCAATAGCCCTGACTCAGGATCGCAACGGAGGAAGCCGGGCCTTGACCGCGAATGGCCGCGCGATCAAATCCTTCTTCGTCCGTGAAAACCCGTCCCAACATCGGCTCCACGCCCAGCACCCGGAACAAGCTGGCTGTCGACCACAGTCCGCGCACCTCTTCGGCGCCCTCGCCGCCCTGCGTGTTGATCGGGACCGCCTGCGCAATCGCCAAAGCTTCAAACGAGCGGGCGCGCTTGAGCCACTCCACGAAACTTTGCGGGTGCACCAGGCTCGTGTTGCCGCCTTGGGGTGAGCGCTCCGCTAAGGCCACGATCCGATCGGCGTTCGGATAGGGCAAGGGCTTCAGCAACGCGGCGTTGACGAAAGTGAAGATCGCCGTATTGGCGCCGATGCCAAGCGCCAACGATACTGTGGCAACCGTACTGAACCCCGGACTTTTCCGTATGGCCCGTAGCGCGTAGCGAAAATCCTGCGCCAAACTCTCGTACAGTCCCCATCCCCACGCCGCGCGCACGTCCTCCTTGATCGAGAGCCTGTTGCCGAAGTTGCGGTGGGCAGCGTAGCCGGCCTGCCCGGACGGTGTTCCGCTCCCGTGCTGATCTTCGGCCTCCAGCTCGAGGTGTGCGCGAATCTCGCAGTCGAGTTCGCTGTCGGCACGGCCTGTGATCCAATGCTGGAATCGCTTCCAGGTGCCCATGTTTCGCTCCCGATCCGCTTTACAGAGCTGTCACGATCGCTTTAAGCTCACCGTCGGTAGAGATTCTACCATCGAATATCCCATGGAGGGTAGACGGTCGACCATGGATTTGGTTAGCCGCGGCAGCCGAACTCCGCCCCCAGGCGGCGGCGCTCAGAGTTTCGCTCACGCGGAGGTTGACTGCGGCTTACAGGGACAAGGGAAGCGGGAAGGTTTGGCAGGCGCTATACGCCCGCATGCCGCCAGGCGTTTACTCTTCGTGCATCGCGATCCGCGGCTCGACGCGCGAAGCGCGCCGCGCGGGCAGCCACGCCGAAAGGAACGCTACAACCATCAACAGCAGCGTGGTCGCGGCAAGCACACGCGGGTCGCTCGGGCTCGTCTCGTACACCAGCGAGGAGAGCCAGCGTCCAATCATCAGCGCGCCCGCGATCCCGATGACCACGCCGGCTCCAACCACCACAGCCGCCTGGCGCAGCACCATACGGCGCACATGGCCGGCGGTGGCGCCCAACGCCATGCGGATGCCGATCTCCTGCGTGCGCTGGCGGACCGAATACGCCAGCACTCCGTAAAGACCAATCGCCGCCAGCGCCACCGCCACGATGGCGAACGCGCCCATCAGCACCAAGGCAAACCGCTCGCGGGACACTCCTCTGCCGACCACTTCGGCCATGGGCGCGGGGCGATAGACGACGAGCTGCGGATCGAGCGCGGCCACCTCTGCGCGCACCGCCGCGACGATCTGCTCCGGCGGAAGTTTTGCCGCCACCACATGCGTGAGCGTCCAGGTTCGGTTGTCGGCAAACTGGCGATGCGATTGATACACGGCAGGGAAGGCTGTGCCGCGAGAGTCGAGAGCTACATCGCCCACCACGCCGATGATCTGGCGTTCCCATGGAAGTACCCGGATTCGGTGGCCGATGATGTCCTCGAAAGGCATACCAGGAAAAGCCTGCTGCGCAAAACGCGCGCTGACCACGGCGCGAGACGGCGCGCTAGCATCGTCGCGGCCGTCAAACGGGCGTCCCGCGAGAACAGGGATATCGAGCGCATTAAAGAAATCACCGCTGATGACCCGATGTTGCGCTTCGATGCGAAAGTCGGTTGCGGCACGTGGGCCCGTCAGGATTCTCGTTCGCCAGGAATGGAAGTCGCCCGTGGCCGGAAGGCGGGAGGAGGCCCCGGCCGCCGTCACTCCCGGAATCGTTTCGATGCGCCGCGCGACTTCCTCTTGCATGACCGCACGCTGCGCTGCATCGTAGCGGGCGGAGGGAAGGTTCAGTTCGAAAGTGAGCACGCCGTCGGCGCGAAACCCGAAATCAATCTGGCGAAGACGGTAGAAGCTGCTCATCAAAACGCCCGCGCTGACCAGAAGAACGAGCGCGCAAGCAACTTGCAAGACCGCCAACCCGTTGCGGACGCCTCCTTGCTTGCGGTCCCCGGTGGCCGAACGCGACTGCTGGTGCAACGCCTCGCTCGGATGGATACGCGCAAAGCGAAGCGCCGGCAGCATCCCGAAGGCAAGCCCGGTGGCCAGCGTCACCACGGCTGTGACCGCGAGCACAGTCGGATCGAGGGCCACCTCCTCGAACCTCGGGATGGCCTCAGCGCCAATCACGCGCAAAACACGGAGCGCGGCCGCGCCGAGGCCAAGCCCCGCGATTCCGCCGGCCGCGGCCAGCAGCACGCTCTCGACCAGCAGTTGCCGGGCGATGCGAAGTCCGCCGGAACCCAACGCGGAGCGAATCGCGAATTCGCGAACGCGGCCCGTTGCCCCGTGGCACTAAGGAAAACCTTGCCATTTGCAGCCAAATCACGCCAAATCAAGCCAAACCATGCCCAATCGTGGCCCAATCGTGCCATCGAATTTCAGGCGCAGGGGCCGCAACAATCCGCGCCAACCGACCCATCTCCGCCGCATGTTATGATGCGGTTCTTTCCTGCTCGTACCAGCCGGCCGGAGGCGTCGTTTGCCCGCCAGAATCCTTGATGGAAACCTGATTCGCGACCAAATCCTTTCCGAAGTCGAGCAGGGCGTCGCTGAGCTCGCCAATCGCGGCGTGCGGCCCGGGCTCGCGGCGGTGCTTGTCGGCCACAACCCCGCTT
>JBBDWJ010000199.1:0-22754 GCA_040902925.1 Bryobacterales bacterium | reverse complement strand
CAAGTAGGGACAGGCGCTCCCGCCTGTCCGCCGGAGCGAAGCGACGGCAACGCCTTAGCCAAACAGGGTTTAGCAGGCTCCCGAACAGCTCTCTTGCGCCGGTAAACCAAACACGAAAGTAAGGAAGCGAAATGCGGAATGCCTGCAACAGGGGGGAGCGGAAGAAAATCCCGGAGCCGCCGAACGAACCCAGTCCGTCCGGCGGCCCCGGTTTGCAGGTTAGCGGGATTCAACGACCATGAACAGGACGTTGCCGCCACGGTTGACCAGCATGAGGATCGACTCTTTGCCAGCCGCGCTGACGCCCGCGCGAAACTCGGCAACACTCGTCACCGGTTTGCGATTGATCTCCATGATCACGTCGGCGCGCTGCAGGCCAGACTCCTGGGCCGCGCTGCCAGGCGCAACGTTGGTGACAACCACGCCCCGCGTGCCCGGCTCGAGCTTCAACTCCCGCGCGACATCCGCGGTCAGCTCGGTGACTTGCAGGCCCGCGAGTGCGCTCGTTCCGGATGTGGTTGAGCGCGCGGTCTGCTCTTCGCCGGGCAGCTCGCCCAGCTTCGCGGTCAGCGCCTTTTCGGCGCCATCGCGAAGAACGGCCAGCTTGACGGATTCGCCCGGAGCGGTGCCGCTGATCTTCAGCCGCAGCTCGCGGGTATCGCGAACACGGTCGCCGTTGACTTCGCGGATGACGTCGCCGCGCTGCAGACCCGCTGCTTCGCCGGGGCTATCCGGCGTCACGTCGCGGACGAGAGCTCCCAAGTGGTCGGGAGCGTTGAATTTTTGCGCCATGTCTGGCGTCAGGTCCTGGATGCCGACGCCCAGATAACCACGCGATACGTGGCCGCTCTCGATCAACTGCTTCATCACGCTATGGGCCAGATTCACCGGCACGGCGAAGCCGACGCCATGGTTGCCGCCGCCGCGAGACAGAATCGCCGTGTTAATGCCGATCAGCTCGCCTTGCGTGTTGATCAAAGCGCCGCCCGAGTTGCCGGGGTTGATCGCCGCGTCGGTCTGGATGAAATCCTCGTAATCTTCAATGCCGAGGTTGCCGCGCCCCGTAGCGCCGACAATGCCCATCGTCACGGTCTGGCCGATGCCAAACGGGTTGCCGATCGCCAGCGCGAGATCGCCAACTCGAACGCCATCGGAATTGCCGAAACGAAGCACGGGCAGGTCTTTGGCGTCGATTTTCAGAACCGCGATATCGGTCTTGGAATCGCTGCCGATCACCTCGGCCGTAAAATGCCGCCGGTCCGAAAGATGAACTTCTACTTTCGACGCACCATCAACGACGTGATCGTTGGTCACGATCAAACCGTTGGGGCCGACAATGACGCCGGAGCCGGAGCCCATTTGCCGCCGCCCTGGGCCGGGCTCGTCGGGGCTGGGGCCCTCAAACGATGGGCCATTGGGTCCGAAGAAAAACGGAATGCCGGGCAAGTTCTCGCGGCCAGTCGACTCCACAACGCGAGAAGTGGTGATGCTGACTACAGCCGGAGTGGTTTTCTCCAATACCGGCGCGAACGTGCCGCTTACGGGGAGTTGGCCCGTGTCAGGTCCGCGCCGCGCCGGGCCCAACTCAGGCACGTCGGCCTTTTGCAAGGTGTTGGCCAGCGCTGAGGTCGTCAGGCCGGCGCGGTCGGCCCACGAAGGCGGGCCCTCAATCACCATCAGGGTGGCCAGCACGGCCACGCCAACGGCGGCCAAGGCTGACACACCGAATCGAGACTTACGTATGCTCATTGGGATGTGCCTCCAGTTTCAGTGGGTGCTTACTTGTAGTTTCCATTAGTCTGATGCATGCCATCGCCCTTGAGTTTCAGCGCTGAATGGTAAGCGCCCACGCTAAACCTACCGACGCGTGGTGGGTAATTCAATAGACGCACGAACGCTGGGCCCGGTAGCAAGCCCTCGCCAATCCGTCCATGCTGGCAAGTGCTGCCGCCCGCATGGCAGCTATTTATTGCTTGGTCAACGCAGCTAGCCGCGATGCGCCGCGACAGGTGCAATAGGCACGACAGGCCAAACAAGATCCAGCCTGCCGCGAAATTCTGGAGTTGTTCGTTTGATTACAAACTTGAGAATTCGGCGCGGCCTCAAGCGTCAGCGGGAAGTTGCGCACTCCCGCCGCGCGCGAGCCCGTCCGCGACTACATTGCTAGACGCCAGGTCCAACTGAGCCGCGAACTCCACCAACCGCGGAAAGAACAACTGAAAATCACGATTCAGACCGGTATAGTTTTCCTGTAGCGCGCCCAGAGCGTCGTCCAATGGATTCTCACGGCGCAGGCGCCGAGAAATCCCCCGCAAAGCCCGCGCCACGTTGTCCAGGTCCTGGTAGGAACAGAGCCAGTCGCCCTCGACCATGTGGGGCAACATACGCTGCAAACGCCCAGGCAGAATTGCCTCTTGGGCCTGCAAAACCGCATAGGCCCGCTGCGTGAACTGCGGCAAGCTCACCCCGGGCGAATAGTTGTCCCATTGCGTCGCCAGAAAGTGGTCGTAAGCTAGATCGACGAGAATTCCGGCGTAACGTCGATACGGCGGCTGGAACCGGCGGCGGCTGGCGGCGAATACCGTGTGGCTATCGCTGAACGCATCCACGCGCTGGTGCATGCGAATCCCGATTTGAATTTCGGGCCGATAGGCGGCGATCTCGCGAAGTTTCACGAAGTCGCCCAGCATATGCCCGACGAGATAGGCCGGGTTATCCCCGGCGAGGAACAGATGAGCGAGGTAGTTCACCGCTGCTCTTAGGGTACAGGCAGCGAGAAACGTACGGCCACGCCGACCTCGAGATGCGGGCCGACGGCGAGTGCACGGTTCGCGGAGTTTCCGTCAGGTCTGTGGTTTGGAGCGCCGACCGGCGGATCGCCGAAGGAGGGGCTCGATCCTCCGCTTCGTTCGCGGCGGGGGACACGCAGGAAGTGCCGGTCCCTCGAGTTTGGCCATTTTACTCGCGGCGGGGCAAAGACAAAGCAAGGCAAAAGGCAAAGTGCAAAAGGCAAAAGAGGGGTCCTGCCGCACCTGCGGTGCGGCGTTGGACAGGGCAGGAGTGCCGGTCCCCACGCGAAGTCAGGCAAAGACAGTCAGCCCGCCGTTGTGGCCGCCTTGGTGCACCAGTGCTCCGGCCGGGCCAAGTCCTCGGGCAGCTCTGTTTCTTCGTCCCCGATCGCGGCGTCGATCTGCTGCTGGGTGAGCCCCCGCGCCCAGCGCATCTTAGCGCCTTCCACGTGCGCTTCGTGCAGGTCCGCCCCGGCCAGGTTGGCTCCCCCGAAATGCGCTGCCTCGAGATGCGCTTCCGCGAGCCGGGCGCCCTCCATCAAGGCAACATTCAGGTGCGCGCGCTCGAGGTGGGCGTGCGCGAGGTTGGCCTCGTCGAGGTTGCACCCGCCCAGATCAGCGTCTTCGAGGTGCGCGCCCGCTAAATTAGCGCCTTCCAGGTCGCTTTCCCACAAGTCGGCGTGCTCGAGCCGGGCCTCGCCCAAGTCGGCGCCTTCCATGTGAGCGCGGCAAAGGCTTGCACCATGCAAGTGCGCGCCATGCAGGTCCGCCTGCTCGAGCTTTGCATCCCACAGGTCGGCTTCGTCGAGCTCCGCCCCTTGGAGATGCGCCTGGCACAAGTCGGCGTGCCGCAGCACCGCGCCGCGCAGGTCCGCGCCGGCCAGGTCAGCGGCTATCAGCCGCGTCTCCGAAAGGTCGGGTTGCACCCGCGGGTTCGCCTGCCGCCAGGAATTCCAAACGCTCACACCTTTGCGAAGTATCTCGATACAGCGATGATCGGGCATCACGGCCCACCTTTCCGGACACACCCACGTTTTCCTAGTGCCGGATCTCACTGGCGCGTCCGCACGGATTTTTCAGACCAAGATTACATCTAGTCCCTCTAGCGAATCAAGGTTTTATTGTTCGGCACGCGATAGAGGGCTAAGGAAGCTTCCGAGGGCATTCTTGAATTTGAAATAAATTGCACTTTGACAGTAATTAAGACCCATAGTTAGCACTATTCACGGTGTCGATGTAATCCAGGTCAAGAGGGCACGCCAGGCACCTTCAGAGCAGTCTCCAGCGTTATTTCCGGTTCTGACTAATTAATTCCAGAGCCGGACGAAATACTCGCAAAAGATATGTTGCTTTGTTTGGATTGCCCGGTGTTATAATGACCGCGCGTCATTTACCATCATCGTTTCTCTGCGTGACGCAAACATAAAGGCACTCATAGGATTTCGATCAGTTTCCGAGGAGGTGCGCCGGCGAGTTGATCGTTGAATCGTGTTCCACCGGCGCGGCTTGATCTTCAGTCCGTTCCTTCCGGGAGAGTTTGTCTCGCGAGGGACGTTTTCATTCTGTGACGGGCTTTCGGCGGGCCGGCCCCGGCGTCGCGGAAAGCCATGAGGTGCCCTTATGAGCGCGGAGAGCTTCGATTTTGTTCTCGCCATCGGCGGCGCGGCAGGGCAGGGTATCGCCACACCCGGCGGCATCCTGGCGCGTTCGTTCGTCCGCCGCGGCCTTCATCTCTATGCCTATAACGCTTACCAATCGATCATTCGCGGCGGCCATATTTTCCTGACCATCCGGGTTCGCAACGACGAAGTTCAGAACCACGGCGACAAGCTGGACCTGCTGCTGTGCCTGAATCAGGACACGATGAACCGCCACCTGAAGCTGATGGGCCCCGGATCGCGGGTGCTCTATAACAGCGACGCCATCCAGCCCGGCGACCACAGCGAGGGGGTCGTGCTGTGCCCCCTGCCTGTCAACGAGCTCAACAACAACAACCGCAACAAGCTGGTGCAGAACACCGTGGCCCTCGGGGTGATGATGCACCTGCTCGGGCTCGACTTCAAGACGCTCGGCGACGCCTTGACGCTGCAGTTCCAGCGCAAGGGCCAGGAGATGGTCGACGAAAACGTCAGTGTCGCGCGGGCGGGGTTTGACTACGCCAAGGCCAACTTCGAGCCGTTCGCCGATCCGCTGCCGCGCGGGCCTAAACCGCTCGCGGTATGGACCGGCAATGACGCGCTGGCGATGGGCGGAGCGGCGGCCGGCGTCAAATTTTATTGCGCCTACCCGATGAGCCCCTCGAGCGGCGTGCTGCACTGGATGGCGAAGAACGCGCGCGAGCTGGACATCATGGTACGGCAGGTCGAAGACGAGATCGGCGTCGCCAATATGGCCATCGGCGCCGCGCACGCCGGCTGCCGGACAATGTGCGCCACCTCGGGCGGCGGGTTCGCCTTGATGACCGAAGCGGTGGGCGCCGCCAGCATGATGGAGATCCCGGTGGTCTACATCAACGTGATGCGCGCAGGCCCTTCGACCGGCGTGCCCACCAAGACCGAGCAAGGCGACCTGTGGCAGATGCTCGGCGCGAGCCAGGGCGATTTTCAGCGCTTCATCGTAGCGCCCACCGACGCGCTCGACGCCTTCAACACGCTGCCCGAGCTGTTCAACCTCGTCGACCACTGCCAGTGCCCGGGCTTCGTGATCTCGGACCTGCTGATCTCCGAAGGCACGTTTAGCGTCGACCCCGACCAGATCAACATGCAGCCCAAAATCGACCGCGGCCAGTTGATCACCGAGGATTCAAAAACCGGCTCGAACGGCTACAAGCGCTATCTCGACACGCCGAGCGGAATTTCGCCGCGCGCGGTTCCCGGAACTAAAGGCTACGTCCACGTCGTGGCGACCGACGAGCACGACGAAGACGGCGTGCTGATCAGCGACGAATTCACCAACCCCATCAAGCGCCGCAAGATGGTCGAAAAGCGGGCCCGCAAGTTCGAGGGCATCGAGAAGCGCATCGCGCCGCCCGAGATCGAAGGGCCGGCCGACGCCGAGGTAACGCTGGTGGGCTGGGGTTCGACCCGCGGCGTGATCCAGGAGGCCGTCGAGCAGTTGAATGCGCTCGGCATCAGCGCCAACCAGCTCGCCGTCAAGTGGATTGTGCCGCTCCACGCCGACGCTATCACCGAGGTTTTCTCGCGAGCCAAACGCACGATCATCGTCGAGAACAATTACTCGGGGCAGTTCGCCCGCTACCTGCGGAGCGAAACCGGCCTCGCGGCTGACGGCCACATTCGCAAATACGATGGCGAGCCGTTCATGCCGCATCACATCGTCAACGGCGTGCGCGAACAGCTCGCCGGTAAGACCAAGAACTACGTGCCCGATCACGAAGTCATGGTCTAGAGGAAAACGCATTTATAGATCGACATCGAGGAGGACTCATGAGCGCAGGAGTAACAACCGGCTTGGCCGAAGGCCATGAGCTGGTACAACTGACCGCGAAGGATTTCAAGGGAAAAGTGGAGCCGGACTGGTGCCCGGGGTGCGGTGACTTCGGCGTGCTGCGGAGCCTGCAAGCGGTGTGCGCCGAGATGGGCCGGCAGCCCCACCAAGTTGTCACCATCAGCGGAATTGGCTGTTCTTCCAACTTCCCCGGCTATTTCAACGCCTACGGAATGCACACCCTGCACGGCCGCGCCCTGGCGTTCGCGACCGGAGTGCAGATGGCCAACCACGAGCTGACGGTGGTCTGCACCGGAGGCGATGGCGACGGCTACGGCATCGGCGGGAACCACTTTGTACACATCGCCCGCCGCAACGTCGATATCACCTACCTGGTGATGAACAACCAGATCTACGGTTTGACGACAGGGCAGGTCTCGCCGACAAGCTGCGACGGAATGAAAACCAAGAGCACGCCCTACGGCAGCGTCGAGATGCCGGTGAACCCGATTACTTCCGCCATCATGAACGGCGCGACGTTCGTGGCGAGAGCATTCAGCGGCGATCCCAAGCACATGCAAAGCCTGATCCGCAAAGGCATCGAGCACAAGGGCTTTGCGCTCATCGACGTCTTTAGCCCTTGTGTCACGTTCAACCACGACAACGATTACGGCTTCTTCAAAGAGCGCGTCAAGCGGCTCGAGGACGAGGGCCACGACCCCAGCGACTGGAAGGCTGCCTGCGAAAAAGCCCTGCTGTGGGGCGATACGATTTACACCGGGCTGTTCCTCCAGAAATCGACGCCCACGCTCGATCAACTCGAGCCGGTGCTCGAAAGCGGCGGCCCAATGGCGCACCGCCCGCTGGGAATCAGTAAGGAGCAGTCGGACCGCATCCTGAAGCGGATGATGTAGCGCTGCCTCGTAGGGTTTTCTTTGCCATTGCCAGGGAGCGGCGGGTTCGCCTTCGCGGGCCTACCGTTCCTCGGCTTTTCTTCCCTTCCTCGCGGAAAGTAAAGCTGGAAAGCACATGCGGCGCGGTCGTGCCTGGCTTAGCGGCGCTGTACCTGGCTTAGCGGCGCTGAAGCCCCCGTTTGCGGGCGCGATGCGCTTAGTGTGTTGGGTGTTTTACCCGCGCGTCAGACTTTAACCGCGTCAGGATCTAGCTCTTCGCCTTGGCCAACTTGCGGAAGAAACCAAGGCTGGGCGCAAAGAAGAACTCGCCGCCCAGCAGCTTCATATAGTTGCCAAACTTGAAGTGCAGGCACGGCTCCTTGCCCCACTCCCACGGCCACGATTGTCTCGCCACGGTCCAACCCTGGCCGTTGACCGGATCCTGGCCGGCGCCTTCCTCCGGGGAGTCCACCGTATTCATCCAGTTGCTTTGAACGCGGCCGAACTGCGACTCGATATTCCGCTGGAAGCTGAGGAACAACAGCCCCGACCCATTCTCCGGTGGTTTCATCTTCGGATCAGTCGGATCGTAGGGTCCGTAGGGCACGCCGCGGCGCACGATTCGAGCGCGCGGGTACTTGATGCGCCCCCGCGGACGCACTTTGCGGATATGCGCGTGCATCGGACAGCGGTCGCCAGGGTCGCCGCCCTGCTCGTTGTAGGTGAAGTCGTTGTCCCCCGGCGGAGTGCCGCCTGACTTGCCGGATTTGGTCAGCGGCGTGCCGTCGCGAAACCGGCCCACGATCATCGCGCCGGCGCGTTCGCGATCCTGGCCGCTGAGGCGTAGCGCGTCGGCAAGCCGCGCTTCGTCTTCCAGAAAACCCTTTACGTTCTGCTCCAGTTTGCGATAGACAAGATAACTGCCGAAGGCGTCGGCCTCCCCCGCCAGCCGGTCAGGCTCCAACACGCTCTTGGGCGGTTCCTTATCGCTAGTGTCATCCTTAAAAAACCGCGGCTGGCTGATGCCGTCGGCGAACCCAAAATGCTCGACGGCGAAGTCGCCGCGGCGGTGGGTTTTTGCTCTTTCCACGTAAAGAACCTTGCCAAAAGCAGCTATTTCGCTGCTCGCCGCGCTTACTTTGCGCTCCAGTTCCTCGCGGTCGTCGCAGGCCAGAAGCAGCAGCGCGTCCAGGCGGTTTCGATACACGGGCTCCCAATCCAGGCGCGGCGGGTCGGCCAGTACCTCGCCTTTGTGCTCCATGCCATGCATGAACCAGTTGGATTTCGATAGCACCAGGTCCTGAGGGTGCCGGAAGGCAGCGAACAGCTCGGTTTCGCTATAACCCAAAGCGCTATAGCCCCAGACGCTCAGGAACACATTGCCAAATAGCTGCTTGTCGGGACCGGCCTTCTTCTTGGCATTCAGCCGGTACTGCTTGGTCTGCTCTACCTGCTGCTTGGCGGAGGTCACGTAGGATTCGCCAAGCTTTCGAACCTGGGCGCGCAAACTGGGGGACGGTTCGAGCTGGATCACCAGCAGGGCCGTATAGTCCCGGCCGTGACTGCGGAGAATGTTGCCTTGCAACACTTCCAGGGCGCGCTGCCAGTCGCGCGAACCTGTATCCACGGGGAGATTCAGATCAATCGGCATCTAGGTGGGTTCTCCTCTCAAACACTAAGTAGCGAAACGTACTCAGCCAGCGGGACAAATGTCCCGAACTCACCGAGTTTACCGCCATCTCATCCAGAAGGGGCACGTTCGACCAACCACGAATCAGCGTCTTGACGGCGCGGGGCTGCCCGGCTATGATCTGGAGGCTACTGAAAAGGCTGGTAAAAGGCATGAAATCCGAAGGGGGGTTCGAGACGCGAGACCAAGAAGTCACGGCGCGCCTGAACGAGGGCGCGGAGGCCAGCCGCGAGTCCCAGGACCAGCTCGCCGCTCAACTCTATCCGGAATTGAGGCGGATCGCAAGAGCTCGCCTGCGGAATGAACGGGCTGACCATACGCTGCAACCCACGGCGCTCGTGAATGAGCTGTACTTGCAATTGCTGCGGCGTCCTGAGGTAACCTGGACGAGCCGCAAGCATTTCCTGCTTTCCGCCTCCAAGGCGATGCACCACCTTTTGGTGGATCATGCGCGGGCAAAACGGGCGGAGAAGCGCGGCGGGAACTGGCGGCCAGTCGAGATCGAGGACCCCGGTGATAAGTCGGCCGAGGGCGGTATCGAAGCGCTGGAACTCGATGAGCTCATGACAAGGCTGGCCGAAAAAGAGCCGCGCATGGCTCATATCGTGGAGTTGAGATTCTTTGGCGGACTCACTCTCACGGAGATCAGCGAGGTTCTTGGCATCGACGAACGCACCGTGAAACGCGACTGGGCGCTGGCCCGGGCGTGGTTGCGGGGACATCTTGAACGCAATGAAGGCGGAAGAGTGGGAGAGGATTAAGGCTCTCTTCGACGCGGCTCTGAACGTCCCACGGGAAGAGCGCGGCCGGTGGCTGGCCGAGGTATGTTCGGGTCGCCCGGACCTGCGGGACACCCTCGATCAACTGTTACAGTCCTATGACGAATCCTCTGTAGCGGACCCTCGCGCCCTAGAGCCGGACCCTGTTTTTCTCCCCGGACAGATCGTGGCGCAGCGCTTTCGCGTCCTGCGGCTGATCGCCCGCGGCGGGATGGGCGAGGTGTACGAGGCGCAAGACGCGTCCCTCAACGGACTGCGCGTGGCGCTTAAGACGATTCGCACTGAGATCGCCGAGGAAAAGCACGCCTACGAACGGTTCAAGCGCGAAGTCTGGGTGGCGCGCGAAGTTGCCCACGAAGGGATCTGCCGGATTTTCGACCTCGTCGAACACCACGACTGCAACAAAGCCGGCGAAGATCGGATTGTTCCTTGCCTGACAATGCAGCTTCTGGATGGGCGGACTCTGGCGTCGGCTCTTTCCACCCGCCGCCCGTTGACGCCCCAGGAATGCCTTCCTTTGATTAGTCAAATCGCGCAGTCGCTGCAGATCATGCACTAGAAAGGAATCGTACACCGCGACGTGAAGCCTTCCAACATCATGCTCGTTGACCGTGAAGATGGCGGCAGCGCGCGGGCGGTGGTCATGGACTTCGGGCTGGCAAAGCCGTTGGACAAACGATCCCTGCTGTGGGAGACGCGCACCGAGCAGCGCGTGGGCGCGCCCTACTTTATCGCTCCCGAAGTGCTGCGCGGTGAAAAAGGGGGCGTGGCGGTCGATCTGTATGCACTGGGGCTGGTCATCGACGAGATGGTGACCCGCTCACCGGCCTTTCCCAACGAGTCGATCGACGAGCTGCTGTGGAAGAAGCTGCACGACGATCCGATACCGCCGTCCGCCCGCAGCGAGGCTCTGCCGGAGGCATGGGAAAAGACGATTCTGTGGTGCCTCGATCGAGACCCGGAGCGGCGGCCGCGCAACACCGGGGAAGTGCTGGAGGGCCTGAACGGAAAGACACCCGCGCTGCCGCCACCGGCCACGGTTCCGAAGTTGGCTGCGGGGCAGCAGCCCCGGGCGCTGGTTCAGCAAGCGGCGCCGCGGGTGGCTGAGGCCTCCCCGCCCCGCGCGCGGTTGAGCAGGAGATGGTGGCTCGCTACCGGACTCGCACTGTTTCTGCTCCCCAGCCTGTCGGCAGTCTTCGATTTCGCGGCGGACCCGATTCACACTTCGATCGCCGTGTTTCCCTTCGCAAACCAAACCGACGAGCCCGAGTACGACTATCTGTGTATAGGAACCACCGACGAAGTGATGCGCCGTCTCGTTTACATCGATGGGCTGCAGGTGTATCCGGTGCGGGAACCCAGGGTGGCGGGTGCGGCGCAGACCGGCAACGCACGATTTTCGCTGGAGGGCGCACTGCGGCGTCAAGCCGGCGAAGTACGCTTGAATATCACGCTCATCGACAATCGCACCGGGTCGCTGGTTTGGGCCGATAGTTTTGAGAATGAGCTAAAGGATCCGCTGGTTCTCGAATCGAGCATCACCGAAAGAATGGTCCGCGCCCTGAGCGGGCAAGCGCAAGTGGAAGGCGGCTGGACGTTGGTGGCGGCGGCCCGAAGGTGGCTGGGTACCGAGATACCCTTGCTGCCGAGCCAGGCGACGGCGAGCAGCACGGCATTTACGGAGTACCTGCGCGGCCGCGAGCTGTACCAGAAAAAGACGCTGACCGACGCCCCTGGCGCCATTGCGCACTTCGAGCGCGCCGTGAGTCTTGACCCGAAGTTTGCGCTGGCCTACTCAGCGCTCTCCGACGTTCAACACACTCTGCTGGCGTACAACCAGGGCGACACGCAGCGCCTGATGGCGACCGCCTACCAATACGCTGAACGCGCCGTCGCTCTCGACCCTTCGCTGCCGGATGGCTATGTATCCCTGGGCGCGGCGCGGCAGGCCCTATGGGATTGGCAGGGCGCCGAGCAAGGGTACAAGGCTGCGATTGAGTTGCATCCGAAATTCGCCCGCGCGCATCACTGGTACGCCGGCCTTCTGCTGCAATTCGGACGCTTCGAGGAGAGCCTGGCGCTGGCCGCGAAAGGAATCGAGCTCGACCCGTTCGATTATCCCAGCCAGTCGAACTATGGACTCTACCTGTGGCACGCCGGCCGGCCTCGCGAAGCGGCGGCCCACCTCGAAGATTTGCTCACCAAGAACGACCTGCTGTTTGCGCACATCGTGCTCGGCCAGGTTTACGCGGCGCTTGCCGTTTCTTCGCCCGAGCCCGAGTCGACCGATTTCTTCGCGCGCAGCCTGCGCGAGGCGGGCATTGTACGCGCCAGAGAGCTCGATGCGGTCGGCGGCACGGACCGCGCCGGTTTCTTGAAATGGTCTGACCTGGTGTTTGCGCAGGCGCACGCCGCGCGGGGAGACCAAGCCGCCGCGCAGCTCTATATCAGCCGTCTTGAGCACGGCCTTGCGGAGGGCATGCTTTCGGCGTCCGCGGTCGCCTGGGCCTACGCCGCGGTTGGGAATGAGCAGCGGACACTGGAATTATTGGAGATGGGGGCCGCGCGCCACGAACGCGAAATGCTGTACGTGAGAGTGACGCCTCTGCTGCGGTCCTTGCACAGCGACGAGCGATTTACTGCGGTGCTGCGGCAGATGGCGCTATTGTGAAGAGTCCAAAGAGCTCTTGGAGGTTCGAGATCGATGCCTGATTATGCCTACAAATACGAGATCCACTTCGTGCGCAAGGACAAGGCCGGCGAAGAGGAACTGATTCATGTCTTCAACGGCCCGCATTACGCGGCGATGTTTGCGCCGGGCAAGAAGCTGGACGTGGTGCTCGAACAACTGGAGCCGACGGCCGCCGACCGAAACATTGTGCGGCTGAAATTCACGTTTGCCGGCTAGCGCGACTGTCCGTTTCCCGCGTCGTCTCAAAGCATCAGCATGCAACCGGGTAAGGCGAACCTTGTCCAACAGGCGTGGTCCGCGCTCGCGGCCGGCGATGCGGCGCGGGCGGTGGAACTGGGCGAGCGCGCCTTGGCCCAAGGGCAGGACGATGCCGACGCCAACCACGTGCTGGCGCTTTCCCGCTGGAGCTTGGGCGACAAGGCCGCGGCACTGGCCTTGATCACCAAGGCGGCGGAGCAGAGCGCCGGCAACCCCAACCTTTACAGTGACCTCGGCTTGCTGCGGTACGCCCACGAGGATTGGGCCGCCGCCCTGGAGGCGTTTGCCGCCTGCTTGCGGATAAAACCCGCGGATCTTACCGCCCTGCAGGGCTATGCGGAGTCTTTGCTGCAGATGGCCCGCTACGAGGAAGCCCGCGAGGCCGCGCAGGCCTGGGCTCACGCGGCGCCCGGCGACCCCAAGCCGCCCTATCTCGCAGCACAATGCTTCGATCTGGAGAATCGGCTCGAGGAAGCGGCGCGGGAAGCCGAACTCAGTCTGAAATACAATCCCGAATCCGAGCGCACGCTGACCCTGCTGGCTTCCATCCGTCAGAAACAAGCTCGCTACGAACTCTGCCTGCAGCACGCGCAGACGGCCGCGCGGTTGCGTCCCGACTCCGCGGCCGCGCAAGCGCGCCTGGCTATCGCGCTGTGGGACGTGGGCGAGTTGGAAACCGCCGCGCGCACCGCGGACCGGGCGATGGAACTGGGGCTCACCGACATCAGTTTGTTCGGCAGCCTCACCTTTATCGCGCTGCACGACCCGCGGCAGACGGCAGCGAGCCTGCTGGAAATCCATCGGCAGGCCGCGCGCGCTTATGGTGCGTCTTCCCCGCCCCCTCGATACACCAACAGCCGCGAACCCGGCCGGCGGCTGCGCGTGGGTTATCTGTCCGGCGAGTTCATGTCGAGCCCGGCGTATTGTTTTTTGATCCCGTGGCTTCGCCATCATGATGCTCGGCATGTGGAAACGTTCTACTATTCATCGCGCCCCTATCAAGACGCGCATACCGCGCAATACCGCCGTTTCGCCGACCACTGGAGGGACGTGTCGAGCATCGCCGACGATGCAGCCGCGCGCATGATTCGCGACGACCAGATCGACATCCTGGTCGATCTGTCGGGCCACTATCCGTTTCATCGCCTGGGCGTGTTCGCGCACCGGCCGGCGCCTGTGCAGGTTACCTATCCGCACTACCCGGGAACCACCGGCTCCGACCACATCGACTATCTGCTGACCGACGTTTGGACCACGCCACCGGGCTGCGACAGCGAGTCGTCGGAAAAACCCTTTCGTTTGCCTTCGGGATGCCTGGTTTATAAAGCTCCGCCGGACAACGAGCCGGTTTCTGCGCTCCCGGCGCTTTCTAACGGATACGTGACGTTCGGGCTGTTCCAGCGCCCCGGCAAGCTTCACGCTGCAGTTTGGGACGCCATCGCTTCGATTCTTTCCGAGATGCCCGACTCACGTCTGCTGATACACAACAGCTCTCGGGAACTCGACGAAGAGGGAAGCGCGCAGCGCGCGCGCCTGCTGAAGCCGCTCGAAAGCCGCGGGATTTCCGCAGCGCGAGTAATGTTTCGCGGGCCAAGACCCACCGAACAGCATCTGGCGATCGTGGCGGAGGCCGACATCGCCCTCGACACGTTTCCCTACAACGGTCAGACAACAACCTGCGACTGTCTCTGGATGGGAGTCCCGGTCGTGACGCTGCGAGGAGCAACCTACGTCGGGCGCGTCTCGCCCGCGCTGCTTGAGCGTCTCGGGCTGGGGGATCTGGCCGCAAATTCACCGGAAAGCTACGTCAGCCGGGCAGTGGTATTGGCCAGCAACCTCGAAACACTCGCCCGCCTGAGAAGCTCGTTGCGGGAACGGATGAAAAACAGCTCGCTCACCGACGGCGCGCGGCTGGCGGCGGAAATTGAGGCGGCGTACCGCCAGATGTGGACCCTATGGTGCGGGAATTATGCGGGATGAAAACCACGGCTCGACGAGGTTGGCCTCATCCCGTGTCCCGCCCTACGGCCAACCTCAGCTTGGAAACCGACACCTGGCAGGCGTCCCTATGTTCAGCGCGTACGTGAGCAGAAAGCAGATTCCCCACTACCACATGATGGGAGACTGCATCGGGTTCGATTGTCGGAACTGGCCGCATGGCGCGAAGCTTTCACTTGGGTCCTCTCCAGTGACTTACGTCGGCGTGGATCGGATCAGAGCGGCCGGCTGGCTCTGCTACGATTGATCTCTCCACCTACTGATGCCCCGAAAGACCGCCAAGATGTCCAAGCGTTCGCGAATCCGCCTGAGTCAGGCGCGGTTCCGCGAGCTCGTCGAAGACGCGACCGTGGACGCCTGGGGCGAATCCGAACAGGTCGTCGGATGGATGACGATGATCGAGGAGAACGTCGGCTTCCCGTTCGAAAGCGAGCTGCTGGGCGTCGATGTCAAGGTTGTCGGGGTGGACGTAACCGATGCGAGCGAGCTGGTGGCGGTCTGCCGGAGGGGAAAGAATCGGCTGAAGATCCCGCTGGTCGACGTCCCCGTGCCTTCGCCGCCGCCCGAAGGCGTGGAGTGGATTGAAGCCTTCCGGCTTTGGCGGAAGGGCCGCCAATGAGCGAGTACCAATACTACGAATTTCGGGCAGTCGACCGGCCGCTCGGCAAAGCTGAGTTGAAGCGCCTGCGCGATCTGTCGACACGCGCCGCGATCTCGCCGACGAGCTTCGTCAACACCTACCAGTGGGGCGACTTCAAGGGTGATCCAGACCGCCTGATGGAGCAGATGTTTGACGCGTTTCTGTACTTCGCAAACTGGGGAACGCGGCGCTTCGATTTACGTCTGCCGAACAGTCTTGCGAGCCTTCCGCGAATTAAGCCTTACTGCGCGGGGCCGTTCGTGGGAGTTCGCGCCCATGGGACGTCGTTGATCCTCGAGTTTCACGCGGAAGAGGCGTATGACGAGTACCTCGACGGCGAAGAGGAAGATTGGATGGGATCGCTGCTGCCCTTGCGCGAAGGCCTGCTGCGAGGAGACTACCGCTGTCTCTACCTGGCTTGGCTGCGTTGCGTGCAAGAGGAAGAAGTCGAGGACGACGAGATGGAGCCTCCGCTCCCGCCGGGCTTGGCCGAAGACTCGGGAACCCTTTCGGCGTTCTCCAGCTTCTTCGAAATCGACCACGACTTGATCGAGGCGGCCGCCGAGGCCAGCGCCCCTGCGCCTTCAGGTCCCTCTCGGAAAGATGTCGCCGCGTGGGTAGAGAGCATCCCTGGCGGGGAGAAGGACGCGCTGTTGTGCGCCGCGGCTTGCGGCGAGCTCCCCGCTCTCGGAGCGGAATTGCTTCGCCGGTTCCACGCCGGCAAGCTGCCAGCGATGGGGCGGAAGGAGCGCCCTTCCGACCGGCGAACGGCGGGCGAGCTTCGCGCCGCCGCAAGCGCCCGCGCCGAAAAGCGCGAGCAGGAAATTAATTACAAGAAGGAGGCAGAGAGGCGTCGACAGGAAGCGGCACAGGCGGCCGCGCGCGCCGCCTACCTCGACCGTTTGGCCGGCCGTGAGGACGATACTTGGGACAAGATCGGGGAATTGATCGCAACGAAGCGTCCAAACGACTACGATCGCGCTATCCAGCTACTGATCGATCTGCGCGACTTGGCGACTCGAGACAAACGAGAAGCTGACTTCCGGTTTGGTCTTCGTACGGTTCGCGAAGAGCACGCGAGCAAACCCAGCCTGCAACGCCGGCTGAACGAAGCCGGCTTGGCGGACGAACGGGCGCTTAGCCTTCCGCTCCTCGAAGACTGATCTCGAACACCGCGTAGCCCAGCGCGCGATACTCTCGAAGCCACCGCTCGTATAGCAGGTGACCGTAAGGCCAAAATACTCGGGCTGCGGTGGTGGACAACGGTCCCGCTGCTTCTGGCCCGGTCTGCTCCCCTTGTTTCACTTCACCTCGTTCCATAGTGTCAGCACTGGAGCTAATGACTCGTTCTTCCGACCTGGGCCACCACTCCGTTAGCCAAAGGTCGTGTTGGCTTCAAGGTTAGTTTTGCACGCTTCCTTGGGGCTGTCACCCGGTCTGCTCCGGAAACAGGCCCGGCATCCAGCGGTGCGCGAGCGCGGCCGGGAAGGCGAGGCGCAGGGGGGCGCGGGTGCTTTCCGACATGAGCACGCCAGCTTCGATGAGAGCCGAGACCACCCGCCGGGCGCTGCGCCCGCTGCCTCCGATCACTTCCGGCGTGTCACCGCGCGGAAGCTCGCCGCGGTAGAGCACGGCTTCAAGTATGGAGCCTGATTTCGGGGGCAGGGCGCCGAGCCGGATCTCTTCTTCCGCCCAGAGCGCGATGCGCGCGCGCAGGCGCTCGGGCTGCATGATGCCTTCCATGAAGGTGACTTGGTCGATGCAGGTGTTGAGGAAGAACTTCGTGAATTCCGCGAGGGCCTCTTCGCTCAAATGCCCGCGCCCGTCAAGGTCGTTGCGGCGCGGCAGGTCGCAGTTGGCCAGGTGCGTCTTGTAGTCCTGCACGTTGCGGGCAAGGCCCCGCGCCACCGACCAGACCGCGCCGGTCTCCAGCGTCTCCAGAAGCGCGGCATGCGACATCAGGCGGGCGACGCGGCCGTTGCCGTCGAGGAACGGGTGTATCCAGAGCAGCCGGTGATGCGCGGCGGCGGCGGAAAGGATGGCCTCCGCCTTGCCGAGGTTGCCGTAAACCTCTTCGAAGCGCGAAAGAAAACGCGGCACAGCGCCGGGGCTTACGGCTACATGCGTGCCCACCTCGACGTCGCGGCGGCGCAGCGCTCCTGGTTCGATGCGCACGCGCTCCTTCGTGTGCGGGTCCTCGACAAAGAGCAGGTCTTCAGGCAGAAGTTCGCCGAAGCGGCGGTGGATTTCACAGATCCCTGCCGCGCTCACCGCGCGTCCTTTTATCCCGCCCCCGTCGATCCACCGCTGGACGGCGATATGCGCTTTGGCTTCCAGTTGCAGGTCGCGCTTGCGGGCGTCGTGGGAGTAGTCGTTTTTGAGGGCGCGTTCGATATCGACGGGGTGGGTGTCGTGGCCCTCGATCCGATTCGAGTAGTAGCAGTTCATCGACCGCACCAGGGTGGCCAGCGAGGCCAGCAGGCTTGCGGGCAGGCTGCGCCGGAAACCGGCCGCTTTCTGGGCGAGATCGACCGCGAGATCGGTCAGGCGGGCGCGGTGGTGCGAACCTTCCGTGATAAGCAGCGGCTCCATCAGCGAAACCGGCTCCCGCCGGTCCGCCGCATTTTTGGCCACTTCATTGGCCACTCGACAACCATCCATACATATATTTATATCAGCAAGTTACATTGATTTCAAGCTGCGTAATTGCCGCATTATTGGCCGGTTTGCTGGCCGCTTTGAAACAAGCCTCCAGGCGAGCGTGTCCCGGCCCCCTTTCGCCCTCACAGGCTTCAGAAAAGGAGGGTGCCGGGCCGGAATCTACTCGTTCACCTATCGCCCCGCTCCGCTGAGGCTACGCGCAACTCCCGAGCCTCTGCTTCGCGCAAGCCGATGATGAGCAGCGCCTACACGCTGGTCGGATTGGATCGCCGCGAGACAGCGGTTCGAAAAGTGAAACTCAGGCTGCTCAAGAAAGCCGGTTGAGCGGTTCAAATGCGGGAATTGTGCGGGATTTCAGGTGGCCGGAATGACCAAAAGGGACGCAAGTGATTGAAAGAATTGGTGGACCTGGAGGGAATCGAACCCACGACCTCTTCCATGCCATGGAAGCGCGCTCCCAACTGCGCCACAGGCCCACAGTAAGCAACTACTTCGACTAGGATAGCATGGCGTGAATCGCGGTGGCACGCGCCGCCGGCGATTGCGGGCGGGCCCGCCGGACTCAATGTTCCCGCGACAAAATGCCTTTTCCCTTGGCAAGATGTCCGCTCGTGTGTTGCATTTCCAGCGCCGCTGGGCGACATTGATACGGAGACAGAAACGGATACGGGCGGGAAAAGCATCCCAGGCCAACCGCGCGGACGCCACGAATGCCGCGTCCGGCAAGCCTAGCCCAGCCGAAATGGGGCCGAACTCAGGAAGGTAGATCATGGCGAATCTCAACCGACGAAACTTTCTCACCGGAGCCGCGGCGCTCGCGGGACTTCCGGCCGCTCTGGCCGTCACCACGGAGGAGCACCACTGGGACGACGTCAAGCTCGGCGTCGCCTCTTATTCGCTGCGCGAGTTTTCGCGCGCCGAAGCCATCGAAATCCTCAAGGCGCTCGACGTGCGCTACGTGAACCTCAAGTCGATGCACATGCCCTACGAATCCAGCGTGGCCGAGTTGAAGGCCGCGCAAGACGAGTTCAAGGCGGCGGGTATCGAAATCGTCGCCGGCGGCAACGTCTCGCTGAAGGGCGACGAAGCGGAAACCAAGACGCTGCTCACGTACGCCAAAAACGCCGGTTTTCCGGTCGTGGTTTGCGCGCCGACCCACGACAACCTGGGCGTCATCGAAAAATACGCCAAACAGCTCGGCCTGAAGATCGCCATCCACAACCATGGTCCCGAGGATAAGCTCTATCCCACCGGGGCGAGCGTGATTGAGCGCGTCAAGAACATGGACCCCTGCATGGGGCTGTGCTACGACGTGGGCCACGCCTCGCGATCGGGCGAGGACGTCATCGAAGGGATCGAGATGGCCGGCGCCCGGCTGCACGACATGCACATCAAGGATCTTACGGAGTTCGATTCCTCCCGCCGCCAAGTTGCGGTCGGCAGGGGCAAGATTCCGGTGGCCGAGATCTTCAAGACCTTGAAGAAGACGAAGTACCCCGGGTATGTGAATCTCGAGTATGAGATCAACGCCAAGGCCCCGCAGGCGGGCATGGCGGAGTCGTTCGCCTACATGCGCGGCGTGCTCGACGGGCAGAAGAGCTAGGACTCTTTCGTGGTTGCCGGTGACCCAGGCACCCGAGCCGAGGGGCCGGCACTAGCCTAAGAAACATTTGCACGACGTTCCACTGTCGCTCTAAAACAAGGTGCCGGCTGCGAGGCGTGATAAGCCCGCGCCTAGCTCGTTGCGCTTGCTTGCCGCGCTTGCCGTTGCGGTCCGACACTCCCGCTTCGAGCCTTGAAACCAGCGCGTTGCCGTTGCTAGGTCGTCTTCGGCCGTGCTAGGCTTTGATTTGTTGTCTTTGTTTACTTCCGAACTTGTTTCCTGCCTCTAGGTCATTGGCTAAGGATTGATCCTTTGCCTTGCCGGCGCTACTCGTGTGCCGGGTGACTCCTACCTGCAACTTCGAATAACACCTAACTTCTAACCCGCGGGACCGGCTCGTTGGCCGTCCCGCTGACGAGGTGTTTTGCTATGAGGCTGGAAGAGTTTGGCTGGAATTCCGGATATCAAAGTTTGTTTCAGCAGGATTGGGAGATGCAAGAGGGTGCGGCGCTGCACGAGCACTCGCGCGATCTTGCCATTGAGCCGGGGCGCGTGCGGCTGGCTCGCCAAGCGGGCTGCGTGCTGTTCACCGCGCGCGGCGAAGTCGAGGCGACGGTGGCGGGACGGCTTTCGCAGGCCGGCGAGCGGCGCCCGGTCGTTGGCGACTGGGTGGCGTTTTCCTGGCAGGAGCGCAGGATCGAGGCGGTGCTGGCGCGGCGTACTCAAATCGCGCGGCGGCGTCCGGGCGCGAAAGCGGAACCGCAGGTGCTGGCGGCGAATGTTGATCTGCTGCTGGTTGTCTCGGCGTTCGGACGCGACTTCAGTTTGGGGCGGCTGGAGCGTTATCTGCTGCTGGCACGGCAAGGCGGCGCCGCGCCGGTCGTCGTTTTGAACAAGCTGGATGAATGCAGCGACCCGGCGGCGGCTTTGCGGCAGGTGCGGCCCGTCGGCGGGGACGCTCCCGTGGTTCTGATGAGCGCCCTCGATGCTGTCGGGATGGAGGATTTGTTGCGGCTGATTGAACCGGCGCAAACAGCCGCGCTCGTTGGGTCCTCCGGCGTCGGCAAGTCGACGATCATCAACCGGCTGCTGGGCGAGGAACGGCAGCGTGTCCGCGAGTTGGGCGATGCGAATCGGCGCGGCCGCCATACGACGACGGACCGCGAGTTGTTTGTGCTGCCGGGCGGGCAGTTGTTGATCGATTCGCCCGGCTTGCGCGAGCTGCAGCTTTGGGCCGACCCCGAGAGCATTGAATCGGGTTTCTTGGATATCGACGAGCTTGCGGGCGAGTGTCGTTTTCGCGACTGCCGACACCAGGGTGAGCCAGGTTGCGCCGTTGTGGCGGCGGTCGAGAGGGGAGACATCGATGCCCGCCGGTTGGAGAACTATCACAAGATCGGGCGCGAACTACGGCGTCTCGAGCTACAGGTGGACGACCAGGCAGCTTATGAAGAGAGGCGGCGGTTGAAGCGGCTTCACAAGCAGTACCGCAAGATCCCTCACCGCTAGATGGGGATGGGACAGGGATCCACCCGACACTGTGGGCATGGGGACAGTCACCCACCCGACACCATATGGCTTCGCAAACCATGTGATTGGGTGACTGTCCCCTCACGCACATTGCAAACCCTGCGGTTGGGTGACTGTCCCCTCACGCACATTGGTGACAGTCTCTCACGCACCAAGCCTGCGACACTTGCCGGCACATAATAGCCGCGGCGTAGTATGCTCACTCAGTCATGGTCTGGTCATAGTCTGGCTGTGGCGTTTTTTGCAGGGGAGAACCGGATGATGCATAGCAATCGACGCGAGTTTCTTGGCAACACGCTGCTGGGCGGCCTTGGTGTTCTGGGGTCGGGGGTGTTGAGCTCGTGCGGAGCGCCGGAGCAATCCGGCGAATCCACCCGGCGGCCGAATATCGTCTTCATCATGGCCGATGATTTGGGCTATGGCGATTTGGGCTGCTATGGGCAGGAAAAAATCCGCACTCCGAATATCGACAGGCTGGCCGCTACCGGACTGAAGTTCACGAACGCCTATGCAGGGTGCACGGTTTGCGCGCCTTCACGCAGCGTACTGATGACCGGCTATCACATGGGCCACACGTCGGTGCGCAGTAATGCGGGTGGCGTGCCGTTGTTGCCCGAAGATTTGACCGTGGCAGAGGTGCTGAAGTCCGCCGGATACGCCACCGGAATTTTTGGCAAATGGGGGCTGGGCGATATCGGCACCGAGGGGCATCCCAACAAGCAGGGATTCGATGAATTTTGCGGCTACCTGCAGCAGGTTCACGCGCACTATTACTATCCCGAGTTCCTCTACCGGAATTCGGAGGAGCTGCCGCTGGAAGGCAACGCCGATGGTGGGCGGGCGACCTACGCACCGGATGTGATCACCGAACATGCGCTGCAGTTTATCCGCGACCACAAGGATGAGCCCTTTTTCCTATACGTGCCGAGCGTGATTCCACACCTCGAGCTGCTCGTGCCCGAAGATTCGCTGGCCGAGTATCGCGGCAAGTTTCCCGAGGACAAGCCTTATCGCGACCGCCGCGATCACTATGCGGCGCAGGATGAACCGCGGGCGGCATATGCAGCCATGATCACGCGGCTGGACCGCGACGTCGGCCGCATCATGGCAGCGCTTGCCGAGCAGGGATTGGAGCAGAACACGATCGTATTCTTCACTTCCGACAACGGCGTGGCGACGCTGCTGTGGGAGGACGATTTTTTCGGCGGGACCGGGGGCTTGCGCGGGCATAAACAGAATTTGTATGAGGGGGGCATCCGTACGCCGTTCATCGCGCGCTGGCCGGATCGAATCGAGCCGCGCGCCGTCAGCGAGCATGTGACGGCGTTCTACGATTTTCTGCCGACGGCGGCGGAGATTGCCGGAGCCCAGACGCCGGCGGGGATCGACGGTGTTTCCATCGTGCCAACGTTGTTGGGCACACAGGCGGCCGGCCGCGAGCAGCAGACGCACGAGTTTCTCTACTGGGAGCTGCCGCGGTATGACGCCGCGGCAAAGGCGTTTCGTGATGAGGTCCCAACGCAGGCGGTGCGCATGGGCGAGTGGAAGGCGATCCGGCCCGCCGCTGACGGCGAGCTGGAATTGTACAACCTGCGGGAGGACCCGGCGGAGACGAACAACGTCGCGGCTGAACAGGCAGAAGTGATGGCGAAGATCGAGAGTTTTTTGCAAACAGCACGGACTGAGCCACGCCCGCAGAGTCAACCCGAGCATGGCTGGTCGAAATCGCGGTCCGGGCGGTAGAGCCACGGTCCCGAAACGGCCGGCTGCTGCG
>JBBDWJ010000198.1:0-22792 GCA_040902925.1 Bryobacterales bacterium | reverse complement strand
TGGGGGCGATCGAGATGGCCAATCTCATAAAGCAGATGCGCCGCAAAGGGCGGTCGAAGGCATAGCTTATGGCCTCACGACGCCGCTCCCGCGAACGAGCCCTTCAGATGATCTTTCAATGGGAGCAGAGCAAAGCCACGCCCGAAGAAGTCATGGAAGCCTACTGGGGCGGGCTGGCAGCCGAAGGCGCCGGGCAGGGCGAATCGAACGATCCGTTTGCCAACAACCTGCTGCAGGGCGTGGTGCGCCGGTGTGCCGCGATCGATGAGCTGATCCGCAAGCACGCCGAGCACTGGCGCATGGAGCGCATGTCGGCGGTCGACCGCAACATTTTGCGCCTGGCGGTGTACGAGCTGCTCGAAAAAACAGCGGCCCCGGCGGTGGTGATCGACGAGGCGCTCGAAGTCGGGCGGCGCTTTTCCGGGGACGAGTCGGCCGGTTTCCTCAACGGAGTGCTAGACGCCATCGAAAAGTCGTTAGGCCCGGAAAACGGATCCGTCGCCGAACCCCAAACAGCCAATTCCTAGAGGCCGTGAGCCGCCAAACCAGGTGGGCACAGGCAAAACCAAGTAGGTACAGGCGCTATCGCCTGTACCTCGCCGCGAAGCGGCGATGAGTTTTCACCAGAAAAGAATCGCCCTGGTTCTCAACCCTGACCTCTCGCTCACCGATAGGTTTGCGCGGTACGTAGCCAAGATGTAGCACGCCCGCGCCCACGCGGGTCTAAAGAGATGCCGCCAGCGCGCTTGCTGAGCTAGAGTGGAACGTTATGGCTAAAGCCTTCGATGTGGTCGGCGTGGGACTCAACGCCACCGATACGCTGCTTGTCGTGCCACACTTTCCGGAATACGGCGGCAAAGCGCCTTTTACGCGCGAAATCCTGAGCCCGGGCGGCCAAGTCGCCAGCGCCATCGTCACCTGCCAGCGGCTGGGGCTGCGCACCAAATACATCGGCTCGGTCGGCGACGACGAACGGGGGCGAATTCAGTTGGCCAGCCTGCGGGAGTCGGGGGTCAACCTCGACCACGTGCAGACGCGCGAAAATTGCGGCAATCAGTCGGCCTACATCATCATCGATCAGCGCACCGGCGAGCGGACGGTCTTTTGGCACCGCGAGGATTGCCTGCGCATCGACCCGGAACAGATCGCGCCCGAGCAGATCACCTGCGCCGGCCTACTGCATATCGACGGCCACGACACGCCGGCCGTGGCGCACGCGGCGAAGATCGCGCGCGAAGCCGGAATTCCCGTCACCGTCGATGTGGACACCATCTACCATGGCTTCGACAAAGCGCTTCCCTACGTGGACTATCTCATCGCCAGCACCGGATTTCCGGTGCAGTGGACAAACGAGAGCGACCCCTTTCGGGCGCTGGAGCTGATCCAAAAAGAATATGGAATGAAGGTCGCCGCCATGACGCTGGGCGCCTACGGCGCGCTGGCGTTGTGCGGTGGACGATTCCACTACTCGCCGGCGTTCGTGGTCAATTGCGCCGACACCACGGGCGCGGGCGACGTCTTCCACGGCGCTTTTTGTTATGCCCTGGTGCGGGAGTATCCGCTGCCGCGCATTCTCGACTTCTCCAACGCGATGGCGGCGATGAATTGCAAAGCGCTCGGGGCCCGTGGCGGGATTGGGACGCTTGAGGACGCTGAAGCGCTCATTCGCAACGGCGAGCGGCGCTCGAACCCCGATTTTGTTTCGCCCGCGCGCTCGGGCTAGGCTTTCATGATTCCCCTCCGAGACGACGCGCCGCGCTGGAGCTTTCCGTTCGTCACGCTCGCGTTGATCATAGTCAACGTGCTGGTGTTTCTGTACCAGCTCTCGCTGTTTCTACAGTCGCCGGCGCAGGCCGAGGCGTTCGTGCAGGTTTTCGGCGCCATACCGCTGCGTAGTTTTCGCGCTCTTTCGGGTCACTACCCGCCGGTTGACGGTCTGCTGCCGATCTTCACCTCGATGTTCTTGCACGGCGGCGTAATGCACCTGCTCGGCAACATGTGGTTTCTATGGATCTTTGGCGACAACATCGAAGACGAGCTGGGCCACTTTCCCTACCTGCTGTTCTATTTGGCCTGCGGCTTGGCGGCCTGGCTGGCGCACTTTCTTGCGAACCCCACCTCGGTAGTGCCGGCGGTCGGCGCCAGCGGAGCGATTTCCGGCGTAATGGGCGCCTACGTGGTGCGCTTTCCCTGGGCCCGCATCGTGGTGCTGGTTCCGATCATCATCATTTTCACGACCATCGAAGTGCCCGCGCTGCTGATGCTGGTGTACTGGTTTCTGATCCAGTTCTTCAGCGGCGCGGCTGAATATGGCCAAGCAGCGGGAGCCGGAGTCGCCTGGTTTGCGCACGTTGGAGGCTTTGTCGCTGGAGCCATTCTGATCTGGTCGCGGCCGCGCCGGCGGCGCTACCGCCGCGCTTATCATCACTGATGCCTACGGTCACCATCTACTCGCGGCCCGATTGCTGCCTCTGCGATGAGGTCAAGCAGCAGCTCGCCGAACTGCGCCGCCGCGCCCGTTTTGACCTGGAGCAAGTCAACATCGACGACGATGAAGAGCTACGGCGCCTGTACAACGATCAAGTCCCCGTAGTGATGATCGATGGGAGGAAAGCGTTCAAGTACAGGCTGGATCCGAACGAGTTTCTGAAGAAGCTGGAGGCCGCCCGGTCGAAAAGCTAGCCCGCATATTTCACAAGGGGTCGGAGCGAGAGGCGTCAGAAGCCCGTGGATACGAGGCGCGCGAAGCCTAGCGCGCGGAGGCGTACTTAAACAGTACGGTGAGCACGGTAGGCGAGCGCAACGAAGTAGACGCGGGCTTATCACGCCTCGCAGCCGACTCCTTGTGAAATTTGCGGGCTAGCGCCCGACAGGTGGCCTATCGCGAAGATCGACCCCACGACCTCTGTTAGATGCCGTTGCTCCGGCGCGAGACCAGCGATAGGAACTCCTCGCGTGTCTGCACGTTCTCGCGAAACTCGCCCAGCATGGCGCTTGTCACGGCCGAGGAATGCTGCTTCTCGATGCCGCGCATCATCATGCACAGGTGCCGCGCCTCAACGACGACGCCGACGCCCATCGGGTCGACGGCCTCCTGCAGGGTTTCCGCGATCTGATTCGTCAGCCGCTCCTGCACTTGCAGCCGGCGCGCGAACATCTCGACCAGACGCGCAATCTTGCTCAACCCGACGACCTTGCGCCTCGGAATGTAGGCTACGTGCACTTTGCCGAAAAACGGCAGCAGATGGTGCTCGCAAAGGCTGAACATCTCGATGTCTTTGACGATCACCATCTCGTCGTAGGTGACGTCAAATAACGCCTCGTTGAGGATCTCTTTAGGGTCCATGCGGTAACCCTGCGTGAGATCCGCAAACGCCTGCGCGACCCGCTGCGGCGTGCGCTGCAACCCGTCCCGCTCTGGATCTTCGCCCAGTTCGACGATCATTTCGCGGACTAGCTCCGCCATGCGGGAGTTCGGCTGTCGAGCCTCGGGGGACAGGTCCGCGCCAAGGGTCTCCAGATCGTGCGGCGTCGTGATTTTAGCCATAGGTCACTTCAAAAGTGTTGCGCGCCGTTTCCTCGATGCGAATGCTATCGAGCCGCACCGGCCGTCCCGCAAACTCCTTCTCCCAAGCCTCGCGCAGCAAACGGCCGATCACCAGGGCAAGATTCTCGGTCGTCGGCACGACTCCACGCATCGCGTCGACGTCGGTGTTGAGGTTGGCGTGATCGATCCTGTCGAGCACAGCCTGGCGTACGATCCGGTCCAGCTCCGGACGGGCGAGCAACATTCCCGACTCCGGATCGGGCTCGCCGCTCACACCAACTTCGAGCACGTAGTTGTGGCCGTGTCCAAACGGGTTGTTGCACTTGCCAAAGAGGCGGTCGTTCTCGTTGTCGCTGAGCTGGTCGCTATGCAAGCGGTGCGAGGCCGAGAACGGATAACGTTTCGCTAACCGGAGCATGGGTATTCCGTAAGGTGCTTCCTTGCGCCGCCGCGGCGCGCCGATCACGCCGCCGGAAAATCAGGCCGCGACGCCGCCCTCGTGCTGTTCCTCGCTGTAGTCAACAAACAGATCGGGGGTCTCGTACAGGCGGATCGACCGCAGCCGCCGGCCGTTCGCATTCAACCGCGGCTCCAGCCGCCGCCAGATGTCCCGGGCGATATTTTCCGCGGTGGGCACCACGCGATCGAAGGGGGCAACCTCGTGATTCAGGAACCGATGGTCATATACCTCGACCACCGCCTCATTCATGATCTCTTTGAGATCTTTGAGGTTCATGACCATGCCATGGAGGGGATCCGTGTCGCCGGCAACCGTGACTTCCAGCACGTAATTGTGCCCATGCCCGCTTGGCGAGCTGGCTTTTCCGTAGAGGGCCTCGTTCTGGGCGGCGGAAAGCCGGGGATTGGCGCAATAGTGCGAAGCGCTGAACTCGGCCTTGCGCGTGATCGAAACCATTTGCGAAATAGCCCCCTCCCGGCTACATTAAAGACACCAACTTCATTATGTCACGGCTTAATCGAGAGGCAATTCTGGCATCGCTCATGGTGCTGCTGAGCGTTGGCCTTGTGGTGCGGCTGGCGCCGTACTTCCGGCAGTACAACGTTCAGGCCGGGGATCGCGCGCCGGCGTTCAACCTCACCGCCGATGACGGATCGGGCCTGCGGCTCGAAGATTTCCGCGGCAAGTACGTGCTGCTGAATTTCTGGGCAACCTATTGTGTGCCGTGTATCGAAGAGCTGCCGTCGCTCAATGGCGTCTATGAGGATATGCGGGACAAGGGATTGGTCGTGCTAGGCATCAGTGTCGATACCGACGATACGGCCTACAAGGAATTTCTGCAGGCCCATCGCGTCGCGTTCCCCGTGGTTCGAGACCCCGAATGGTCCGTGGCTCTCCGCTACGGCACATCGAAGATCCCGGAGACATACCTCATCGACAAGGAAGGCGTAGTGCTTCGCAAATACGTCAACTTTCAGGATTGGCAGCGTCCGGAGATAGTGAACTACCTGCAATCGCTGCTATAAGTTGCGATTCGACAACTCCCCTGCCCTTGTGCCGCCCCACACGCCTCGGCGAGGCTTACACCCTCTACGTTTCTTGACCTGCCGCCGCGATGGTCCGACAATACATAGCAGCGGCGGTTCCACGAACGAATCCCGCTCAGGTCAGCCCTATGCGAACAATTTCGGTCAGCGTCGTCGTTGGTATGGTTCTGGCAGGGTCGCTGGCCCTCGCTCAGAACTCCAGCTCGAAGACCCGGCCCGGCGATTCCTCGAACGCCATTGGTAAGGAACAGGGCGAAAAGCCGGAAGCGGTTCTGCGGATCGTCAAGGTCAAGGGCAAGATCAGCGCCGTGGATCTGGAAGAACGCACCATTACCGTCGACCCCGGAAAGAAGGACAAGGAAGACGACCTGAAGCTCAACTTCGCGCAGCCCACCGGCCGCGAGCAGATCAAGGTATCTAAGAAAGCCGAGAAAGTGCTCGGCAAGAAACGGTTGAAGCTCGAGGAGCTGAAGGTTGGTTCAGAGGTCAGCCTGGAGTATTACCCGTTGCTCGGGCAGTTGATGGAATTGACAGTCGAGCAGCCAGTGACTTGAGCCTTACCTGTGGGTGGCCTTACCTGCGACGCCCGCAATCGCGTTCCCGTCGCCGGGTCACGCCTTTTCTTCGCCTTTTCGATCCCGGCGGATCAGCGGCAGCAATAGCGAAAACACCGTCGCTATCAGGAAAAACAGCACGATCGGGCGAGACAGCGTTCCCCACACATCCCCACGGCTCAAAATCAGCGCCCGGCGCAGGTTGGCCTCCATCATCGGCCCGAGAATCAGCCCCAGCACCAACGGCCCTAGTGGGACGTCAGCCTTGCGGAGGAAAAAGCCAATAATCCCGGCCGCGAACATCACCCAAACATCGACTGCCGCGTTGTTGAGCGCGTAGGAGCCGACGGTGCCGAAAAGTACGATGCCGGCCCACAGCCAGGGGTTGGGTATGTCCAACACGCGGGCCAGCGGACGCGCCCCGAGCAGACCGACCACCATGATCAGCAGCGCCGCGAAAACAATCAGGAACACGATCGTGAACACTAGCTCGCCGTGGTCGCGAAACAACAGCGGGCCCGGCTGAATACCGTGGATCAGCAGCGCCCCGATTAGGATCGCCGATACGGCATCGCCGGGAATGCCTAGCGTCAGCATCGTCGTCATGGCGCCGCCGATGGCCGCGTTGCAGGCGGTGGAACTGGCCCCCAGGCCCTCGATCGAGCCCTTGCCGAATTCTTCCGTGCGCTTGGAGAGCCGCCGCGCCTGCTCCCAGGCAATCACCGCACCGATGTCGCCGCCGGCGGCGGGGATCGCCCCTACCAGGGTGCCCAAACCCGCCCCGGTAAGCATTCCCGGCAACATCTGCTTCCACTCGGCAAGCTTGGGCCAGATGCGCCCGAGCGCCAACGGGGGCTTCGAGAGCGCACTGTGGCGCTCGGAGATCTGCACCAGCACTTCCGCCAGCCCGAACAGGCCGATCATCACGGGCACGAACGAGACGCCGTCGAGGAACTCCGAGAATCCGTACGTATAGCGCGGGAAGGCCGTCATCGGGTCCAACCCGACAGTCGACAGCGCTAGCCCCAGCATTCCGGCCAGAAGCCCTTGGATCACCCGCTTGCCGGAAACCCCGGCCATCAGGCTGATGCCGAACAACGCGAGCCCAAAATACTCGGCTGGGCCAAACCGCAAGGCGAAGGAAGCGATCGGAAAGGCCAAAATCGCCAGAAACAGCACGCTGGTGAGCTGCCCAACCGCCGAGCACAGCGCGTTGATGCCCAGCGCCAGACCCGCCTGGCCTTTCTTCGCCAGCGGATAGCCGTCCCAGGACGAAGCGATCGAGGCCGGGGTCCCCGGCACGTTGATCAGGATCGCCGGAATGCCGCCTGCCGGGATGGCCCCGCAATAGATCCCGAGCAGCATGGCGAGGCCTTCCTCGGCCGACAGCCAGAAGGTCAGCGGGGTCAGCACCGCCACGCCCATGGTAGCGGTGAGGCCCGGCAGAGCGCCAAACACCGCGCCGAGCGCGACACCGCCCAGCAGGAACAGCAGAACCTGCCATTGCAATACGGCTTGGAGTCCATCGAGTATATCGGCGGTCATGGGCGGCTACTCCAGGGAAATCCGCAGGCCGTACTGGAAGGCGCCCACGACGGCGGCTGTGAGAGCTACCCCGACGAGGACGCTCGTCCCCCAGCGCTGCCCGAGGAAGCGCAGCAACAGGGTCAAAAAGACGGCGGTCCTCAGGGCGAACCAGCCGGTGCCCCACAGCAGCAGATAGAGGAACATCAGGCCAATGGCTCCCGCAACCGCGCCTTTGTTGGCCAGCGCAAAGCTTCCGGGCTCGCGGCGACGGGCGGTCTGAACCAACAGGCCAACGGCCAGCAGAACTGTCACCGAACCGATTACTTGCGGAAAGAACCCCGGCCCCGGGAGCCCCCCTATGCCTGCGGGGAGGATCGCCGCGCTGGCCGCAAGATAAATGCCCAGCAGGAGAAAGGCGGCTGCGACGACGAGGTTGCTGCGCATAGGCGGTTGATCGGTTGATCCGTTGATCCGAAGCGAAGGCAAAACTCCGTTCGTTGTGAACCGACTAGTTTACGCTACGTGGCGCCGCCCTCGGTTTGGCGGGAAATCTGCTCAGGTTGCCGTAGCTTTCGGCGCGTTTGGAAGCCCGGGATGACGTCCGAAACTAGCCGCCTCCCCAAGCGTGACATAATGGTGCGAATCGTCGGGGCGGACCGGATCCAGTCAGCCCGCGCGAGCGGCTTGGCCACAGCCAGCCGGGGAGCAGCCGCGTCAGCGACTGCGCCCTCCCGCTGCTATCGCGGGTTTTCGGAGGTCTGGCATGCGTCTGGGTGTAAACACGTTGATCTGGTCGGCCGAATTTGACGCCGCCATCATTCCCTTCGACAAACTGAGGAAAGTGGAGGTCGAAGGCCTGGAAATTCCGGTCTTTGACCCTAAAAATATCGACGCCAAAGCGCTCAAGCAGACGCTCAAGGAGCACAAGCTCGCCTGCACGCTCGTCTCGATCAACCCGGCGGGCGCCAATCCTATCAGCACAGACGCCAAAGTTCGCGAAAAGGCCCTGAAGCACTGGAAACAGGTCATTGATATCGCCGCCGAACTGGATTGCCAGCTAATCTGCGGCCCCAGCTATGCCCCGGTCGGCGATCTGCCCGGCCGGCGTCGAAACGAAGAAGAATGGGCTTGGGCAGTTGAGTTCCACCAGAAGCTGGGGCCTGTCCTCAAGAAAAAAGGCGTTGAGCTGGCTGTCGAGCCGCTGAACCGCTTCGAAACCTACTTCCTCAACACGGCCGAAGACGCCGTGAAGTTCGTCGAAGAGGTCGACAGCCCCAACATAGGAGTGCTTCTCGACAGCTTCCACTCCAACATCGAGGACAAAAGCGTCGCCGTGGCGTATCGCCAATGCGGCAGGCACCTCAAGCATGTTCACACTTGCGAGAACGACCGCGGCATCCCTGGCAGCGGCCATGTCGATTGGCCAGGTATTCTGCGCTCGCTACAGGTGATGGGCTATGACGGCTGGCTCACCATCGAGTCTTTCAACTCCACGATCCCCGAGCTGTCGGCCGCGACCGCCATCTGGCGCGACCTCGCGCCGCACCCCGACGATATCGCCGTGCAGGGTACCGCGTTTCTGAAAAAGCTCTGGGCCGCAGTCTGACCGTCGCTGGAAGGCTTATTGCGCAGCCGCCGGCAACGGAGTTAGGCTGAGACGGGCAGCGTGCAAGGTGGGGCTGTAGCGTTTCGGAGCCTGCTCCTGCCGGCCCTCAGGGAAGAGTCGCGGAACGCAGCGAGCCCGCCGCAAGTCGCTTCGCGAGCGTTTCAGATTGCATGACCCCATCCCGCCGAGGAGATCCAATCATGATGCGAATATTTGGCAGCAAGAAGCAGAGCTTGGCCTCCCATGGCCTGAGCCGCCGTGACTTGGTCCGCCATGGAGGGCTCCTCGCGGCGGGCCTGCTGTCGAACAGGGCCTCGCTGGCGGCCGCCCCCGCGATGACCTTCGATTCGAATCTCTACGAGTCGATCGGCGTGCGCCCGGTGATCAATTGCAAGGGCACCTTTACCATCATCAGCGGCTCGCTCAGCCTGCCTGAAGTGAAGCAGGCGATGATGGAGGCCTCGCGCCACTATGTCCACATCGACGAGCTCATGGAGGCTGTGGGCAAGCGGCTGGCGGACCTGACCGGCGCCGAATTTGGCATGGTCACGAGCGGCTGCGCCGCCGCCCTGGCGCACGCCACGGCCGCCGCGATTGCGGGCGGCGACCCGGAGCGGATGCAGCGCCTCCCCAACCTCGCCGGCATGAAAAACGAGGTCATCGCGCCGCGCTACTCGCGCAATGTTTATGACCACGCGATCCGCATGCTGGGCGTCAAGTTTGTGGATGTGGAAAACGAACAGGAGCTGCGAGCCGCCCTTGGTCCGCAAACGGCCCTTGTAATGGTGCTCGCCACCCCCGAGGATGCGGGTCCGTTCGGCCTCGAGCCGATCGCCCGTATCGCGCACGAGCAGGGCGTTCCCGTGCTGGTGGACGCGGCGGCTGAGGATCTTACCATCCCGAACGTCCATCTCAGCCGCGGGGCGGATCTTGTCGCTTATAGCGGAGGCAAGGCCTTGCGAGGCCCCCAGAGCGCTGGAATCTTGTTGGGCCGCAAAGACCTGATTAAGGCTGCTTGGTTGAACAGCGCGCCGCACCATGCCTTTGGCCGGCCGATGAAAGCCGGCAAGGAAGACATCATGGGTATGCTGGCCGCAGTCGAAATGTGGGTTCGGCGCGACCACAAAGCCGAGTGGAAGCAGTGGGAAGGCTGGCTCGCCGAGATCGCCAAAAGCGTCGAGAAAGTCCCCGGCGTCACGACCGAAGTCCGTGAGCCGCGCGGCCTTTCGAACCGCTCACCGCGGCTGACGATCCGCTGGGACACCGAGCAGCTTGGCATTGCCGGCGAAGAGGTCGACCGCTACGTCTTCAACAACGATCCACGCATCGTATTGGCCAGCGGGTCGGGAAACTGGCGTGAAAAGGGCGAAAGCTCGATCGGCATCATGCCTTGGCAGATGCAGCCTGGCAATGCACCGGTGGTCGCCGCCACGCTGGCGCGCATTCTTTCGAAGCCGCCCCAAATCAGCCGCCCGGTCAAATCTACCGCGCCCACCGCGGACGTGGCCGGGCAATGGGATCTCGATATCGAATTCGTGTTGGGCAGCGCCCGGCATTCGCTGTTCTTCGACCAGGACGGCGAGTCGCTGGCCGGCGCCCACCAAGGAGAAGTCACTTCCGGAGACCTGGGCGGCGTGGTCGAAGGCGATGAAGTCCGTTTCCGCAGCTCGCATCCCTACGAGGGAACGCGCTTCGGGTTCGACTTCCGAGGCAAGGTGAACGGAGACTCGATGGCCGGGGAAATGGATATGGGCGAGTACGGCCCGGCGCGCTGGTCCGCCAAGCGCCACGAGTACCGCGGCCCCAACCGGCGGCCCGTGCGGCCAGTCAAAAACGTCTAGCCCCGGGCTAGCGCTGTAAGAATCGGAAACTCGCGAGGATGTAGACATCGCCGCGGGCGATCCGAGCCCCGCCGCGCAAGGGTGGGGCCACCGCGTCGGGCCTGACAGAAATCCGGCAAACGCCAAAAAAACTACGTCCGCGCCTTCCGCAGAAACGCGTCTCGCGTCTGTTCGGACTCAAAATAGTAGGTCTCGCCGTCGATGACGGTTTTGACGGCAAGATTCTGGTCGATGTAGGTACCGGTTTCGGGGTCGCGCACGAAGTGGCCCGAAGGCTTCGCCTCACCGGATTTGGCTGCTTTCCGCCGCTCGCCCTTTCCCGAGTCGTTCGATAGCCCCATCAACGACTGCACGTTCCGCGCAATAGAAATCACCAGGCGCATCAGGACCGATAGCCCGAGCGCCAGCGCGAGAATAAAAAACAGCGTGCGGAACATGGCAACTCAAACAAAAGGGCGTCGAGGATGCCCCGACGCCCTTGTCTGTGGGAAATAAACTTCGCTCCAGCGCTAGACCGGACGATATCGTCTTCTACTTGTTCGTGAACGTCGTCGCGACCGTTCCGGTCAACGACGCGATCATGCTTGCGGCGGCCTCCGCGTTCGGCCCGTTCGGCGTTAGCTCGACGTATTTCTTGAAGGCTTCGACAGTCCCCGCCACGGGCACGATCGTGCCGTCCTCTTTCATCTCGGCCTTGCCTACGAGGGCAGTGCCAAGTTGAAAGTAAGCCTCGGCGTACTTCGCATCGGCTTCGGTGGCCTTGCGAAAGGCCTCAATGGCGCCCTCGGTGTTGCCGGAGTTGATCAACACCGCGCCCAGATTGAAGAAATACTTTCCGCCGTTGGCCGGCTCAAGCTCCGCTGCCTTCACCAGCGCCGTCTTGGCCTCTTCGATCCTTCCCGCGCGCACCAGGGCTAAGCCCTTGTTATGCATATAGGCGCCGTTGGCGGGTTGTAAGGCAATCGCTTTGTCGTAGGAGGCAATCGCATCCTCGGAGAGCTGGGTACGCGCGTCGCCGGTCGACTTTTGAGCCAGCGACAACTGCACGTCCGCCAGGTTGGCCCATACGACATGCTGTTCGGGGTCGAGGGCTGCGGCGGTCTTGAAGCTCTCGATCGCCTTGGGCAGGTCGCCCATTTCCTTAGCCACCATGGCGTTGTTGAAAGACTCGTTGAGTTCCTTGTTCTTGCTGATCTGCTGCTGCCGCTGTTTCAGCGACTCTTCATAGGCCTTGCGCTCTTCCGGTGACATCGAACGCAACTGATCGTCCGACGCGGCGGGGGCCGCGCCGCCGGCCGCGGCCGACGCCGCCTTCTGCTTCCGCTTCATCTCGGCAAGATCGAAGTCGATGTTGGTCGGTTCTCCCATGCCGCAACGAACGCCGTTGACGCTGTCAACGATGGTGCCGTTGACTTCCACGCTCACTTTGTAAGTTCCGAGCGGCAGACCCGCGTGAAAGTAGTCGCCTTTTTTCTTCGTCTTGACCTTGTAGTTGCCTTTTACGTCCGTCCGCTCGATCAGAACGAGCGCATCTTTGAGCGGCTGGCCATCTTCTCCGATGACCTTGCCGGCGATCGAGCCGACCTGGGCGAACGATACGCCGCTAAAGAGCACGAACGCGGACAGTAACAAGGCACTACGAACCATTTTTAATGACATCATCCACTCCTTGGTGCGCAAGCTCATTTTCCCACGTAAGGATACACCATTCCAACCCACATGGGCCAACATTGCAGCCCACATCGGGCCAACGTCCCTACCCTGGTAAGGCGGTCCCAGCGCGAGGTAAGTTTCAGGGTTTTCGTGATTTTTTGGCAGCGGAGGCATAGAGAATCGGGTCTTCGAGGCCCGCCTGGGCGAATGCCCGCCGTCGAAGTGCGCAGCTGTCGCAAATCCCACACGCCTCCTCACTGGATTGGTAGCACGACCAGGTCCGGTCGAGGGGGGCGCCGAGGGCCGTCCCGCGCCGCACGATTTCGGCCTTCGAGCACGCGATCAGCGGCGTTTCGATTGCGATCCGCGTCTCGGGACGGGTCCCCAAGGCGGCCAGCTTCTCAAAGGCCTCGTAGTAGGCGGGCCGGCAGTCCGGATAGCCCGAGCTGTCCTGCTCCACTGCGCCGATGAAGATTTTCTCCGCACCCAGAACCTCAGCCCACGAGACGGCGGCGGCCAGAAAATGAGCGTTGCGGAACGGGACGTAAGTGACGGGAATCCGGCCGGCCTCGGCGGCTACCAAGTCAGCGTCAGGAACCTCGATCGAGGTGTCTGTCAGGGCCGATCCGCCAATCCGCGTCATATAACGCTGTTCGATCTGGAGCCGGTGCGCCGCCTGGAAGTGGCCGGCGATCTCTTCAAAGGCGCGGCGCTCACGGGCCTCAGTGCGCTGCCCGTAGGAGGAGTGCAGCAGAGCCAGCCGGTGTGACTTAGCGGCGATCGCTGCGGTCACGCAACTGTCCATGCCGCCGCTGAGCAGGACCACCGCTAAAGGTGTGATTTCCGGCACTTTTTCATCATAGCGGGGACGGTACACCGTGGGCGGGGGACCGTGGGCGGGGACCGTCACCCACCGAGATGCCGGTTGAATGATTGCCGTTGTGCGGGGGGCTGTCCCCCCGCGCCCTGGGGATGATCGGGGCTATTCCTCTTGCGGCGCCGTCGCCAACCGATTAATCACGGAAAGGTCTTCGAGCGTCGTGATATCGCCGGTGACCTTGTCGCTGGTGACGATCTCGCGGAGCAAACGCCGCATGATTTTGCCGCTGCGGGTCTTGGGCAAAGCCTCGGTAAAGCGAATCTGCTCCGGGCGGGCGAACTTGCCGATCTCGCGCGAGACCCACTCGCGCAGCGTCGCCGCCAATTCGTCGTTGGGCTCGATGCCTTTCTTGAGCGTGACAAATGCAACAACGGCTTGGCCGGTAATCTCGTGGGGCTTGCCGATTACCGCGGCCTCGGCCACGGTTTCGTGGCGCACCAAAGCCGACTCCAGCTCCATCGTGCTCAAGCGGTGGCCGCTGACGTTCATCACGTCATCGACGCGCCCCAACACCCAGATATAGCCGTCCTTGTCGCGCCGCGCCGCGTCGCCGGTGAAATAAACGCCGGGCATGCGCGTCCAGTAGTTCTCTTTGAAACGCTCGGGGTCGCCCCAAAGAGTGCGGAACATGGAAGGCCAGGGCTTGCGGAGGATCAAATACCCTTCTCCACCCGCCTCGACTGGGTCCCCTTCCGCGGTGACGACATCGGCAATGACACCGGGCAGCGGCCTGGTAGCTGACCCCGGCTTGAGCGGCGTCGCCCCGGGGATCGGCGAAATCATGATCGAGCCCGTCTCGGTCTGCCACCATGTGTCGACGATCGGGCAGCGCCCTTTGCCGATGATCTCGTGATACCACTCCCAGGCGGAAGGATTGATGGGCTCACCGACCGAGCCCAGCAGCCGCAGGCTCGACAGGTCGTGGCGATTGGGCCAGTGCTCTCCCTGCCGCACGAACGCCCGGACTGCCGTGGGTGACGTGTAGAAGATATTGACCCGGTATTTCTCGATGATGCGCCAGAAACGGTCGGGCTCGGGGAAATCCGGAGCGCCTTCGTACATGACCGTGGTCGCGCCGTGCAACAGAGGACCGTAGACGATGTAGCTGTGGCCGGTGACCCAGCCAACATCGGCCGCGCACCAGTACGTGTCTTCATCTTTGAGGTCGAAGACCCATTTCATCGTGGCGGCGACCTGCAGCGCATAGCCGCCCGTGGTGTGGACGATCCCCTTCGGCTTGCCCGTGGTTCCCGAGGTGTAAAGGACGTAAAGCGGATGCTCGGAATCGAGCTGCGCCGGCTCACAGACATCGCTCGCATCGGCTTCGATGTCCTGCCAGAGGTGGTCGCGGCCGGGCTTCATCGAGATCTTGTCACGCAGCCGGGAGTAGACGACGCAGTGCTTGATGCCCGGGCATTCCTCCATCGCTTCATCGGCGGCTTCCTTGAGCTGCACGGCTTTGCCGCGGCGGTTGCCGCCGTCGGCGGTAATCACCAAGGACGCGTCCAGGTCGATGATGCGGGTCTTTAGCGCCTCAGCGGAAAAACCGCCGAAAACGACGCTGTGGATGATCCCCAGCCTGGCGCACGCCAGCATCGCGATCGGCAGCTCCGGCACCATCGGCATGTACACGATGGCGCGGTCGCCGGTCTTCATGCCCAGGCTCTTCAAGGTGTTCGCGAAACGGCAGACCCGGCGGTGCAGTTCCTGGTAGGTGAGGATCTGGGTATCCCCCGGCTCGCCTTCCCAAATGATCGCCGCCTTGTTCTTGCGCCAGGTTTTCAGGTGCCGGTCAAGGCAGTTGTAGCTCATGTTGAGCTTGCCGCCGACAAACCACTTGGCGAACGGAGCGTTCGACCAGTCGAGAACCGTCGACCACTTCTCGAACCAGTCGAGCTCCTGCCCGGCCAGCTTGCCCCAAAACGCTTCCGGGTCGGCTTGCGCCTGCTCGTACAGCTCTTCGTATTGCTGCATGCTGCTGATCGCAGCTTTCCCGGAAAAGTGCTCGGGCGGATCGTACGGCTTGTCAGCGGCCATTCAATAAACTCCAAAAATCTGAGAACGCGAGGAAGGTCCAACGAGAGGGGCGTTGTTCCGGATAAACCAAAATCACTATACAACACTGGCTTCCAAGCGTCGCGGCCCGGACGATTTGTGCCCCATGAGCTCGGACGGCCTGGCGTGCCGAACGGCTGGCGGGCAGTGCGAATCGTGTGCGTATAATGCGGGAGAACGGCAATTGTAGCCCCTCCAGCTCATGAAACTCGGAATCGACTTCGGGACCACACGCATCGTTGCCGCCGCGGTAGATCGCGGCAACTATCCCGTGATCCAGTTTGAGCGCAACGACGATGCGACGGAAGATTGGTATCCGCCTCTGATCGCCGTCCGCGGCGAGCAACGCGCTTATGGCTGGGAGGCGTTCTCACTCCAGGCGGATCGCGAATGGACCGTCATTCGTTCGATCAAGAAGCTGCTCGGCGAAAGCGGACCGCATACACGCATCGAAGTGGGCGGCCACGCCTGGCCTCTGCACCAGCTTCTGGAGGAGCTCACGGCGGATTTCAAGGAAAGCCTGCTCAACCATTCCAACGCGCCGGGCAAACGCGGCGAGCCGATCGATGTCTTCCTGGGCGTTCCTGCCAACGCCAATAGCAACCAACGATTTCTCACCGCGGAAGCGTTTCGGGCCAGTGGTTTCGAAGTCCTGGGGCTGCTCAACGAGCCATCCGCCGCGAGTATCGAGTTCAGCCATCGTCACCGCGGCACGCTGGCCGCAAAAGAGAGCTCGCTGCTGCTGGTCTATGACCTGGGCGGCGGGACTTTTGACGTCTCGCTGGTCCACCTGGAAGGGCACACCCACACCGTCCTGGGCAGCGAGGGGCTGGCGACACTGGGAGGCGACGACTTCGACGATGCGCTGGCCGAGATGGCTCTCGATGCCGCCGCGATCGGCCCCGACGTCCGCGACCAGATGACGCAGTCGGAATTGTTCCGCCTGGAACAGGAGTGTCGAGAGAAAAAGGAAGCGATCAATCCCAACTCCCGCAAAATTGTGATCGAGCTTGACGCCGTACGCGACGGTTGGGGCGAAGTTGCCGTAGCGGTGAAGGACTTCTATGCCCGCTGCCAGCCGATGGTCGAGGAGACGGTGCTTGCGGTGGAGGGTCTGCTCTCCCGCCGGGGGTTTGAGGAGAACCCCGCCGACGGCCCGCGCCTCGACTCCGTGTACATAGCAGGAGGCGGCAGTGAACTACCGCTGGTCCCGCGGGCGCTGCGCGAGCGCTTCGGCCGCCGCGTGCGCCGCTCGGTGCATGGCCATCTGACCACGGCCATTGGTCTGGCGATTCAGGCGGATGAATCGGCCGGCTACGTCTTGCGCGACCGCTTCACGCGATATTTCGGGGTCTGGCGCGAATGGGACGACGGCCGCGGAATCGCTTTCGATCCTCTGTTCACGAAAGAAACGCCCCTGCCGGGGCCCAAGGAAGACGCGCTCAGGATCAGCCGTCACTATTGGCCGGTCCACGACGTGGGTCATTTCCGCTATCTGGAGTGCAGCCATCTCTCCGAGCATGGCCAGCCCATCGGGGAAATCACGCTGTGGGACGACATCCGCTTCCCGTTCGATCCGAGCTTGCAGGAGTGCGGCGACCTGCAGGGTGTAGCTGTGAGCCGGTCGCAGCAGATGAGCGGCCAAGAGATCGAAGAAGCCTATACGTGCGACGCCGGTGGATCGCTGGCCGTCACTATTACGAACCACAGCGGCGGCTACGTACGCCGCTTCAAGCTCGGCCGTTGGAGAGCAAGCGGCCAAACCCTGCAACCGACGAAACAAAAGAGTGCACGCCGCAAGCGGGCGGCCTCCGGCTAACTCAGAAGCGGCATGGAATGAGGTCTCAACTGACTGAGACCGAACCCTCGCGACTGAGACCTAACCCGTAGCCGATTCGCGGGCAGCTTCTCAGGCGGTCGGCTGGTCGATCGGGGCTACCTTGCCCTTCTTGGTTCCCAACAACTTGCTGATGGATTGCTGCAGGCGGGTGAAAATCTGATCCGGCGTTTTGGAGGCATCGATCACGGTGAACCCGTAGGTGTCCACCATGCTGTCGAGGGCGCGAATGAGCCGTTCCTGGTATTTCACGAAGCTTTCGTAGCGGTCGCGGCCGAACGGCGTGTCCATGCCGCTTTCCCAATAGTCGAACGCGCCGCGCCCAATGAGCACGCGCGCCACCAGATCTTCGACGGGCGCCCGCAGATAGTAAACCGCGTGCGGCGCCAGCGCGATGCTGGCGGCATCCTCAATCCAGCGGCGGTCCTGGCGGCGGGCGATGGCGCGGGCGATGATCGAAAAGATGTAGCGGTCGGTCAGCACGACGAAACCGGCGCGCAGGGCCGGCACGATCTCGTTCTCCAGGCGGTCCGCAAAATCCGTCGTGTAGAACAGGGTCATCGTGACCGGACCCAGCGTGTGGCCGCGCTTGGCGTCCTGGATGCCCTTGCGGGTCAGCGCCGAGCGAGCCATGCCGGTCTGCACGACGGCGTAACCCTGCGCCTCGAGCCAATTGCGCAGCCGTGCGACCTGTGTCGAGCGGCCAACCGAGTCGGGCCCCTCGACGACGATGAGCTTGCCTTGCAACTCGGACGTGTCCACGCCGGGCAGCGGGTCGTCATAAAACTGCAGCGGCGTGGGGGAACTCATTGGACGTAATTACCGGCACTCGTAGTATGTCGTTGCGCAGGGCGTCGCCGATACGCTCCATGACGACGCCGCGCATTTGCTGTTGTTGTTCTTCGATGGATAACGTTGCGTCGATGACGTGAAAGTCCATCTCCGAGCTCATCGCTTCGTATTCATCGAGGATACGGCTCTGGAAGAGCCGGAAACTTTCTTCGACGTCGCGGCTCAAGTTGAGATCCATGCCTGCTTCGTAGTACTTGAGCGCGGCGCGTCCGCCCAGGATGCGGTTGAGCGCGACGTCCAACGGCACGCGGAAGTAAAAAGCCAGATCAGGCCGCACGGCGAAACGGTAGACGTTGCGGACCCACTTGCGGCTTACGCCTCGGGCCACATCGCGCGCGAACGCCGTGTAGGCGTAGCGGTCGGCACAAACCACCGCCCCCGCTTTCAAGAGCGGAATGATGTAGCGCTCCAGGCGATCGGCGAAGTCGGTGGCGTGGATCAGGCTGAACGTCGTCGGGGTGAACATCTGCTTCTTCTTGCCCCGCCGCGTCGTGCCCTTCACCAGGTCGGAGGAATTCCACTCGCTGAAAGCCACTGCCAGCTTTTGTGATCGCAGCCATTGGCTCAGCAGCGAAATCTGGGTAGACTTGCCCGAGCCATCGATGCCCTCGACAACGATCAGCTTTCCTTTATAGCGGTTGGAAACGAAAGGAGCAGACATCAGCGACCACGGTAGGTGGAAACTGACTAGTATATCATTTGACTTATGTCCCGCTATGGGGCCGTTGACATCGGCAGCAATTCGATCCGCATGCAGGTGGCGGAAGCGTCGCCGGACGGTCCGCACCACATCCTCGCCGAAGACAGGCAGGTTACCCGGCTCGGGGAAGGGGTGTTTCGAGCAGGCGAGCTGACGCCGGAAGCCTCGGCGATCGTTTTCGAGTTTCTGGGCCGCACCGCCCAGGCGTTCCAAAAGCATCAGGTTGCGGCGGCACGCGCCGTGGCGACCGCGGCCGTGCGAGACGCCTACAATCGCGATGAATTCCTGGAGCAGGCATCGCAAGCATTGGGCGCGCCGGTCGAGGTCATTTCCGGTCAGGAGGAAGCCCGGCTGATTCACCTCGGCGTGCAGAGCGATTGGCCCCATCCTAAGCAGACCATCCTGATCATCGACATCGGCGGCGGCAGCGCGGAGCTGATTCTAAGCCGTAACGGCAAGATCACCGAGGCCTATTCGCAAAAGATCGGCGCCGTGCGGCTCACGGAAGTCTTTTTGAAACACGATCCGCCCACCAGCCTCGAATTGCGCCAGCTCGAGGAATACATCGGAGAAAAACTGGCGCCGGTCCGGCGGCCTCTCGAGGAGCAACGCCCCGACCGCACGATCGCGACTTCCGCCACGGCCTCCGCGGCGGCTTGCGCCATCCACCGCATCCCCCGTCCGCAGCGCGATTTGGCGGACCGGCTGCGCGTTTCGCGCGCCGCCCTGCGCGAGCTTTACGCCGAGCTGGCTTCCAAGAACGTCGAGCAGCGGCGGCAAACGCCGGGTATCGGGCCGCGGCGCGCGGAAGTGATCATTCCGGGGTGCGCGGTGCTCACGCGGGTCTTGGAGGACTTCGGTCTGCCTTCCCTTTATTACTCGCGGGCCGGCGTGCGCGACGGTATCATCGCCGACCTGGCACGCCGCGGCCTCGGGCAGCAGATTGCGCAGCTCGACGGCGAGCAGCTTCGCAGCGTGCGCGAGATGGCCAGACGCTACCGCGTCTCCCTCAAACACGGCGATAACGTCGCCTGCCTGGCCCGCCACCTGTTCGCCGGCCTCGCCGCCTTTCATGAGCTGCCCGCGGCTGACGGCAAACTGCTCGAAGCCGCTGCCTACTTACACGACATAGGACACTTCATCAGCGACACACGCCATCATCGGCACTCTTACTATGTCGTTCTCAACTCCGACCTGCCGGCCTTCACCGACCGCGAAAGACTGGTCATTGCCCATTTGTGCCGCTACCACCGCAAGTCTTTGCCGGGAACGCAGCATTCGACTTACAAGCAACTCAGCTCGTCCGAGAAGAAGACCGTACGTTACCTTACGCCATTGTTGCGACTGGCTGACAGTTTGGACCGCACCCACCAGCAAAGAGTGCGCTCAGTCGAAGCGAGAAGCGGGCCTGACGGCGTCACGCTTTACCTGGAATCATCTGAAAACACAGACCTTGAGATCTGGGCGGCGCAGCAGGTAAGCCACGCCTTCCGGCAGACTTTTGGCCGCCCCTTAACCTTGGCGCCGAAAACCCACTAAATTTATCTAGACCCGTGACAGCCGTCATCGGGATGTTGCACAATGATTTCGAATCGGGCTGCGTATGATGAAGCCGGAAGCCGGGAAAGCGATCGCCGATTACGCCACCATGCAGGCGGCCGCCCGGCTGGATCGCATCGCCTATCAGATGGGTGTGCTGCGCAAATCGAAGAGCGCTGACACGGTCCACGATTTGCGCGTTTCGATCCGGCGCTTCCTAGGCTGCCTCAGTGTCTATCCACAGTTTTTTCCCTCCAAGGAATCCAAGAAGATTCGCAAGCGTCTGAAGAAGGTTATGAAGGTGGCGGGCGAAGTGCGCGATCGCGATATCGCTCTCCATCTTGGGAAACAGGCGAACCTGCCCAAAGGCAGTCCCGTGCTTGACGGATTGCGGAAGCAGAGAAAGCAAGCCGCGAAGGAACTAGCGGGATGTTTGCATCCGTGGTCCAAGCGGAGCGTGTTTCCGAAGTGGCGGCACAGGCTCAGCTTGGCTTGACGGTATGGCGGAATCAAAACCGGAATTGTTGTGGGAAGAATCCCGGCCCGCCGCTGAGAGCGCCCGCCAGGTATTGCCGAAGCTCGCGGCGGACTTCTTTCACCTGGGGCGCGAGATCGTAGCGTCTTCTCCCTCGGTCAAAGACCTGCACAATCTGCGTCTAGCCGTAAAGCGTTTCCGCTACACGCTGGAATTGTTTCGTCCCTGCTACGGAAGCGGCCTGGAACAGCGACTGGAAGCCCTCAAGGGCATCCAGGATCATCTGGGCGCCATGAATGACTGTGAAGTTGCCACGAGTCTCGTTGAGTCGACCCTGCCCGAGGCGGACGACGCGGGAGCGTTCTTGCAGTTCCTAAAGGCCCGCGGCGAGCAGGAGCAGGCTGGCGCTATGCGCCACTGGCAAGAGGTCTTCGACGCTCCGGGCCAGGAAGAGTGGTGGGTGGAGTACCTGACCCGCCCGGAAAGTCTGGGCTCGGGCCGGGCGCTCGAGCACTCTGATCAAGAACCCGCTTCCACCGTGCTAAAAACCGCGGCCGGCTGAAGGTCACGCCCCTGGTTTCCGAGGATCCAGCCGAATCCTCAAGGCAAACCGCGTCTGAATCCCTAGAGAATCGCGGCTCCGCACCCGCTTTGTGGCGCCGGATATTACCGCTATACTTCAGGCAGGAATGGCTTTTCATGGCGTCTGCCCCGGGCCAAGTTTCAGTTGAAGCGCTGCAAGGGCGGAGTTTTTCGTTCTATCCGGCGATCCGCAACGTCGACCACAACGAGTGGACTCTCGATGGCGAAAACTGGTCGGAGTTACGGGTCGTCAACGGCAAAGGCGGCCACGAAATCTGGATCCCGCGCAATTACGTAGGCTCGATCAGTAGCTCCGATTCTCCGGTGCTGATTGTAGGGCTGAACCGCGAGCTCGAGTTCAAAGCAGGCACAGTCTGGCCTTACCAGCGTACTGTGATCGAAATGCCGCGCCCGCGGCAACACCCGATACCGGCAGCGGAAGAATCTCTGCCGCCGCGCCCCAGCATACGGCGTCTGGAATCCGCCGAGTCGAAGGTCGGCCGCTTCCTTGTGGCGTCTTTGGTGGTGGGTTTGGCCGCCTGCCTGTTCGTCGTTGTGTTTGCTTTCGAGGGCCTGCAATTTCCTTTTCGGAATCTGTGGCGGCCTTCGTCTGATACGGCCGATCAGCGCTACTTGAGCCTCGGCGTCGCCGATACTTACCACGACGTGGTACTGAAACTCGGCCAGCCGGAGGAGGAGCGCTGGATCTCGCCGGAAATCGCGGAGATTCAATTTCAGTTGCTGCGCTACCCGGCTCGTTCCTACACGGTCGTGCTCATGGGCGCCAGCCGCTCGGACGCACATTATATCGGCGCGCTGCACGAGCCCTCGCGGCAGATACTCGACTCCGCGCAACTCGGCAACGGCGGCTCAACCGCTTCGATGTTGAAGAACCTTCCGGAATACTAGCGAATCGACGGGCGATCCGAGCCCGCCCTCATTTTCGGGATCCCGCCGGTTTACCTATACTGGAAAATGGACCTATCGAAGGGTCCGAGCCGCGGTCTATAGAAAGAAGTCCCAGCAGAGGATTCCCATGGAGGATCGTTCCGAAACACAATCGACGCCGGCCTGGAAAACGGGTGTTGGCTGGACCGCGGCAATCCTCATGGCGGCCCTCTGGTTGGTGGCCGGTGTTTGGAAGCTCACCGACCTGAGCGCGTTCCAGGTGAAGCTCACCCAGTTGCTGGTTCCCGTGTCGCTGAGCATGCCGGCGACGCTCGCTCTCGTGGTGAGCGAATTGACCGCGGGAATCTTGCTTCTGATCCCTGCATGGCGCCGCATCGGGGGGTATTTCTCCGCCGTCCTTTTGCTGGTCTTCATGGCCTACGTGGCCTACAACTACGAGCCGCTGCGCGGCGCTGACTGTAGTTGCTTTCCCTGGCTTGAGCGCGCCGTCGGCCCGGCGTTTTTCTGGAGCGACGGCGCCATGGTCGCGCTGGCGCTGGTGGCTGCCTGGTTTTCGCGGCCGCCCGCCCGGCTGCGGCAGGCCGGCGTGGCCCTGGCCGCTGTTGTCGCTTTGACGGGTGTGGCGTTCGCGGTGAATCAATCGGCGGCTCCGGTGGCCGCGGGCGAGCTTCCCGCCACGATCGCGATCGAAGGCGGAATGTTGGTGCCGGTGAGAAAGCCGGGCTGGCG
>JBBDWJ010000197.1:0-22907 GCA_040902925.1 Bryobacterales bacterium | reverse complement strand
CGATCGAGAATGTGACCCCACCCTTGCGGATGGGGCTCGGATCGCCTGCGGCGATATTGCCCATGTCGCGATCGAGAGGATTGGTCGCCGGCGTCACGCCCTCAACCGGCACCCAACGCAAGATCAGGACACTACCCCGAACAGTTCGCAAGTGGCATAGAATGAAAACGGTACCCGTGTGCCGCGCTACTTGCCGTGGAAGTAGTGCGTGGGCTGCGTTGCACACGCCAATCGGCCGCCCGTTGGCCCATAGTTCTGTAACGGATCTCTAAGGTCCAGCCGTCTCACCAGGTAAACGAGGAGGAAAGCCGTGCGTTCATCCGCAAGCAAGGTCCGCAGAATTGTGCTCGCGCTGGTTGTGGCGACGGGCCTCGCTCAGGCGGCGCGGGAAATCCGCCCCGGCTGGAACCTGTTTAGCCCCGAACAGGACGTGCAGATGGGGCAGGAAGCCGCCAAGGAAATCGAGAAGGAAGTTCAGGTCGTCAACGACAAGCAGCTCACCAACTACGTGTCCAATATCGGCAAACGGCTGGCGGCGAATTCGCAGGCTCCCGATTATCCCTACACCTTCAAGGTCGTGGCCGATGACAGCATCAATGCCTTTGCTTTGCCCGGCGGGCCGATCTATGTTCACACCGGGCTGATCACGGCGGCTGACAACGAAGCGCAGGTTGCGGGCGTGCTGGCGCACGAAGTCGGTCACGTCGCGCTGCGGCATTCGACGCACCAGATGACGAAAGCCCGGGCGTGGCAGATTCCGCTGGCGCTGGCCTCCGGCGCGTTGGAGAAATCCGGCGGGATGCTCGGCGCGCTGGGGTCGATGGGGATCGGCTTTGGCGCAAATTCTTTGTTCATGAAGTATTCGCGCGATGCGGAAAAGGACGCCGACATCGTTGGCGCGCGCATGATGGCTCGCGCTGGCTACGACCCGGTCGAGATGGCCCGCTTTTTCGAAAAGCTAGAGTCGGCAGGCGGCGGAGGCGGCATGCCGCAGTTTTTCTCCGACCACCCGAACCCGGGCAATCGCGTTGCTTACGTGACGGAGGAAGTCCGCGAGCTGCCGCCGGGCAACTACACCAAAGGCTCTTCCGATTTCACGAACATGAAGGCGCGGGCGGGGAAAATCAAGCCGCCCAAAAAAGCGGAACCCAGCCGCCAGCGCGGCGAAGCCGGCAGCGCGGAACCCGCCACGCAAGCGCCGCAGGGTTTTGAGCCTTTCCGCGGCCGTGATTACGAGCTTGCCTATCCGGAATCGTGGCGTGTCGCCGCCGCCCAGGACGGCAGCTCGGTTTCGATTACGCCCCCGAATGGTCTGGTCCAGCAGCAAGGTGGCGGAACCGGGATCGCGCGCGGCATTCTGGCCGGTTATTTCCGAGCGCCCTCCGATAGTCTCAATAAGGCCACCGATGAACTGATCGCCGATTTGCAGGCTTCCAATCCTCAGCTTCAACCTCTGCGCGGACAGCGGCGCGCGCAGACCCTCGGGGGGCAAGCCGGGGAAGAAGTGGTGCTCGACGGGCCTTCGGCGCTCCCCAACGAGCGCGAGCTGGTTCGGCTGGTGACGTCGAAGCGTCCCGAGGGCCTGTTTTACCTCGTCATGATCTCTCCGCAGAGCGAATACGACGAGCTGCGTGGGCGCTACACCCAAGTGGTCGGCTCAGTTCGCTTTGCTCCCCAGCAAGCCTCGCGGTAATCACGGCCCTGCTGTCAAGCGGCCCTCGGCTCCGTTCACCGCTCAACACGGCCTGTTCGCGAGCTTTTTGGAAACTCCCGCGCGGTTGCGGCAGTGCGTGAGGGCTGGTGACCCCGCGGATTGGGCCTGGAGTTTGGCCATTTTACTCGCGGCGGGGCAAAGATAAAGCAAGGCAAAAGGCAAAGTGCAAAAGGCAAAAGGCAAAAGGCAAAAGGGGTCCTGCCGCACCTGTTGCACAGACAATCCGGTCTGTGCAAACCCCACCCTTGCGGATTGGGGCTCGGATCGCCTGCGGCGATTTCGGGAGTCCGGTCGAGTGACATTGCCCGCGCAGGTTTCACCCTTCCGTCTCTTCATCCCTTAGAGAATTTCGTTTGTCGCATTCGGGGGCTGTTTCGCGCTAATCCAAGTGCCGGGCGGCCGTCAGCCATCTAGGGAGCGCCGCGGGCGCGGCGAGCAAACCCTGAAACGGCGAGGACCGCTCAGTGAACCGAACGGCGAGGGCCGCCCGCTACGATCCGCAGCGGTCATACGGACGCCGGGAGTGGCCTGCCCGTGGCGCCGGGCACAGGGCGGGCAACGGCAGTTCGATCCCGCGGCGCCGGCAGCTCCAGGGAGGGGAGCAGCGGATGCCGGCACCCCAAGGCCAATTGCGCGAGCGCCGAAACAAGACGTACACTGGTCTCAAAGGCTAGGTATAAGGAAGTCATCGCTTGGGCTTGGCCGGCCCAGGAGGCCGGAACGACACCTCGCCCGGCGGACGATGCGGCGAGAGCGGTTGAATGTCTCGATCGAGGCCATAGGACTGGTCCACGAAGCCTATGTCCGCTTGGCGGCGCTGGTATTGGCGCGACGGCATATTTTCACCTGGGCGCTTGCCCGTAACTGAACCGCATTGTTTGTTGTGACCGATGCATGAAGAGATTGCCGGGTCGCTAGGATTCCGGAAGCAACGCTGCACCGCGAACCGCGATTCGCAAAAGCCTGGTTGCACAAGGAGCTGCAAGGGCGACAGAAAATGGCATGACTCCGGAACGGTTGACGCGGATCCAGGGGTGGTTCCACCGGCTTGTGAACCTCCCGCTGGAGGAAAGCCGGCGTGAGCTCGAGAAGCTCGAGACCGACGACCCGGAGCTGTGCCGTGAAGTCGAAGATCTTCTTTGGTCTGACCAACACGCGGACAATTTTCTCAAGCACGCATTGAGGTCCGGGTCGGATCGAACCTCGAACGTTAGCGAACAGCGCCGTGACCGCGTCGGCCAAACCATCTCGCACTACCGCATCGAGAGCCGGCTGGGCGGCGGCGGCATGGGCGTGGTTTACAAAGCCCAGGACCTGCGGCTTGACCGCTACGTGGCGCTCAAGTTTCTTCCCCCCGCCACCGACGACGACGAGGAACGCCTGAAGCGATTGATCGTCGAGGCTCGCGCGACTTCAACCCTCGACCACCCCAATATCTGCACGGTTCACCAGATCGATCAGACCGACGATGGGCACTGGTTCATCGTCATGGCGTACTACAACGGCGAGACGCTCAAGAAGCGAATCGAGCGCGGCACGATGCAGGTCGCCGAGGTGCTCGACTTTGGCGCGCAGATGTCGCGCGGACTGGTGAAGGCGCACAAGGAGGGGATCGTCCATCGCGACCTGAAACCCGCCAACGTGATGGTCACCAAGGAAGGCGTGATCAAAATCGTGGACTTCGGCTTGGCGCAACTGGTGGCGCAGACCAAGCTGACCGCTCCCGGCACGCGCCTTGGCACGCCTGCTTACATGTCGCCGGAACAGGCGCAAGGACAAACGGTCGACCATCGCACCGACATCTGGTCGCTGGGCGTCGTGCTCTATGAGATGCTGGCGGGCCGCTCGCCGTTCAAGGGCGAGTATGAGCTGGCGGTGATCTATTCGATCGTCAACGAAGAGCCGCCGTCGCTGGCGACCCAGCGTCCCGATGCTCCGACCGCGCTGGTGAGGCTGGTTGAAAAGGCGCTGTCGAAGGATCCTAAGGATCGCTATCAGCAAGTCGAAGAGCTGTCGCGCGAACTCGAGGCGCTGCAGGGGCATCGCACGATGGTGCGCGGAGCGACGACGCTTCCCACGCCGATCCCGACTGGTTCCGCGCCGGCTACCGCGGCGCGCGGCGACCAGCGGCTCATCTACCTCGGGCTGGCTACCGCGGTGGCGGTTGTCATCGCGATGGTCATGATTTTCATGGCGCGCGAGCCGTCGGCCGAGCAGGCCGCTTCGCTACCGCCCGCGGCCGTTACCAAGGAAGCTGCCCCCGCGGACACAACGGGCGCCGTGGAAGCGGCCAATGCCCCCGCGGCCGTTGAGGTTCAACCTGAAGCGACGCGCGAGACGCCAACCGCCGCACCCCAGACGCCGGCTGCCACACCCCAGACGCCGGCGGCCGCGGTCACGCGACCGCCCGCGGTGAGGCCGCCGCCCGCAGTCGTATCGCCGCCGGCGGCAACTTCGGCGCCCCCGAAGGCCCAGCCGGTTGTGAAGGAACCCGCTGCCACAAAAACGGCGCGCGACGAAGCGCCGGCCGCGGCTCCAACGCGGCCCGAGGTCGTCGCCGACGAGCCGCCGCCGCGGCCCACGGCGTCTGACTTAGCGGCTCAAGAGTTGGCCGCATGGACGCGCATCCGCGGCAATGACGACATCGCCTCGTTCGAATCTTTCTTGCGCGACAATCCCAACGGAGCGCTGCGCCAGGAAGCGCAAGCAAGAATCGACGATCTTAAATGGCAGGCTGCGCGGGTGTCCAACGACGCGGCGGTTCTCGAACGCTACGTGCTGCAGAACCCCAACAGCCGTTATGTTGGTCAGGCGCAGGCGCGGCTCAAGGAAATGCGGCCGCCTGCGCCGGTGGAACCGGCCCCAGCGCCGGCCCCGGTGGCCAAAGCCGAACCGCCGCCCGCGCCGCGTCCCTCGGAAGCCGACGCGATACGCGACGTGTTGCGGCGCTATGGCGTGGCCTATCGCGCGCGCGACGTAGCGCAAGTCACAGCTTTGTGGCCGACGCTCACGGCGGATCAGGTGCGCCGCATTGCCGATTCGTTCCGGGTAGCCGCGTCCATTGAGCTGGACCTGGTGCCGCAGGCGGACCCTGAGATCCGCGAGGACCAGGCAACGGTGCGCTGCCGGCGCCTGATTCGTTATGCCGACGAGCGCGGGCCGCAAAGGCCTATCGACGAAGTTGTGACCGTGGCAATGCGCAAAAGGCAGGGGGCGTGGTTTATCGAGGCGGTGAACTAGTGGCTCGACTCGGAGATACTGTATGCAGCCTTCGGCGCGGCCTGCTGTGCCCCGCGCCGGCGGACAACAGGGCAGCGAGTTCCGCCGCGGCGCACGGCATGCAGCTTTTCCATCCCGCCAGTCGGCTTTGAATCCGATTGAATTCAACTCGTAGTAGGGAGAAACTGATGGCGTCGAAAACTCGGATCGTCGCATTCGTCGTGATGTATGTGTGCGCGCTGTGGATGCCGCTCCACGCGCAGCAAAGCCGCAAGCTGGCATTCGTGATCCCGGAGATCTACGGCCCCGAAGGCCTGACGCTCGATAGCGAGACGCACCGCGCGCACTTCGACAGTTCGTTCCGCGCGAATTTCAGCCCCTTCAATACGGCCATGGCGAGCCAGTTGACTTCGCTGCCGCTGCCATCGACCGCGGCCGGTTTTACGTATACCTACGACTCGACGCTGGGCATCTATAACCGCTCGGCGCAAAGCTTCGGGCCGATCCTGGCGGAACGCGCCGAGACGATCGGTAAAGACAAGTTCTATCTCGGTTTCAGCTATCAGCAATTCAGCTTCGACACGATGGACGATATCGACCTCGACCAGTTTCCGGCTGTGTTTACGCACAGCCCGACCGTCGACCCGAACTCGCCATTCCTGCGCGACATCATCACGACGCAGAACGTCATCGACGTGCAGGTCGGCCAGTTCACGACGTTCTTCACTTTCGGTGTGACCGACAGGCTGGACGTTTCGGTGGCCGCGCCAATCCTGAACGCGCAACTGGACGTTATTTCCGACACCACCATCCGCCGCATCGGCACTGTCGCCGATCCGACCTTTCCGCATACATTCCGGTCGGGCCAGGACGTGTCGAGGCACTCGTTCTCGAGCGGCTCCTCGGCCTCGGGACTGGGAGACGTGGTGCTGCGCGTCAAAGGTACGGTCACCAAATGGGAGCGGGCCGCGCTGGCGCTGGGGGCTGACGTGCGGCTGCCGACCGGCGATGAGCTGAATTTTCTGGGCACGGGCGCGGCCGGCTTCAAGCCTTTCCTGGTTTTGTCCTACAACTACGGGCGCTTCTCGCCGCACTTCAACGTCGGATATCAGTTCAACGGCAACAGCGTGCTGGCCGGTAACGTGCAGACCGGGGAGAAAGCGAGTCTTCCCGAGCAGTTCCTTTACGTAGCGGGCGTGGACATCGGCATCAGCCCGCGGTTCTCGATGGCCGTCGACTTCCTGGGCCAGCGCCTGATCGATGCGCAACGAGCCTTCGCGGCGCCCTTCACCGCCGTGGACGGGTCGGTCTACCCGGCGACGCGCTTCGAGCAGGGCAGCTTCAATACGTCCGACGGCGCGGTGGGATTCAAGATCAATCCGGTGGGGACGCTGCTGGTGACGTTCAACCTGCTGATGAAGCTCGACAGCGGCGGGTTAAGAGATCGCGTCACACCGCTGATCGGTGTATCGTTTACGCCCTAAGCCGCGAGAGAACTCACCGGGGCAGACTGTGGGCACGCGCCCCGGTATTTGGGCTTTTTGATCCGCGAGTGAAGGAAGTTGCACGGCCCGCGGACGGCAGATCTGCTACAACCAGAATCGAGTTCCGCACGGGATTCACGTCTGGAGGAAACATGGCGAGGATGAGAGCTGTGCAGGTTTCCCGCGCCGGCGGCGATTTTGAGCTTGTCGAGCGGGATATTCCCGAGCCTGGCCCAGACCAAGTCAGGATTCGCGTTGCCGCCTGCGGGGTTTGCCACAGTGACGTGATCGTCAAGGAAGGTGTCTTTCCGGTGGCCTACCCCCGCGTGCCGGGTCACGAAGTGGTGGGCACTCTGGATAAGGCCGGTTCCGCGGTCGCCGCGTGGAAGGAGGGCGAACGCGTCGGCGTCGGCTGGCACGGCGGCCACTGCTTTGTTTGCAACCCCTGCCGCAGAGGACATTTCCACCTCTGCGACAAAGCGGCGGTGACGGGTCTTAGCCACGACGGCGGCTATGCCGAGTACATGATCGCGTCGCAGCACGCCTTGGCTCGCGTTCCCGCTGACCTGAAGTTCGCGGATGCCGCGCCGCTGATGTGCGCCGGGATTACGACCTACAACGCGCTGCGCAATTCGGGCGCGCAGGCCGGCGATCTGGTCGCGGTGCAGGGCGTCGGCGGGCTGGGGCACCTGGGCGTGCAGTTCGCGAACAAGCTTGGCTTTCGTACCGCCGCGATTTCGCGGGGCAAGTCCAAAGAGAAGCTGGCGCGCGAGCTTGGCGCGGATATCTACCTCGACAGCGACGATGGAAGCATTGCCGAGCAGTTGACGGCGTTAGGCGGAGCGCGTGTCATTCTCGCCACGGCGCCCAACAGCAAAGCGATTGCGGAAGTCATCGAAGGGCTTGGGCCCAATGGACTGCTGATCCTGGCGGCCGCTCCGGGTGGAACGATCGAAATTTCGGCGCTGGCGCTGATCATGCGGAAGCGCTCGATCCAAGGCTGGTATTCAGGGCATGCGCGCGATTCGGAGGACACGCTGAACTTCAGCGTGTTGCGGAATGTGTTTCCGCGCGTGGAGATATTTCCTCTCGAACAGGTCAACGAGGCTTATGAGCGCATGATTAGCAACCAGGCTCGGTTTCGCGTTGTGCTCGAGATGCTGAGCTGAGTCGCGGCGTCTCGAACTAGCGTATTACCGGTTGTTCTGATAGATCATCCAACGAAACTGCTTTGCATTGGGACCGGTGGCTTGCTCGATATCTCGTCAAGGCCGCGGCGGCGGCGCGCCACGAAAACGGCCGCGGGTGAACGGCTCGATTTCTTCGTCGGTCCATGGGGTTTTGCGAAGGGACGTAAGGCCGCGCGTTTCCTGAGCGTCGGACGGCGTCACGGGAAACTCGGCGTTGCCCCAGGCGTTGCGAATGTAAGACACGACGGCGGCGACTTGTTCGTCGTTCAAGGCCGCGCGTAGGGGAGGCATGAGTCCTGCCGATCCTTCTTTGCCGTCGAGCACGACGCGCATCACCGCCCCGGGGTTGGCGAGGACGAACGTCGAGGCGACCAGACTCTTTGCGCCTTGGCCGCTGCCTTGAGCGCTGCCCTGGCCGCTGCTGAGATGACAACCGGCGCAGTAGTTTTCGTAAACCTGTGCACCGCTTGCGACCAGCGCTTGCTGCTCGCGCGTGAGCGCGGGGCGTTCCCTGGCGGGCGCGGGCTTGCCGGGCCAGTCGACGCGGCGGGCAACGCTGGCGGCAAGGCCGGCCAGTTCGCCGGAACCTCCGGACAAACGAGTCAGTGATTGCGGCTCGCTCGGAAACGTGAGGCGTTCGCTCGCCTGGGTGCGCTGCGGAGGAGCGCCTCCCGCGGACGCTTGCCCACCGCCGGTGTCGAATCCACGAAGCAGCGCCAAGCGCGCCCATGCAGGCCGGCCGGAATCGGCGGCGAGGTCGAAGATGCGGCTCGCGGATGGCTGATTGTTGGCTTTCGCGATGGCCGCCGATAGCATCGTGATCGCATCGGCGGCTTTCTGTTCCGTCGCCTTGCTTTCGAGAACCCGGTCGAGCATCGCCGGTTCCTGGCCGGCGAGTCCGCTGATGACTGCGTCGACGATGATCTGATCCTCGCCGTACTTGCCGAGCATTTCCGCGAGAGCGGGGACGCGCATGGCTGTTGGTAACTCGCCCAGCGACGCGGCTAACTGATACCGCACGATCCAGTTTGCGTCATCGATGCGGCTGAGAACCTTCGCGTGCAGCGGATGCGACGGCTCGCGCAGCCAGCGCTCGGCGATGCGAACCGCGGCGGCGCGTACTTCGGGCCGCGCGTCGGCGAGTGATTTTTCGACAGTTGCCGGGTCGATGGCGTCGATTCCGTCGAGAGTCCAAAGAGCGTGAAGCTTCGTGCGCCAGTCCGGGGCGCTGACCGCGAGCTGCTTGAGTTGCGGCCCGACCGACGCCGCCTTGCGTTGAACCAAGAGCTGCTGCGCCATGTCGCGCCACCATCCGTTGGGATGCGACAAGGACTTCAGCAGCTCTTCCGGCGTGTCGTCGGAAAGCGATGGCCGGGGGCCGGGCTCCATCGACTCATGTACGACGCGATAGATGCGTCCCAGTCCCACCGGCAGCGCCAGATCGTTTCCTTTGATGTAGGTGTTGAGGTATTCGGTCTGGTAGGCAATGTCCTGCACCACGCCACGGTACATATCAATAATATAGAGTGTGCCGTCGGCGGCTGAATAGAGATTCACCGGCCGGAAACGCTCGTCGGTCGAGGCCACGAATTCGCCTTTGGCGTAGGCATCGCGCGCTGTGAGGCGTCCCGCACCGTCGTTTTCGATGACCAGCCGGTGTACCAGGTTGGTCGGTGAATCGGCAACGAAGGCGTCGCCCTGTACTTCCTCGGGCAGGCGATCGCCCCGGAAAATATAAGGATCCGCTGAGGAAGCGTAAGTCGTGGCCGTGCCGTCGGGCCGCAGAAAACCCTTGCGGTAGGCGCGTTGTAATCCTGGCGTCGGCCGCACCGGCCAGATGGCGGTTTCGTCGCGCTCGATCAGGATGTCATAGAGGCCGCGCGTGCGCACCACGTTAGGGTTGCGCACGAAGTAGCGCACCGGAATGATATCGACGAACAGCGGCTGCTCATTCCAGTTGCGGTAGATGCGTCCGGCGTCGTCTTGCGAAATATTCCATTGACCGCGGACCAGGCTCTCTTCCTTGAGGAACTTGCCGTCTTTCCAGCGCAGATTCCAATCATGCTCGGAAGTGTAGATCGTGTTGTCCATGCCCCAGTAGAGGCCGTTGGCGTTGTGCTCGATGTTCGCTTCGCGGCGTCCGAAATCATCGCGCACGAGTTCCTTGGTGTCGGCCTTTAAGTCGCCGTCGGTGTCTTTCGCCAGCCAAAGGTTGGGTGGTTCGCCGATGAGAACACCGTCCGCAAGCACTTTTACGGCGCGCGGCAGAATCAGTTTGTCGAGAAAGACGGTGCGCTTGTCCATGCGCCCGTCGTTGTCGGTGTCTTCGAGAATCACGACCTGGCAGATGGGTTCATGCGAGTCTTGCATGGTCTCGTCGAGAGCGAAGGCAGGCATTTCGATGACGTAGAGACGGCCGTCGGGGTCCTGATCCATCAGGATGGGGTCGCGGATCAGTGGTTCGCTGGCGACGAGTTCCAAACGATAGCTGGGCGGCAGGAAGAATGTCTTCATCGCCTCATCGACCGGCAGCGCAGGTGATTCGGATGTGACTTTTTGGACGAGAGGCGGCCAGGAAGACGATGTCGATTGGGCGCGCATCCATCCGATGCCTACCAGACTGGTTAGGATGGCGAACAAGCCTAGACGAGGGCTCTTCCACGCGCTCATCGAACACTCCGGGGTGGTTTTGTGAGCTGCTTCGCTCTGTTCGTGTTTCCGCCTCGGCCTACAACGGCAGATTCGCCCGCGCGTAGTCAATACACTGCTGATTGCAGGCATCCTCTAGAGCAAGCTGCTGCTCAGGTGTCAAACCCGAGGTTCGCGGCAGCGGCTTCTTCGGCGGATGATTGCGCACCCAATCGATTAGCATCGCGAGGTCGCGAGGCGGCACCGGGCTCTTGTCGTCGTAAACCTTCCAGTACTGCTCGGTAAAAATCGGCACCTTCAAGGGATCGCGCGTGATCATTTCGAGCTGGAACAGCATATTAGGATTTTTCTTTTGCATCATCGCGACGACCGCAGCCAGATCGAGGTGGCCGTCGCCGAAGGGCACTTCCGAAAGCAGTAATCCTTCTTCGTAAAAGTCCACGCCGATGTCTTTGAAGCTGACGAAAAATGTATAGGGCGCCAAGGTCTCGATCGTTTGCATCGGGGCTTCGATCAGTGAGACGTTGTTGACCATGTCGAGGCAGACGCCGACGTATTCGCTGCCCGTCGATTTCACCCAGGCGGCGAGCTCGTCGGCGCGCCAGCCCTTGTGATTCTCGATCGCGAGCGGCATTTTGTATTTGCGCAGGATGGGCTCGGCGCGCTGCACCGCGGTCTTGCACAGGGCGTCGAATTCATGAAACTCGGCGGCGCTTTTGAATTGCTCATAGCGGCGTCCCGAAAAAGGGTCATGGACGCAGGCAACACGGCCGTCCATTTCGGAAGCGGCTTTGACGGCGGCTTCGTAGGCCGGCAGATCGGCGTCAGTGCGCGGCGAACGCAAACCCATCGTCAGCCGCATGTCATATTTGTTGATCTGAGCGCGGAGTTTGCTTATTTCCGCCGCGTCAAGCTCGCCCCGCAGGTAGGTGTGCGCCGCGCCAAGACCTTTTTCGTGACAGTATTCGACGATGTCGAATTCCTTGCCGGCCTGGCGGGCGGCGCGGATGCGAGCGCCCAGGCCCGGGCCCGCCGAGCCCATGTTCTTGAGTACTTTTTCTCCGGCAGCGGAGGCGGCGCCGGCCAAGCTCAACGCAGGGGCCGCAACGGCGGCGGCTTTGAGAATCTCACGTCTCGTCATGGTAGTCGTGTCCTGGTGCAGCACGCGCGCACTAGCGATTCGCCGGGTTGCAGTATATCATGCGAGAGCTTGAGACAATAACGACCGAATTGAGCCGGAGTTTCCGCGCCCGGCATCGATATGCTGAGATACTTGTTTCACGCTTTGCGGTAACGCCGTTTTTCGCGACGGCTTCCGCCGATGCTGACGATTCGGCGGTAGAATCTCCTATCCGGGCAACTCGGCGCTTGTACGAGGGATTGCCCGTTTGCGAGCAAGTTTCGTGTTGCCCTCTAATAGCGTGGCATGAAATGCAACCATAGCCCAGTCGGAGGAAGCGTGAGAAAGAGACATCGATCCAACAGCACTCAAAGCTACGTGATGAAGGGCCCGGTCTTTGTTGCCGGCATAGGCATGGCGATACTTCTGGGAATCTCCAACAGCTCGGCGCAGACGCCGGGGCGATGGAAGGCGCACGACATGGACCGCCCGCGCCCCGCGAAGGTAACTTCATCGTTGGCGCTCCCGGTGCCTGCTCCATCCGACGCCATCGTGCTGTTCGACGGCAGTGATGTCTCCAAGTGGCGCAGCCAGGATGGCGGGCCGGCGCGATGGATCGTCAAAGACGGTTATATGGAGTCGGTGCGCGGCAGCGGGTATGTCTACACGCGCGACTCGTTCGGCGACGTGCAGCTTCACGTGGAATGGGCGGCTCCGGTGCCGGCGGAAGGCAGGGGGCAGGGAAGAGGCAATAGCGGAGTCTTTTTGATGGGACTCTATGAAGTGCAGGTTCTCGATTCCGACACCAATATCACTTACACCGACGGGCAGGCGTCCGCGATCTACGGCCAGTATCCGCCGCTAGTGAACGCCAGCCGCCCGGCCGGCGAATGGCAAAGCTATGACATCGTATTCCGCCGGCCGCGCTTTGTTCCCGACGGCACGCTCGTGAAGCCGGCCCGAATTACCGTGCTGCACAACGGCGTTCTGGTGCAGGACAACGTCGAGATCTGGGGCGGCACTTCGTGGCTGCAATACAAGCCTTACGAATCGAACGCCGACAAGTTACCGCTCTCTTTGCAAGACCACGGAAACCCGGTGCGCTATCGAAATATCTGGGTGCGCGAGTTGAAGGAGACCGTCGACCCCGGCCCGCCCGCCGGCCCCGAAAAACCGGTCATCACGCTGACGCCCGACGTGCTGGACCGCTACACCGGCAAATATCAGCTCAGCAGGCAGGGAAACATCGTCATCACGCGAGACGGCTCGCGGCTGTTCGCGCAAGTGCTTACTGTCGCCGGGCTCGATCTAGTGACGAACTCGCCCCAAGAGTTTTCGTTCCGCTGGACCGCCGCCAAGATGGTTTTCGACCTGACTTCAGACGGCGTTCCTACCGGCGTGACTTTCCATATTGGCGGCGATGAGATGCGCGCCAAGAAGATTGATTAGCCGGCGGGCTTCCAGGAACCACGACCTTCTCGTCTTGACTGCGACTAGTTTTTAGCCGATACTGAAACTAGTCAGACTAGTCATTTTAAGATATGCCACGGCCCTCTAAAAAGTCCCCGCACGAAGCGCCCCGCGCCAAGCCGGAACTCCGGGCGGGCCGCTCATGGCAACTGCAAACCGCAAAGGCCCGTTTTAGCGAGGTCTTTCGCCTGGCCCGAACGGAGGGGCCGCAACTCATTACTCGTCAAGGCAAGGACGCCGTGGTCATGGTTCCGGCCGAGCAGTTCGATCAACTTGTGGCTCGCTCGCGGCAGCCGCGGAGTCTCCTGCAATTTTTTCGAGAATCGCCTTTGGTCGGTCTTGAACTAGATTTCGAGCGGGATAAGGATGCAGGGCGCGACATAGAGATATGAGCGGCTTCCTGTTGGATACGAATTGTATTTCCGAGCTCGTACGCAGCCGCCCCGAACCCCGCGTCATGGACTGGATCGAGAAGGCTGAGGAGACACTCCTTTACATCAGCGTGTTAACGCTAGGAGAGATTCGCAAGGGTCTCGCCGGTCTTTCTCAGAGTAAGAGGCGAAGCCGTTTGGAGACCTGGCTGGAAGTGGATCTGCAATCGCGCTTTGCAGGCCGCATTCTGCCTATTGATGGGCGCGTGGCGGATCGTTGGGGTTTTCTGGCAGCGCAAGCCAAGTCCAGGGGAGTGCCGTTGCCTATCATTGATGGGCTACTCGCGGCGACGGCTGTCCACTACAACCTCACCATCGTGTCCCGGAACGTCGCAGATTTCCAGAGCGCTCAGGTGGCGGTTCTGAATCCCTGGAAGGCATGACGCCGTCGCATCGCCGCGGATCGTCAATTGTTTGACGAGGGTGCGGCAGTGTTCGCTGCGACGCCCGAGAGCTCGCGATCGTGAGCGCGGCTGAAGCAAAGCAACCCAGCGATGGCTCCGAGTCCATCCAGCAGCATGTCTTTTTGCGCATCCCAGACGTCGCCTTGGGATCCGAGGAAGGCGATACCGACTTCGGGCGCCGCGAGGACGGCGACCCACCACTCGAAGATTTCGTAGAACGCCGCCCAGGCCAGTATCACCACGAAGCTCATCCCCCAAAGCCAGCGGCCACGCAGCGGCGACAGGCGCACGAGCAGCTCGCGCACGGGAACGACGAGTAGAAACCCGACGGCGAAATGGGCCAGGCGGTCGTAGTCGTTGCGCGTTGTTCCGAGTTGTTCGGCGATCCAGTTGAATAGCGGCACGCGTTGGTGGGTGTAATGCGCGCCCACGATGAGTACCACCCCTTCGAGGAACATCAGCCGGTAAGATTGCGGCGTAAAGCGGAAGCGGCGCCAGGTCGCCGCGAGCACGGCGTATCCGGCGACGGGAGTTGCGATTTCCAGCCACCAGTCGTGGAGGTCGTATGGCTCGAGGGCGCTCCAGGCGGTGAGGGCCCAGAAAAGCAGCGTGAGGAAAAGGAGTTCGCGGCGCACTGCGGTATGGTAGCACCGGCCGGGGCGATTGCTACGGTGGAAAGACGTTGGGCTTTGGATGCGCGCCGATTGGGTTTGGAAAGAACTGCGCGCCGAGGCCGTCTCGTGCCGGCAAACTCGGTCGCGGCGCGCGCATCGAGATTAGGAAAAGGCAAAAGGCAAAGTGCAAAAGTCAAAAGGCAAAAATGGGTGCACGTATACCCTTCTCTGCTTACTTGCTCTGATCGGAATCGCCTAATGGCTTGCCGATTTCCCAGTGGTGACCGAATGGATCGACGATTCTCCCCAAGCGCCAACCGTACTGATCGCTCACGGGCATAATCACTCTGGCTCCCGCTTTGACGGCGCGGTTGAAGGCGGCATCCGGATCGCTTACGGTCATTACCATGCGCACCGAGCCGCCGCCGAGATATTCAGGGCTGAAATTCAAATGCTCGGGAGACTCGTCGGCGAGCCAGAATTCAGCTTCCTCCACGCCCAGCCTCGCTACGACGGCGCCACTCTCGTCGTCAACGCGAAACAACTCGCGAGCGCCGAACGCGGCCACGTAGAACTCGATGGCCTTGGCGCCCTTTCGGACCGAGAGCATGGGCGCTATGGATGTTCTTTGATTCTCAAGGCCCTGGGGCTCGCTACTCATGAGAAGGTTTCCTCTCTGGTCCTGGCGATGGATCGCATGGCGAGGACGATACCAAGGTTGCCAAACGCTCATCACAGATCAGACCAGATTCTGGCCGTCGCCGCAACGGCGGGATCCATCGCCTCATCCGGCATCGAGGAATCAAGCACCCCAGTAAACAATCAGCCGTTGGTTCGTAGCCGTCTGTCGTTTGCGGGTCCGGCTTTCGGATATGATGAGCGATAGATGTCCCAGCCTGGGCAAGTCCGACGAGCCGTGACAGCGTTGCTGCTGGCGGTTTCCCTTTGTTGGGCTGCCACGAGCGTTGCGCACTGGCAACCGCGTCCGGACTCCGATATCGGTTCGCCGGCGGCTACACTGCTGGCTTTCGAACTGAGCTCCACCGCCGCGCTTTGCGACGCAACACGCAAGCGGCACGCTGACGGCGGCAATGATCTGCCCAAAACGGCTGCGCCTTCCCGGTTGCGGCCATTAGCCTCTCACGCCGGGTTGCAGTTTGATCTTCCTGCTGCTGATGCCGGCCTTCCCGACGCCGCGAATCGCGCCTCGATTGCTATCCGGGCGCCTCCTGGTCACCCCGCACATTGCTAATCCGCGGATCGGCGCATTTCGCGCCGCCGCAAACGCGCTTCCCGCCAAGGCGGCACGGCCAAGGCCGGGACGCGCTCCGGCTGCAAGCCGGGATTTATTCGTGCGTGACCAAGGAGATTGTATGATTAATATCCAGACGAAGGCTGCCCGCGGACCTGCCGGAACCGGCGGCGCCAGCAGCACGCAAGCGGAAGCAGGGCCCGATCCAAAGCCCCTGAGCCCGCGCCAGGATTTTGGCTTTGCCGTAAAGCTGTTTGGCATCGCGGGCCTGATTGTTTTAGTGATCTGGCTGCTGGATCGCGCCGTCAGCTAGCGGACAATCGGCGCGGGCGCTGGCCGTGGTACCATCCTGCGCAATCATGTTGCACTACGGCCAAACCAGAATCATCGTTTGCACCGACGAACACGATCTGGGCGCCCGCGCCGCTGCCGCTGTCGGGGCAAGAATGCGCGAGCTGCTCGCCGGCCAGCAAGAGATCCGCATGGTTTTTGCGGCCGGCGAGAGCCAAATCACTTTCCTCGCCGCGCTCTGTCAGCAGCCCGGTATCGATTGGCAGCGTGTGGTGTGTTTCAACATGGACGATTTCTGGGACCCGCGCATGCCCGAGCAGTTTACCTGCGGGCATCAAACCCAGACCCAACTCTACGAGAAGGTGGGCCCAAGACAGTTCCATCTGGTGCGCTTCAACGCCGCCGACCCCGAAGCCGAAGCGCAGCGTTTCGCGGGGCTGCTGTCGCGGGCGGGAGCGATCGACATTCTCTGCCAGGGGATCGGCACCAGCGGGCACCTGGCGCTCAACGAACCCGGTATCACCGATTTTGACGACCGCGAGCTGGTGCGTGTCGTCGATCTGGCCGAGCAATCCAAGCGCCAGCTCCGCGCCGATCCGAACTTCAAAGACTTGGGGTACATTCCAGGGAAGGGAATTACGATGACGATTCCGGCGTTGCTATCCGCCGCCGACGTATTCACGATGGTTCCGCTGGCGCTCAAGCGCGAGATCCTGACGCGTATGGTGGCGATCTCCGAGCCGACCAGCGAGCTTCCGGCTACGATTCTGCATCGCACTCCGGGCGCCCTATATGTCGACCGCAATTCCTGTCCGCGCCATTTGCTGGAAGAATCTGAGACGGAAAGCCCGCGGACGTAGGCGGTTAGACTCCGCGTCGTGGGAATTGAGTTTGGGGATAGAAAAGCGACGAATCCAACCCCGCTGGCCACCGGCTCTGCTGTAACCTGTTACTCTCGATTTCTTGGCGTTGTGCGGCTCCGTAATGGGCCCCGTTCAGCGCCTCCCAAAATACTTCGATGAAACTCACGCTCCGCGAACTCTTTCACTCCACGCTCAAAAATCTGTCGCTCGACCGGGTGATGGATTCGAAAGTGATCTGCTCGGATCGCGTTATCGAAGTCAACGGCGAGCGGCTCGACCTGAAGCCGTTCAAGAAGATTCTGGTGGTGGCGATCGGCAAGGCGGCTCCCCAAATGGCCGGTGCGTTTAGCCGCATCGTGGCGCCCGATGTGGTTTCCGGCGTCGTCATTGCGCCCGAGCCGCCCGTCGAACCGTTACGCCACTTCATGGCTTACACGGGCGGGCACCCCTATCCTGACGCCGTCAGCTTTTACGCGGCAGGCGTCGTGCGTGAGTTGCTGGACGACCTCAAGCCATATTACCTGGTCGTATACCTGCTCTCGGGGGGCGGCTCGGCGCTGTGCGAGCGGCCGGTTAGCGAGCAGATCACGCTCGACGACAGCCGCGAGCTCTACCGCCTGCTGGTCACTTGCGGGGCCAATATCGTGGAGATGAATGTGCTGCGCAAGCACCTGTCGGCGATCAAAGGAGGGCGTCTGGCCGAGCGGGCGCACCCGGCGCGGCAGATGACGTTGTACGTCTCCGATGTGCCCCCGAACCACCCCTCGACGGTCGCTTCAGGGCCGACGATGCCCGACGAATCGACGGTCGACGACTGCTACGAGATTGCATCCCGCCTTCAGCTCATGGAACGGTTTCCCGAACCCATTCGGAAGATGTTCACCGAGCGGTCGATTCGTGAAACGCCCAAGCCCGGCGATGAGGCGTTTTCGAACAGCTCGTGGCATTGCCTGCTCGACAACCAGTCGGCGATCGACGAGCTCGAGTCGGCCGCCCGCGCCCGCGAATGGCATGTGGAAACCGACCTTTCGGTGGATGATTGGCCGGTGGCGAAGGCGGCGAATCACCTGCTTCGCCGCCTGGAGCGCATGCGCCAGGAAAATCCCGGACGCACGGTTGCGCTGCTCACCGGCGGCGAGCTCAGTTGCCCGGTGACCGGCGCGGGCCTGGGCGGCCGGAACCAGGCTTTCGTTCTCGACTGTGTGCCGAAGATCTCGGGGAAGAACATCGCGGTGCTTAGCGCGGGCACCGACGGCATCGACGGCAATTCGCCGGCCGCCGGCGCAGTCGCTGATTCCTCCACTCTGGATCGCGCGCAAGAAGCCGGGCTCGACCCGGAGGATTTCCAGCGGCGCTCCGACTCATTTCATTTTTTTGAGCGCCTCGGGGATTCCCTCATCAGCGGCGCCACCGGCAACAACGTGCGCGACATTCGCGTCCTTGTGGCGTGGTAGGCGGCGCGGTCGACCGGCGGATTCCCGCGTTGTAGCCTCGATGGTTACAGGACTTCTAGAACACGTCACCCGCCTTTCGCTCTCGATTGCCCTGCCGCGTAAATGCAGCCGCATCCAAACGCGCTTGTAGCGTTTTGAGCCTGCCAGTGTCTAACTTACACGCGCGACGACTGGCGGCTGATCGAGCGGGCCGGGCGTTGTCGAAAGGAGAACTACCATGCTGAGTTGGGCCGTTACGTTTTTGATTGTTGCTTTGATCGCGGCACTGTTGGGCTTTGGCGGAATCGCCGGCGCCGCGGCGGGAATCGCGAAAATCCTCTTCTTTGTTTTCCTGCTGGTTTTTCTTGTATCGCTAGTCATGGGACTAAGCGCCCGCAGCCGTGTTTGAGAATTGCCCGCCTCGCTGGTGCGGACACGCTTCCGCCACCAGCGGGCGGGCCAGCGAAACATATCCAGGTCCAAGCCATCCATGGGGCTGCCCGTCAGCGCTCCTTGGTATAAATTCCCCGCAAAAAATGCCTTTACTGCAGAGGCCGCAGCAGACTTCGCCGCACTTTCCCGCCAAGTCACCTGTTTCCAATTGAGTAGCACCGTGCGGGAGGCCCCCAACATATAGTGGCGTACATCCAGATTGGTACGCTCCCTCACTGGTCGTACGTGCGGCGTATGACTAGGTTGTACTACAATCCGGTATAGGACTAGCCCGCATATTTCACAAGGATTCGGCTGCGAGGCGTGATAAGCCCGCGTCTACTTCCGTTGCGCTCGCCTACCGTGCTCACCGTACTGTTCAAGTACGCCTCCGCGCGCTAGGCTTCGCGCGCCTCGTATCCACGGGCTTCTGACGCCTCTCGCTCCGACCCCTTGTGAAACATGCGGGCTAGGACTCCAGGACTCGGAATCCGGGAGTCCTACCGTTCTGGCGGGTTTGGGCCCGCCGGGATTTTGAGGTCGATGGCCCCAATGCGGAATCTCCGTACCGGGGGCACATCGAGGGGAGGCAGGCGTGCGTAAGCGTCTCAGCGGGGTTGTATCTTTACTTGGCCTTGCGGTCTTGTTCGTGCCTTTGGCGCGGGCCGACACGATTACCCCCCTTTTCTTCGACGGTTTCGAAAGCGACACGACGGATAAGCTCAACGCCACGCTCGTGAACTGGTGGACGACATCGGGGGCGGTTGACGTCTTGAGCGCGGGCAACCTTTGCGGCACGGCGGGCGGCCTCGGCAACTGTGTGGATCTGGACGGCACCAGCACCAAGGCCGGGACCATTCAATCCAAGCAAGACTTCGCCGTCGAACCGGGCACCTACCGCTTGTCGTTTGATCTGGCGGGCGCCAATCGCGGCTGGCTAGGCTCGGAAAGCAACACCGTCAACATCTCGTTCGGCGGCTTTTATTCCGAAGCCTTCACGATGTTGCGGTACGACCCGTTCCAGACGTTTACACGGGATATTCTGGTTGCCTCGCCCGGAACGGCGAACATCGCTTTCGCGCACGAGGGGGCTGACTGGATCGGGATTCTGCTCGACAACGTGTCTCTATCGCATGTCGTGTTTGATATTCCGGAAGTCCCCGAAGAGCCCAATGTGATTCCTACGCCGGAGCCGGCGACGTGGACCCTGCTGGGCGCGGCGCTTGCGCTGGTGGCGTTGCGGTACCGCCGGATGCTCACCTAGCCCAGCCTCTCTATCACAGGTTTCGGCTGCGTGTCGTCCTGTGCCGCGGCAGGCGCCTCCACAAGTTGATTTGCGCGGTGAGCCTTCCTACCGAGGCCGATAGCGAATCGTCGACGCAAAGCGGTTCCGGCCACGGAAACTGGATGTGTAGTCGATTGCGGGGCGGTAACTCGATGTCGATATCTTGAAGCGGGCCCCCTGGCTATTCGGTCTCAGGTCGGCGAAACGCCGTTTTTGGAATTCCTGGATACGGTAGCGGAACGGGCCACGGCGGCTATTGATGCCGCGGCGGTTCGGGAAGCCGCCAGCGTAACGGATGTTGGATTGGTATCGAGTTCCAGAGGTTGCGTGGTTCCTGGAACGGTTAGGCGGCTGCTGTTTGGTTCCATATTCCCAAGGCGGAATTCCGCCTCCGGTGGAACTGCTTTCTTCGACCGGCGCGGCTGTCGAGTGACCCCGCGGCCCGTCGATCGTGATGCCCTGACCGGCGGCGGCTGCCGCTGTGAGCGTTGCGCTCGCCGCTAGCGAAAGGAGTCGGTGACGCACATTCATCGGCTCTCCTACCAGACCATAAAGGCCTTAACCCGCATATTTCACAAGGAGTCGGCTGCGAGGCGTGATAAGCCCGCGTCTACTGCGTTGCGCTCGGTTGCCGTGCTCACCGTACTGTCCAAGTACGCCTCCGCGCGCCAACCTTCGCGCGCCTTGTATCCACGGGCTTCTGACGCCTCTCGCTGCGGCCCCTTGTGAAATATGCGGGTCAACTTAGCGTTTCACTTTGACCTCTGAGTATGGGCCGGAAGCCCGCCACGGCATAGAGAACCGATGGGTTCAATTTTCAACGGGTACGATCAGGCGAAAAGGTTCTATTGGTCTGATCGTTTCGTACCAGAACGTTTTGTTTATCATGGCGGCAGCCGGATCGAAGGGACGCCACGGGATCGGTCGGCTGGATTATATTGGGCACGGCTTGACGGTCCCTTTGGGGCTTCCGTAGGCTGGAGGGTCATTGTGAACCGCAACGCCCCAACGACCGCTGGAAGCCTGACCCGCGCGGAGATTTTTCAGCAGCCCGAAACATGGCCCGAAACCTTCCGGCGAGTGAGAGAGGCGGCTCTTGGGAAGCTTCCTGGCGCTGTTTTGACCGGCGCCGGCACCTCTGCCTATGCCGGACTGGCTGTGGAGCCGGCGTGGCCTGGGTCGGCGGCTGTTGCCACCACGGAGCTATTTCTGGATTTCGACGGGCTGCTCGCAGGGCGGAATCTGGTCGTTTCCTTCGCGCGCTCGGGTAATAGTCCCGAAAGCGTGGCCGTGGTGGAAAAGATCCATCAATCGCGGCCCGATGTGCGGCACGTTGCATTGACCGCGAACGCAGAAGGGGCGCTCGCGAAGCATCCTGTGGTCGAGGCCGTTCTGCTGGACCCGCGCACCAACGACCGCAGCCTGGTCATGACGAGCTCATTCTCGAACCTGGTGCTGGGCGGGCTGTGCATGGCGCGGCCTGAGGAAACCGAACGAGCGCTGCCGCTGCTGTGTGACGGCGGCCAGGAGATCATCGAGCAACATGAGGCCGCCGCGCGCGAACTGGCGGCGGGCAGCCCCTCGCGCGTGGTGATTCTGGCGTCGCGGCCCCTGTTCGCGCTGGCGCGCGAAGCGTGGCTGAAGATTCTCGAGATGACGGCCGGGCAGGTGACGCCAATGGTGGAGACCTACCTTGGCCTGCGGCACGGCCCGTTGAGCTTTTTGCGGCCGGACACGCTGGTCGTTTGCATGCTTTCGTCTGATCCGCGCCTGCGGCGTTATGAAATCGACCTCGTGCGCGAGTTGCATCAAAAAGGGCTTGGCCGCCGGGTCGCGCTGGGCGCGGCCGATGAAGTCCGCGAGCTGTGCGAGCACGTCGTTTGTACGCCGGCCTCACGCCTTCCCGATTACCTGCGCACGCCCGCGGAGGTCGTTTTCGCGCAACTGCTCGGCTATCATCTGAGTCTGCGCCTGGGGCTCGATCCCGACAACCCAAGCCCCTCGGGCATCATCAACCGCGTCGTCGAGGGAGTGCGCATTTATGAAGACTAGGCGAACGCGCGATGTTCTCATTGCCGGCGACGCCAACGTCGATTTGCTGTTGCACGGTGCTCCGCCGCTGGAGCTCGACACCGAAAAGCTAGTCAAGGGATTGGATCTGACGCTCGGCGGGTCGAGTTCGATCACAGCGTTCAATCTGGCGCGATTGGGCACGCGGGTCGGATTCATCAGTGTTCTGGGCGATGACTTTTTCGGGCGCTTCGTCGCGGAGCGTTTGCGCTACGCGGGCGTTGATTTGAGCCACCTCAAATGGCTGTCGAACGAGAAGACCGGACTGACGATCTGGCACATCCGCGGAGCGCGCCGGGCGGGTGTAACCTACGAGGGCACGATCTCGCTGTTGCGCGCCTCGGACATCCCTGATGACTATCTTGCAAAGTTTCGCCACTTGCACCTGGGAGCGTATTTTTTGGTCAAGAACCTGCATCGTGGAGCGCCGGAACTGTTTCGGCGGGCGCGCCGGCTTGGCTTGACCACTTCGCTGGATTGCAATTACGATCCGGCCGGAAAGTGGCAGTCGGGTATCCGTGACGCGATCAAGGAAGCCGATATTTTCTTTCCGAATGAAGACGAGGCGAAGCAGATCTCAGGGAAGAGCGACGCCAAGGCCGCGGCGGTGGAGTTGAGCAAGCTCGCTCGAATCGTCGCCATCAAGCGCGGGGCGCGCGGCGTTCTCATTCACGGCGGCGAGGGCACAGTGGAACTCAAAGCGGCCAAAGTCAAAGCCGTGGAACGAACCGGGGCCGGCGACAGCTTCAACGCCGGGTTTCTCTCGCGGTTTGTGCGGGGAGCGCCGTTGGCAGAGTGCGCACGAGCCGGAATTGAGGCCGGTGGGCGCGCCGTCACGCGAGTCGGTGGCACTACGGCCTTCGAATAGGTACATCGTTTCAGTAGCGGCACATCAACGAACATGACCAGCTCTCTTCGCGGCGTCGCTGTCCTTGCTCACGGAGGCGCGCCTACTCACGTCATCAATGCGACGCTTGCCGGCGTGG
>JBBDWJ010000196.1:19262-22916 GCA_040902925.1 Bryobacterales bacterium | reverse complement strand
CACCGGGCGAACCGCCGCTGGGCGGGGTTGCTTGGGCCGCCGACGACCTTCTCAAGCTGGCAATAACGCTGGCGGGGAGGACGGCGCTTGGGGATCAAGCTGCGCCCGTCTAGTCTTGGAGGATGGCGCGCACGACCGCGATCTTGTCCGGCAGTGCCTTGAGGACCTGTTGCAGGACCTGTTTGGGAAGCTGCAATTCCGAGAGCACTTGGGGTTCGACTTCGAAAGAGCCCGGCCCGGCGGGTGAAGCCAGTGCCGCTGCCAGAGCCACAGCGACATGAGTGATCGCCAGGTAGCGCCGCAGAAGCAAGTCGGCCGACTCACTTAGCGGGTCGGGCCAGCGGGCGGCAATTTCGCAGAAAGCGGTTGGAAACCGCCAGGCTTCGAGCACGATCCGGCCGATTTGCAGCGAGTTCACGCCAAACACCGCCTTTTGCATCTGGCTTAGCGGTAAACCGCGGGGCCTGGCAAGCAGCGCCTCGTACTCCCTGGGAAAGGACCAGAACAGCGCCAGTTCCCCGATATTGAACAACTGGCCGGCGACGAGCAGTTCCTCGGGATCCTCGACGTCGCAACGCTGCGCGAGCTCGTGAGCGGCCGCGCTGGCGGCGAGAGCCGTTTCCCGGATTGCGGCGGCTCCCGGCCGCCCTTGCGAGAGCAGCTCGACCAACCCGGACACAAGAATGTGGCGCAACAACGACCGCAATTTTCGGTAGCCGATGATATTGACAGCCATGGAAACAGACCGCACTTCGGTCATGACTCCAAAATAGGCTGAGTTCGCGAGGCGGAGAATGCGGGCCACCATCACCGAGTCCGCTTGCAGGATGCGCTCGAGTTGACTGGAGCTGCCATTGGCGTCCTCCACGACCGCCAAACCTTTTTGCACGACCGGTAGCAGGGCGGGGAATTTCTCGATACCGCGGATGACCCGCTCAATGACATCGGCCGGATCGAGCGGCGGCGGGGCCATAGTTTGGACCGTGTCAGCCATGGTGATTTCCGACGCAGTCTTTATCGGCGGGTTGGCCCTGAAAGTTCAACGCCCTAGAAGTGTTCGCGCGGCAATACAAACCGCAAGAGGCAATTGGCGCCGTGGGGCGGAGCGGCTTGTACACTGGAAGAACCACGCCGGAACGACTCGTGGTGCGCGGCCGCGGGCACAGGGCTGCAATCCGATAGTGTCGACTTGAGGTCGGCACCGTTCCGCCGGCGCGGTCCTTGGTTCGAGCGCGAACGAAAGAGAAACCGACCTTGAATTCCTCAGGCGACCGGCTTTCGCCCCAGAACCTTTTCCTTGGCGCGTGGCTCGGTTTGATTTTCTTTTCGTCCACGGGCGTCGCCGGCCGTTGGGCCAACGAGCTGTATGCCTTGTTTTCGGCGACCTCGGAACTTGGCGCCGGCGTGCCGATGCTCCTGCTGCAAAAGGGATATCACGTTGTCTTGTTTGCGGTGCTCGGCTGGCTGCTGGTCACGGCGGGTTGGCCGTGGCTGAACGCGCTGCCGCGGGCGATGATTTGGTCCTTCGCCGTGGGCGCGCTCAGCGAGGCTCTGCAACTAGCCTTTGAGGGCCGTGGACCATCCCTTGCGGATGTGGCTCTAAACGGCGCGAGCGGCTCGCTTGCGGCTTGGATTTGGATACGCTTGTTTTCCGCGCGCCATGCAGAAGTCCAGAAAGCGCTGCCGTAGCCGGGAGACGCGGATTTCCCCCGCAGCCATCGCAACAGATTCCGGGCTTCACTCGCCGGCAAGCAGTTTCGGTGTGACAAGCCAGGCCAGCCTGCCGTTGGCGCTCACATCGCTCCAGCGCTCCACATCAAACTCGATGCAAGCGATGGCAGCCGTCGGCATGCTCACCTGTCCACCGCCGATCAGCCGGCTGACGGTTTCTGAAAGGGCCGGCTCGTGCCCGGCCAGTAACACGATGCTGTGCACGTCGGGTTGTTCGTGAATCAGGGCGGCAATAGCATCGGGCGCCGCCTCATACAAGCCATCTTCGACTTCTATCTTGCTTTTCCAGCCGCCGGACTCTGACGCCAACCGCACTGTCTCACGGGCGCGAACCGCTGGCGAGGTGAGCACGCGGCCCGGCACGCTGCCAGCCTCAATTAGATATTGGCCCATCCGCTTAGCGGCGCGCTTTCCTCTCTTATTGAGGGGCCGCTCGCGGTCGTGCTCGAACTCGGCATCCCAGTCCGACTTGGCGTGGCGGAACAGCAGCAGTGTTTTCATGCGCGGGCCTCGCCAGCGGATAATCGATCTCTACTCACGTCTATGGCTGCCCTCCGGCTGCGCTCTTTGCGGAGTCCTGCGAGCGCGAGCGGGCCACCTCGCTGGTCAGGTTGACCGAGACGTGCTCGTGAATCACTTGCCGCTCGTTGTTGTCTTCGGGGCTGTGCCGCCGGACTCCGGCGGTAATCACTTGCGAGTCCTCATCGGCTTTGAATCGCTGGAAGAGGGCTTCTTCGCGCTGCGCTTGTTCCACCTGGCCCAGACCCCGGTAACAGAGCATTGCGGTGTAGTGCATTTGCAGATCTTCAGGGTCGATCCGCGCGACACGTTCGAGCACGGCCAGAGCCTGCTGGTAGTTACGCTGCAGGAAAAGTAGCCGCGCCATCTGATTCAGCATGACGCGATCGAGCGGGTATTGCTGGTCGACCACGCGTAGCGAAGCCAGGGCCTCGTCGTACTTGCCTTCAGCCTTCTCGATCATCGCTTTGAAAAAGTGGATGCGTCCAAGAGTGTCGTTGATCTCGAGCGCTTTGTTGATGGAAGGCCAGGCGGTGGTGGTCTGGCCCTCTTGGATCAACGCCCGCGCGATGTTCAACCACCCGTCGGCATAGTCGGGTTTCGCTTCGGTAACGCGCTGGAAGGCCCACTCCGCGCCTCTCAAATCACCTTGCAACAGAAGGCCGATACCGTAGTCGTTCCAACGGATGTAGTCCTCGGCAAGGGTGGTGTGCTCCCACTTCGTTTCTCCGGGGCCGATCTGCAATTCAGCGGTGTGCTCGGCGAGCGTCACGATCGGCAGATCGGGGATGCGCCCCTTGATCTTGCCCGAAACGTTCTCGGGGATGTTCTCCGGCGAGAAATGGAACTCGCGGTCGTCGAAGTCTTTGCTGAATTCGCCGCCCGCGCCCGGGACCGGTTGGCCCGCGTAAACGAACTGCGTGTAGTAGTGCGAGAACTTGCGGTAGTTCAACTTGGCGTGTACGCGGATGGGACCGGCGGCGTCCTCGGGGATGCGCATGCGGAAGTGGATAACGTCGGCGGCGCCGGGCGGAATCAGCCGCGAATACAGCAGCGTCCGGGCGTGGAACGCGTTGCGCTTGTTGATCGGATTGCCATGCTCGTCGAGCAGGAACGACTGATAAAAATGCGCACCCTTCTCGACTGGACCCTTGCCGTCATCTTCGACGCGGCCGCTCCAGAAAATCGGCTTGCCATTCGCGTCCTCGGCCTTCATCTCGAGCCAGATGTCGAACGAATCCACCGTGCCTGTCGGGAACAGGTGCCCGATCTTCTTGGTGCGCACAACGACATCGAGTTTGACGAAGTCGCCCGGCTGGATCACCGGCTGAGCACGGTCGATCGGCGCCGCGATCGCGCCGACTTCGCGCAACACGATCGGCCCGCCGCCGGCGTCGTTCGAGG
>JBBDWJ010000196.1:0-19252 GCA_040902925.1 Bryobacterales bacterium | reverse complement strand
TCGCCCGCCGCAATTGTGGACGCAGCCACCGGAGCTTCCTCGGCCCGCCGCACCTTCTGCGGCGAATTGCTACCGACAGTAACGGGCGAAACGGCGAAGATATCCACGCCGATGATGTCGTCTTTCAGGAAATCGATAACCGTCTGAAGCTGCTTCTCATCCTCATTCACATAGGGCACCGCCGTGTTCGCCCCCGGAAAGCGGTGCGAGTGGACAACGCCGTCATGGTTGCCGGGGCCGTCAGAGGGCACCAGCGGCATGTGGCAATCGACGCAGGTCGCCGATTTCGCCGGGTAGTAGAACGAGCGCGCCCCATAGCCCGACACGCCGCTGGCATGCCAGGCGTCGTAATCGTTGAAGCCGCGGAACCAGCGGTAATTGTTCACCGGAACGTCGAGGTGAACCTTGTGGCAGGTCGAGCAGAACTCGGCCGAATCCAGCCGCATGTACGGCTTCATGAACGCCTTGCGGTGAGCGGCAGGGGCGGTGTTGATGACGTATTTATTGAGCGTGCGGACGGCCGCGTTCTCACTGGTCATCAGCTCATGAAGCGGCGGATAGGTCATCTCGAAGCCGCCGTTGCCCATCGTGTCAGGCACGTGCGTGATTGAGTGGCACGACATGCAGCCCAACCCGGCTTGAGCCGCCGGGGTATCGATCTGCTCGATCACCGGCTTCTCGAACCGCCCGTTGAAGAACATGGCGTGGTCATGGCAGCCGGCGCACCATTTTGACGATTCGACCCCGGCTGTCTCCTGCATGTACTCAATCGACTTGCGATAGAACTGGTTGTTGAACGACGAGAAGTGGTGCATCGAGCTGTTCCACTGCTCGTAAATATCTTCGTGGCACTCGCCGCAGGCTTTCGAGTCGAGAAAAAACTCGGATGGAATCACTCCCCCGACGTTGGTGGTCGAGGAAGACGGAAAAAACGGGCTTTCGGGGCCGCCGCCTTCGCCGTCCATCGTCAGCGGCGCGGTCGTGGGGTTGATGATGCGCTCCAGGCCGCGCTGCGGATGGAACCGCAGCCGCAGGTATTCCCCGGCGGGCAACAGCAGAGCCACCAGAATAGCCGCACCGGCCCAGCGGCCAAACGACGGATAACGCCGCCATGCGAACACCACGAGCAAAGCCGCGCCGAGGAACCCCGCCGCGCCATGCGCCACGACAATCGGCGCGTTCGCCCGCGTGGCGCCGATAGCACACAGCAGCAAACCCAGCGCGAGGCATGCGGCCGACAGCAGCACCGCGGCACGCCCGCGCTCCCGCCATAGTTGCCGCAGCAGTTCGCGGTGAGCCGCCAGCAACACAACCAGCGCCAACCCGATGCCGATATGGCCGAGCACATTGCCTACGTAGAACAGCGTCGGCTCGGCAAAGGCCCACAGCCACCCCGAGTTCAGAATCAGGATGATCAGGCCGGCGCCCAGCAGGCGGCTCTTCGTCATTCTTTCCTCCGGGACTGGCGATTCCCTTGCGGCGAGCTCGCGCCAGCACGGTATGGCAGCAACGACGCCGCGGCGCCGCCGCTCTCCAACACCTTCTTCAGCGCTTCTTCCATCGCATCGGGAGTAAAACCAAACGGACCGGGATCGCTTTTGTAAGCGACGCGGCCTTGCTGGTCGATCACGTAGAGGCGATCCGGCCAGCCTGTATAGGCCTGTTCCGTTGAATCCTCAATGTTGTCGAGCAGCGCCGGAAACTCGATACCGAGATCGCGCACGCAGGCGTTCGCAACGTTCACGCGTTCGTCAAACGTTTTAGGACTGCTGAAAATCACTTCGTCCTTGACATTGGATGGCAGTTGCCAGAGGTCGCTCGGATGCGCCTCTTGGATATAGACCACGTAGAATGCGGCGCGATCGCCATAGTCGGCGTAGATCCGATTGAGCTCGGGAACCTCCCGGCGAAAAGGCGGTCAAGTGTAGCTCCCGAATACAAGCACGACCGGCTTTTCGCCGCGAAAGTCCCGCAGCCTGACGGTCTCGCTTTTGTCATGCGTCAGCAACTCGAAATCCGGCGCCTCGTCGCCCGCGCTCAGGCCGCCGCCACGCGCAACCATCCAAAGCGGCCGGAACGGCAACACCATCATCGAAGGCATCGGCACGTGCTTCATGATGCGGCCGAAATCGTCGGGCGGCTGGCACATCGCCCAAAACAGCCCAACGCAGACCACGGCGTAAATTCCCACTAAGGCCAATGCGATCCCAACGAACTTTCTGGCGCGTGTTGTCATGAATGCCTCAAGTGCCGCAACTCATCGTCTGTAAACCTGACCCGCCTTCATCAACCGTGCCTCAACCGCTAATTGCGGCCGAGCCTAACGCTCCCCATTCGAACCCACATTGCCGGGGACGAGATCGGCATCCGCGCCCGCCAGCCGGTCGGTCGTCCGATAGCCCAACAACGACAGGCGTTTGCCGGTAGCCTGGTTCCTTCTAGATTAAGACACCAACGACGCGCAAAGAACAAACGCACCACGCCCCTGATTTGTGCCTCATGCTAGAAGTTGCGGGAAGGGAATTCAATAGCCTAAACAAGTTAGCCGGCTTTCGGGGCAGGTCGTGGAAATCCATTGCGGACTCGAAAAGCATCTCAATCCCTCCCCGTACAAATAGCCTCTAACGCAAGGGCCAGCCGCCTTTGAAAAACAGAGCGAGGCAAGAGACGAACAGCAAAAGCCAACGGTCACCGCAACCGCGGCCTGGCCGCTTGTACCTTGCGGGCCCGCCCCAAGGCAAGTGGTATCTTGGTTGTTTGCCTGTTTGATCGGAAACGGCTTGTGATGCCGCGAATTTTTAATCTGTGATGGCTTCCACGAAACCTCCCTCCGGCGATTCCCTTATCGAGTTTCAGAACGTGACGGTGATTCGAGGCCGCGCCAAGGCTCTCGACTCGTTGAGCCTCTCCATCTCGCTCGGCGAGCATGTCGCTCTGGTGGGCCCCAACGGCTGCGGCAAGTCGACGCTGATCAAGACGATCGCGCGGGAGTGTCATCCCCTGGTCGGCAATGGCGGTTCGACGGTGAAGATTCTCGGCCAGGAGCGCTGGAACATTTTCAAGCTCCGGCCGCAGCTTGGGATCGTGTCTCCCGATTGGGTGACCCTCTGCACGCGGCCCATCACGGGTAAAGAGGCCGTGCTGAGCGGATTCTTCAGCAGCACCGAGATCTGGCCGCACAATCACGTCACCCCCAAGATGGAGCACAAGGCCGAGGAAGTGCTCGACTTGCTCGAGATCGCCCACCTGGGCGGTCAGGAAATGACGGAAATGTCGACCGGAGAGACGCGCCGGATCGTCATCGGGCGCGCGCTGGTGCACGACCCGAGGGCGCTGATCCTCGATGAGCCGACCGCAAGCCTCGATCTGCGGGCGGTGGCGGAGCTTCGAGAGATCATGCGGAAGATCGCCCAGGCCGGAACTTGCGTCGTCCTGGTGACGCACCACCTGCCCAACATCATTCCCGAGATCGAGCGCGTCATCCTGATGAAAGCCGGACGCATCTTTCGCGACGGCCCAAAACACGAAATGCTGAATTCCGAAGCGCTCTCGGCCCTATTCGAGATGCCGCTGGATGTGCTTGAAAAAGACGGCTGCTATCACTTGATGTGATTCCGTTGATCGGTTGATCGGTTGATGCGTGGAGCCTGCTCTTCATCGGGCAACTAGCGGGCGATCCTATTTAATGGCCCATGGCTTCGGCCGTGGGAGTTCCAATCCTTACCCAGCGAGATCACCGCCGACTCCAGCCTGTTGTGGGTCGGAGCGGCGCTGGCGGTCGTAGCAGCGGTGCTTCTGGCGTTCGTTCCGAGCCTGCCGGCGGCCCGTGGATCGCGCGGCCTCGAGCGAGGCGACGGCAGCCCGCGAATTAGTGGCGGCACAACGCGCCGGCTGCGGGTTTTTGCCGTCACACAGATTGCCGCATCCTTCGTCTTGCTGGCCGGCTCCACAATGCTGCTCAAAACGCTGCCTGTGATGCAGGCGGTCGAGACCGGCTTCGACACGCGTAGCGTGCTGGCGCTAAACGTACTCGGGATGTCCTACGGGCGGACACCGGAGCAGATCGTCGGCTTCTACCAGGAAATGATGCGGCGAATCCGCGAGCTTCCGCTATAGCAACAACGAGTGAGACGCCAGGCGGCCACTCAGGACCCATCGCGCAAGGACACCTTGACCTTCGGCCCATCATGCTGTTACTTTGAATGGTAGAAGCTTGAGGTATCCATGCCGTCCCCCCGGTTTCCCATCCCCCAAGGCACGCTCGACATGCTGATTCTTCAGATACTGTCGCTCGAACCGGCGCACGGCTACGGCATTGCGCAGCGGCTGGAGCAGATTTCGCGGTCTGTCGTTCAAGTCAACCAGGGGTCGCTGTATCCAGCGCTTCACAGGCTGGAGCAGAAGGCGTGGCTCAAGTCCGAATGGAAGCAATCGGAAACGGGACGCGAAGCCAAGTTTTATTCTTTGACGTCTTCCGGACGCAAGCAGCTCAAAGTCGAGAAAGATAGCTGGGCTCGGCTTACCGGAGCGGTCCAGTTGGTTTTTGACGAGGGTAACTGATCATGAATCGGCTACTGAACTGGTTCCGGCTCCGCAGGCTTGACAGCGATCTGGAGCGCGAATTGAACTACCACATCGACCGCCGCGTGGGCGACTTGATGGAGCGAGGTTTGCCGGAGCAGCAGGCGTGCAGGGCAGCCACACTGGAACTCGGCGGCGTCACGCAGGTTCGCGAGGAAGTGCGCGACGTCTGGCTGACGCGCTGGCTGCGGGACTTCGCGTATGACCTGCGCTTCTCCGCGCGTTCCTTTTTCCGCAGCCCCTCGTTTACGGCAACGGTGGTGCTTTCGCTCGCCCTCGGAATCGGGGCCACGACCGCCATCTACTCGCTGCTGGATCAGGTCGTCCGGCGCGCGCTTCCGGTGCCTGAACCCGAGCGCCTGGTGCTCATCGACTGGAAAGGGGATCGGGCAACGGTGAACGCGTTTGGCAGCTATAACCTGATGTCCTATCCGATCTGCCGCGATCTTCAACTCCAGGAGCAATTTTTTGACGGCGTGCTCTGCCGTGCCGCCATGAGCGTAAGCCTGTCGACGGGAGAAGAGTACAGCATGACGGCCGCCGAAATTGTGTCGGGCACCTATTTTTCGGCGCTTGGAGTCAATCCGGCGCTCGGCAGGTTGTTGACGGCGGACGACGACCAGGCACCCGGTGCAAGCCCCGTGGTGGTGCTCTCGTACGACTTCTGGAAGACGCAACTGGGAAGCACCGCGGACGTGGTGGGCCGGAAGGTGCTCGTCAACCAGCACCCGATGACGGTGGTCGGAGTCGCCGCCCAAACGTTCCGAGGCGTCGACGTTGGCGAGGTGCCCGCGCTTTGGATTCCCGCCGCCATGTCGGCTCAGGCCATTCCCGGCTTCGACCAGATGCTCAGCCCCCGCACGCACTGGATGCAGATCCTGGGCCGTTTGAGGCCGGGCGTTACGTTGGCTCAAGCTCAGGCGGGCCTGCAACCCTGGTTCAAGGCGATGCTCGACGAGGACACGCGCCGCGAGGGATTTCCCAACATCACGCCGGAGCGCCGGCAGCGGTATCTCGCGTCGACGCTCGAACTCACCCCGGCTCCTCAGGGTCATTCGCCTCTGCGGCGCAGGCTTTCGCAACCGCTCTGGGTATTGTTCGCTGCCACGGCGGTGCTTTTGGGATTGGCCTGCCTGAACGTTGCTGGTCTTTTCCTGGCGCGCGGGTCGGCCCGCGGCCGCGAAATCAGTACGCGGCTGGCGCTGGGCGCTTCGCGCGGGCGAATCGGACGCCAACTCCTTGCCGACAGCGTCCTTCTCGCGCTTGCCGGCGGATCGCTCGGGATACTGCTGGCCCCGCTCGCCATGGGAGCGCTTCTCGCATTCCTGCCGCGGGACGCTGCAGCGAACGCTCTGCAGTCCGCGATCGATACGCGCTTGTTGCTGTTTGCATTGCTGGTCAGCGTAGCCACGGGTTTGCTGAGTGGCTTTGCGCCGGCCCTGGAAGCCGGCCGCGGATCGCTGATCTCCTCGCTCGGGCAGCGGGTCGGCGCTGGCACCGGGGGCCTGCGGTTGCGCAAGGCGATCGTGACGGCTCAGATGGCTCTGACGTTGATCCTTGTCATCGGAGCGGCCTTGTTTGTTCGAACCCTTGCTGGATTGATGGCCAAAGGTCCGGGGTTTGATACATCCAGCCTCATCTCGTTCGGCGTTCACCCGCTTCGTAACGGCTACACTGCGTCCGAATCTACCCGGCTCGTTAACCGGATTCATGACGAAATCCGCGCTTCGAGCAGCGTGAAGGCATCAGCCCTCGCGCGCATCCAGTTGCTGACCGGTGGAACCTGGAATGGCTCCATCACGATACAGGCCAGCCAGAGAACCACCACCGATCGCGAAGTCCATCTGAATGCGGTCAGCCCGGAATTTTTCGCGACGCTCGGGGCCGGCATTCTCGCCGGTAGAGCCTTCGACGAACGCGACTCGCTGCTGGAGGGCGAGGGAGGGCAGCGTGTGGCCATCGTCAACGAGGCTTTTGTGAAGCGATATCTGGGCGGGCAAAGCCCTCTCGGCGCGCGCATCGCTCCGGGCTCGGGGCCCGACGTCACCCCTGACGTGGAAATCATCGGCGTCGTGTCCAACATCAGCTACCGTGGTGTTCGCGAGGACTGGGAGCAAGCCTACTTCCCCCTCGACAGCGGCGAAGCTTTCTACGAAGGCGCCAACTTCTACGTGAGGGTTCACGGGACCTCCGAGGCAGGCTTTCAGTCCATACGAACGATTCTGCGAGGCGCGGATCCGACATTGCCGATCAATTACCTCCGCACGCTGGACGAGCAGGTCAACCGGTCATTGAACACGGAGCGTATGTTGGCCGCCCTTTCAGGAAGCTTCGGCACGCTGGCGCTGCTGCTCTCGCTGGTCGGCTTGTATGGCGTGATGTCCTTCGTGGTCACGCAACGCACGCGCGAGATCGGCATACGGCTCGCGCTGGGGGCCACGCGGCTTGCCGCCGTCTGGCTGGTGCTGCGGGATGCGCTACTGATGATCGCTCTGGGAATCGCCATCGCCCTGCCAAGCGTCTGGGCGCTGGGGCGCCTGGTGGAGTCGCAGCTCTACGAGATCGAGGCGACGGATCCGGCGACGATCGCCGTGGCCACCTTGATTTTGTGCTTGGCGACGTTGGGCGCGGCGCTGATTCCCGCCCGCCGCGCCTCGGCGGTGAACCCCACCGAAGCGCTGCGTTTCGAGTAACCGGCCACTTTCCATCCTTTCGCCCCCTGCTCGCAGGAACCATGAGCGGCACAGCGCAACCGTAGGGCGCACGTGTTTCAGCCATTTTCGCAAGACTCGTAGCGGATCGGCCCGGCGCGCGTCGGCGAAGATTTCGGAAGAACGGAACATTCCGTCACGCCGTGACGTAATGCCTTCGTCTGAATAGGGTCGACGCCCGGCCAGCGACAGGCAACTGTCCGGACAGGCATAGTAGCGTGGGAGGGAGTGAATCAAGACGATGCTGCGAATTTTTATACTTCTGCTGGCGCTCAGCCTTGGAGGAGCAAGCCGCGTAGCGGCACAATCGCGAGTTGAGAAGAATGTCGTCTACGGCATGTATTCGGGATTGGCCCTCCTGTTGGACGTCCACTATCCCGAGACGCCCAACGGGCTCGGGATTGTTTTCGTCTCGGGCAGCGGGTGGCACGCGCGGTCTACCTACGGGGCCGAAGCCTTGAAGGAACAGCAGGTCTCGGACTGGGGCCCCGCACTGCTCGCGGCTGGCTATACGGTATTTGCCATCAATCACCGCGCCGCGCCTCGCTTTCAATACCCCGCGGCGCTGGAGGACGTCCAACGCGCGATCCGCTTTGTGCGTCATCATGCGCCGCGATTCGGGATCGATGCCGGCAGGCTTGGCGGATTGGCAGGATCATCAGGCGGTCACCTTATTGGACTCGCCGCGATGTTGGCAGCGGACGGTCTCGCCGAGGATCCGGATCCTGTCAACCGGGAACCGGCAACACTACAATGCGTTGTGCTCCGCGCGGCCCCGACGGACCTGAGCAAGATGATCGGCGGCAGCACACTCGGCACCGCCGTCGTCGTTTCCTTCTTGGGCCGCGCCCCAACCCCGAACCCGGAAGATCGGAAGGTCTATCAAGACGCCTCGCCGCTCGTACACGTCTCGGCATCGTCTCCTCCGACTCTTTTGCTGCACGGCGATGCGGACGATACGGTGCCTTACGCCCAGTCGGTTGGGATGGAAGCAGCGCTCCGAGCGGTTGGCGTGCCCGTGAAACTCCTGACGGTGACGGCTGGTGCCCACGGCTCGAACTTTGGAAGAGACGGACAACCTCATCCCCAATTTCAAGAGGTGCTGACCGAGAGCGTCACGTGGCTGGATCGTTATCTCAAAGCCGCGCCGGCGGCGAAATGACTCGCCGTGACGGACAGACCTGGTTGCTGTCAGCCGTCCCAAGAGCGACCCAGCCACTTTCCATCCTTTCGCCCTAACTCGTGCTACCATGCGGCCGATTGGAGGAAAACCCAATGGCACACTGTTCAAGACGTGATTTTCTGAGAACGGCCCTCGCCGCGGGAGCGCTCGCCGGAACCGGCAGGTTGCCGCTGCGGGCGGCGCCTGCGACGGCGACCGACTGGGTGACGCTGGGCAAGTCGGGAGTCAAAGTGACGCGGCTTGCTTTTGGCACGGGATCCTATAGCGGACGCGTGCAGCGCGAACTGGGGCAGGACGAGTTTACGCGGCAGGTTCGCTATGCCTACGACCGCGGCATTCGCTTCTTCGAGACGGCTGAGTCTTACGGCGATATGCACCGAATGCTCGGTGTCGCGCTGAAGGGCATTCCGCGCGATAGCTACCGGCTGATGTCGAAGGTGACCACGCGGGAAGGTGTCAATCCGCAGGAGAAGATCGACGAGCTGCGCAAACTCGCCAATACCGACTACTTCGATATTGTGCTGCTGCACTATCAACACGTCGCGACTTGGCCGGAAGACACTGTGCGTTGGCAGGACGGCCTCCTCGAAGCCAAGCACAAGGACGCTCTCGTGGGACACGGCGCGTCGGTGCACGGGCTGCCCGGGTTGCGGCGGTTCCCAGGAAACAAATGGCTCGAGATCGCCATGATCCGGGTCAATCACAATGGCACGAAAATGGACGCCGAGGAGTACAACACGCGCGGACCAGGCAATGTAAGCGAGGTCGTCACGCACGTGAAGCAGGTCCGCCAGGAAGGCATGGGCGTGATCAGCATGAAGCTGGTGGGCGAGGGCGCCTTCACGACTCGTGAGGACCGCCAGGCGGCGATGCAGTACGCATTCCGGGAAGCCGGCGTCGATTGCGTCACGCTCGGCTACAAGAGCACGGCCGAGATCGACGAAGCGATCGAGAATCTGAACCTGGCGCTCGCCTGACATCTGCCTCCGATTCGCAAAACTCGCGGCGAGCCGGCTTTGCGGCTACGTAAATGCGGACTGAATGCGGATCCGGTAGGTGATCAATAGGCGCCGTCATTGCGGAAGCCGTTTGCGATTGCGGAAGCCGTTTGCGCGGGAGTGGGCGATTCAAAAGCCAGCGATGGCTGCTGCCCCGCCACACCTTGGAGACCGGCGCGGTTCGTGTTGGCCGCCTGTTTCTTCTTTTCTAGCTCTTCGATCTTGCGCTGCAGGGCGCTACGCAGACGCTCGGGCATGCGGGCGTAGCCCGGCGCCTTGTTCTGCACCATGTCCTGCGCCTTTTGAAAGATCTCCAGGGCGCGGTCGAACTTCTGCGCGTCCTCGTACATCGCGGCTAGCTCAAGCCGCAGAACGTAGTTTCGGGGGAACTCGGCGATGAGGCCTTCCAGCAGCTCGGCGGCTTCCAAGGGCCGCCGCTCGCGGCGATAGAGCAGGCTCAGCAACACGCGAGCCTCGGTGCGGATCAGCGTTCCCTTGTCGGCGACCATCGTCACCCATTCCTCGCCTTTTTGCTTGTTGCCGCGAATACCGCCCAGCACGATCAGCGCGCGAACGGCCCACGGCAGGCTTCCGACGACGTATTCCTGCACACCCGCCACCAGATAGCTGTCGATGAAGTCGGGATAGTGCTTGCGCAGCTTGTTGCTGTAGCCGCGGGCTCGCTGGCCGTTGCGCAGCGCGCCGACGTAACTCTTTTCGATCATGAACTGATAGTTGGCCTGCAGGGCGTAGTTTTGCGCGAGCGCGAACCAGGCCATGCGGTCGCGAGTTTTTTCCTTCAGCGTCTGCTCGGCCTTTTCACGGCCGTCGAGCAGGTATTTGCGGAAGCTTTCGGCGGCCTGAGGGTCGGGCTGGGGCTTTTCGAGGGCAAGGAATTTGTTGTCTTCCTTGAAGGCGCTCGTTTCGAGCATCCCTAAACGGTTCAGTTCCTTGAACAGGATCGCCGTGGCGATGTGATTGTAGACGTTGGGATCCGCCGGGTCCAGCTCGAGCGCTTTGCGATAGCTGGCTATCGCTTCGTCGTATTCGAGGTTGAAGTAGTGGTCGTGGCCCTGGCGCGTATGCTCGGCCTCAGTGGCCCCCGGCGCCGGCGGCGGGCTGAGCGCAAGCCAACTCAATAGAAGCAGGAACGCAGGTGTAAACCGGAGGGAGGAAAACCCCATCTCGTCCTTTGACGTATGTTAGCGCACGGCGATTACTTCTCGAAGATTGTCGCGGGTCAAAAAGAACTTCACCAGATGGAAGCTTTCGAACAGGCGCTCGAGGCTGCGGTTGTTGAAGGTGTGCGGCAGCGGCCGGGTTTGGCGGGCTTGCAGACGCAGGGTCTCCGCGTTTTCGATGTCGTAGCGATAGAGTTCGACCATCTCGCCGCGCGGCAGGGAATGGAAAAACGTCAGCATGCCGCCGCCCGGACGCAGGATCTGAGCCAGCCTCGGCACGGTTATGTAGAGTACTTCGCTATCGAGGTGTTCGAGCAGATCCCAGACCAGGATCGCCGAGAACTGCTCGGCTTCGAAATCCAGGTATTCGGCGACGAAATCGCGGGCGAGACCGGCGGTGAATCGCCGGCCCGGCAGCTTCATCTTGTATTCATCGAACTTGGCGAGCAGGTTGACGGCGTGGATGCGGCAGCCGCGCTCGCTCAGAAAACGGACGTTGGACTCGCTGAGCCCACCCAAATCGAGAACCTCGAGCGTGGGATCGTTGTTGAGCGTTTGGCAAAAATAGCCCAAGCCGTGGCTGCGGCGAGCGATCACGGGGCCGTCGTTCCTGGGCGTCGCAGGCGGCAGGCCCTGTGAGACGGTGGCGACCGGCCGGGCCGCCTTGGGGCTGAGCACTTTGCGAAGATATTCGATCACAGGTTAGCGTTCAACAGTTCCGCGAAAGGCTCCACTCCACGCAGCCTGGGCTGACAGGCCGCATGGCGGCTGAAGATCACCCGCGTCGAGACCGGCCACCGACGGGGCCGCGACCGTGGGATTGCCGCAGTCGGCGGTGCGCTCGAATTCCAGTCCCCGGGTTGGCACGAACTTTGAGCCGACTTGCGGCTCGAGCGCCCGGCGCGGATAGGCCGCGCCGGCCCGCCTTTCCACGGCGTCGACCGGCGCAGAAACGCGCGCTAGCTGCCCGATCCCTTGGCGGAAGTCGAAACAGTCTGCGGGGCGGGAGACGCCGCGGCGGCGGAATCCTTTCCCGATGCGGAAGCTTGCGCCGGCGCCGGGGCGGCAGCCTGGGCCGCGGGCTTGCGGTCGGGTTCGGCGCGGCCGGGCTGCACAATGTCGATGCTGCCGCGAAACACGGCGCCATCCTCGATGATGATTCGCGCCGTGGCGAGGTCGCCTTCGAGCGAGCCGGTTTTGCGAATTTCCACCTTATCGCCGGCGCGAACGTTTCCACGCAGGTGGCCAAGGACGGTGATCGAGCGCGCCTGAACATGGGCGTGGACGTTGCCGTTGGGCCCGACGGTCAGGTTGTTGTCCTTGAGCTCGACCGTCCCCTCGACCTCTCCGTCGATGTAGAGATCCTCGCTGCCGGTGATCTCACCCTTGAGATGCAGGGACTTGCCGATCTGTGCTTGCGAAGAATTGGAGCGGTCCGCGGGCGCCGGAGCGCTACTCGCCGGCGGCGCGGCGGCCCGGGGCGCGGGTCTGGGAGCGACCGGCTGCGGCGGAGCCGGAGTCGCTACGGGCGACGGTTCTGGTTCGTCTTTCTTTCCCCACATAGAAATCCTTTCGGCGTTTTGAAACCTCTATAGTATAACCTCTGCTACCTTCCAGGGAACTATTATGAGTCGGCATCCATTTCGAAAAGTGAATTCGACTATCGTTCACAAGAACCGTTGGATACAGTTGGAGCGCCATGAGGTGGAGATTCGGGCGAGCGGACGGTGTTTTCCGTATACCTATCTTTCGTCGCGCCCTTCGGTCATGGTGGTGGCGCTGACGCCGGCGGGGAAGATTGTCCTGGTGAGGCAATACCGTTACCCGCGCCGCGAATTTGCTTACGAGTTGCCCGGCGGGGGCACGCGGGGCAATACGCCGCGGCAGGCCGCGCACGCCGAACTGGCCGAGGAAACCGGCTACCGCGCGGCGCGGCTGAAAAAGGCCGGTGAGTTCGTCGTCTATACGGGGCTTTCCGACGAGATTTGCCACGTGTTTGTCGCGGCCGGCCTTAAGAGCGGCGAGCAGCGGCTCGAAGAGACCGAGCACATGACCGTCCACGAAGTGAGCCCTCGACGGCTGAAGGCAATGATCCGCAACGGCGAGTTTCGCGACGGAATGGGGCTGGCGGCGTTGCGGCTCGCGGAAAGCGAGATAGGCCGGACGCTTGCGTCGTAGCCAGGAGCCGCGGTAGCGGGATGGGAGACGGGTCGTCTAAGTCGGTTTGCTCCTTCGAGTAGGGTTTTTTTCTGTCTGTTGCCGGGTATTTCTTCCTTCGTATTAGGTTAGGTCCTTAGACGAATCGTGCTCGCCGGCGCAACGCGGGAGCTTCGGGGTCGTTCCATCGGGCAGCGAGCAGCAAAAAGGGCGTCCCTGGCTTGGAACGCCCTTGGAAAAACTTTGAAGCCCGGCGGAGCGCCTCCGCCGACCCGGCTACGGATTCGCGGGTTTGGCAGCGGCGGGAGAAGACGCCGCGGCTGCCTGCTGGGGATACTGCTGGTCGTAAAGCTGAATCACCGGGCTGGTGATATCGAGCTCGTTGAAAGCGTCGACCACGGGGCTCTGCGGCGACGAGATATCAAGAACGATCGAATACCCTTGCTCGCGGGCGTATTTCTGGATCACGGCCTTCACTTTGCCGAAGATCTCGTTGAGAATCTCCTGCTGCTGGCGGCCGTATTCGGCCTCGAGATCCTCGTTTTCGCGCTGCGTATCGCGTTCCTTCTGTTGAATGTCGCGCTGCAGATTGCGAATAGCTTCCTCGCTCATCGTGTTGGCGCCTTTTTGAAGCTGCTGGCGCAGTGTCTGGAGTTCCTGCGCCTTGACACTTAGCGCCTCACCCTTGGGGCGGAAGCCTTCCTGGAGGGTTGCGAGCCGTTTCTGGCCCTCTTGGGTGCGGGTGACCGCATCCTGAACGTTGATGATGGCGACCTTAGTCGGAGTGCCGACTTGCTGGCCGTAGACCGCTGGGGAAGCGGCAAGCAAGCAAGCGGACAGCGCCAAGCCACGGAAAAGTTGTCGATTCATAGGCGAACCTCGGCCAAAGCCCAAGTTTTCTTCAGTCTAGCATATCCCGCAGCGGCTCTCGATACCCATTGGGGATTTCAGAAAGTACGGCTGATCGTGAACCGGAAGGTGCTCTTGTCCTCGAAATAAGGCAGCGCCTGACCCACAGGTCTTACTGATTCGATGAACGAGGTGCCGTTGGGGAACGAAGAGCGATCTGCGACAATCGGCGGCTGCAAAAACTGTTCGGTGCGCAGCGGATTATAGGCCCAGTAGAAGCGAAACGGCGCGTTAACGACCGGCATCATGACCTGCAGCTCGATGCCGGTGGAAGCCCGAATCTTTTCGGTGCCGGTCACGACCTGGATCTGGGGGTCGAAACCAGCCTGCGGGAACTGAGAGTTGAGCTCATCCACGCGACCCTGGTTGAGGCGCACTTGGTCCTTTTTGATGATCTTGTTGAAGCCGATGTCGAAAAACGGCGCCACCGTAACGGGTCCGAACAAGGGGATGCGGTACTCAAGGTTGTAGACCATGCGAGTGTCGCCGCCCGGGAACGAGAGCCGGTAGATAGGGATCTCCTGGGTCAGCGCCACGCTCTCTTCGACGCCGTCCACGATCAAAGTCTGCCGACGCGCCGTGCCGTCGGTGTTGATAACGGGCACGTTGGCGGTGTCGGGAATCCAAACCATCGGGCTGACGGTCCAGATGTCGAACCCTCGGATATCGTTCTCGCCGCCCATGTACGAGCGGCGGAACGGCGGCGGCACTTTACCGCCATAGCCGCTCAAGAACGAAAACAGGAAACGCATGCCGATGACGTTTCGGCTGTTGAGGTGCGGCCTGAAGTACTTGGCTTCGACGGTGGGCTGGATAAAGCGCGTGTTGCCGCCCAAGCCAGCGATGGCCATGCTCGCATAGATGCTCTTGCCGCTGGTTGGCGTGATCGGGTGATTCACCGTGTTGTAGAAGTAGTTCGGCGTGATCTCGCTGGTGGTAATGCCTTGCAGCGAGTTGGGGCCGGACACTCCTTCGAAATTCAGGTAGCTGAACAGATTGTTTGCCGAGCTAGAGAAGGTTTGAATCCTGTCCTCCTGATAGCTATAGGTGACGCCGACGCGCGCGAAACTGCGCCGCAGCAGGGTGCTGGCGTAGGTGGTGAAACCGGAGCTGTTCTGGCGGTAATCGAGAAAGTTGTCCTGTCCGAGGGCCTCGAACAGCGGAATCAGATTCTGTCCCGAAAAGATCGACGCTTCCCGGCCCTGGTTGAAGCTGAAACGCCGCGTGAAAACCGTGAATCCGGCTTGAATCGGCTTGTCGAACAGGTAGGGCTCGGTGAACCCGAACAGCAGCACGCGCTCGCGGCTGCCGAGCTGCGTCTCGAAGGTCAGCGTTTCCCCGAGGCCGAGGAAGTTGTTGGTGGAGTAGCCGAAGCCGACGAAGCTGCCCGCAAAACCCGAGACGCCGCCATTGAGGTTCACGGTGTTTTTGCCGCGCTCTTTGACCTGCATCGTCAGATCGACCAGGCCATTGCGCGTATCGCGGCGGATGTCGGTGGCTTCTTCTTCCTTGAGGGGCTCGAAGTAGCCGAGTTGGTTGAGGCGTAGCACGCTCAGGTCCCACAGGCGGGTGTTGAACATGTCGCCTTCATCGAGCAGCAGCTCGCGGCGGATCACTTTGTCGCGCGTGGTGTCGTTACCGGCGAAATTGATGCGCCGCACGAAAAACTGTTTGCCCTCCTCAACCGAGAGGTTGAGGTCGATCAACGGCGGGTTCTCGGTGTCGCGGAACTCGAAGCTCGGCTCGGCGACGAAGTCGATGTAACCGAACTCGCCGTACAGTTTCTTGAGGTTTTCCAGGCCGTCGCGCAGGCTCTTGACATTGAAAATGTCGTTTTCGCGCATCTGGAAAACCGGCCCGAGGATGGCGTCCGGCGTGCGGAACAGCTCCACGTCGGTGAAACTGAGCTTGCCGCGGCGGTACTGCCGGCCCTCCTCGAGGTGCATCGTGATGTCGGCGCGCTTGCCGCCGCCCCGGAACAGGAATGTGTAAGGCAGCGGGAATATCTTGCGGCCCTTGGTGTCGCGAATATCGAGGTCGTGGTGCGTGACCGTGGCCTTAAAGAAGCCCTTCTCCTGATAGCCGTTACGAACGATTTCCTTGTCCGCTTCGAGCTTTTGCGCGTCGAATGTTCTGCTGAAGAGGCTTTCGAACAGTAAGCTTTTGGGAATACCCATCGGCTTGAGGAACTTCATGCTGTTGCGGACCTCGCGGTCCGAGAAGGTCTGGTTGCCCTCGAAATTGATGTTGCCAACCTTGACCTTGGGCCCTTCCAGAATGTTGAACTTGACGGCGACCGAAGACGGTGGGATTTGCCGCACCTCGGGAGTGACTTCGGCATACTGGCGGCCACGCTCGCCAAGCAGTTCCTTGAGCACAACCGCGGCCCGTTGTACGGCGGTCGGGTCGTAACGGCTTTCCACGCTCAGACCGACGCGGCGCTCTTTGAATCGCTCCAGGATGTCGGAGATGGTCGCCGATTTGTTTCCGTCGTACTCGATTGTACGGACGACGCGGCGTTCGACGACGACAAAACGCACCAGCTTGCCGCGCTCACCGTCTTCGATTTCCAGGCGCAAATCATCGAAGTATCCGGTGTTCCACAGCACCATGAAATCGCGCAGCAGGCCGTTCTTGTCGTAGGGGTCGCCCGGCTTGCTGAAGATGCGGCCCAGCAAGGCATCGCGCGTGATGCGGCGGGCGCCGCGGAACTCGATGTCTTCGATGAAATCGCCGACCTGAGGGCGCTGCTCTTCGGTAACGTCTTCGAACGGAGACGGTTCCTGGGGGGCTGCTGTGTCAGGAACCTCCTCGAACGGCGAGGCCGGCTGCTGCGGCGCCTGGGGTGGCGCCTGGGCTGGCGCCTGCGCGTCCGGGACTGGTTCAAACGGGGAAGGCGTTTGGGGCCGCGTCTGCTGGGCCAGCACGAGTACTTCGCCGCCCGCCGAGCCAGGCAATCCGGAGTCAGGGGACCTGAGGATGCCGCTCGTTGGGAAAGGGTGGCGCTGTACGGGTTTCGCCTCTTCCTGCGCCCACGCGGCGAAAGGAAGAAAGAGTAAACAGGCAAAACCGACACAGACGAGGCGCCGGAATCGGCAGCCCATCATAGAGGAGGATTTCCTTTCCTGATTGATTCCCGGGAGCGGATTGTGCACATAGGCCTACTACGCACTGATCCGGAACGTGGGTTCAACCCGGCCGAGTGGTATCTCAGTGAAAAACCTAATTGTAGCTGCATTTGGGCAGGGAGTCAGCAAGCGGGCCACGGTGCGGAGTAAATTCCGCCTTTAGCGCCTGACAGGCTGTGCTAAGTGGTTCAAACTACTGTACCCTAACGCCGCACCGCGCCAGAAAGCAACCCGCGACAGGCTGTTGCCGCTTACGGCTCGCTCGAGCGGTGGGCGCGGTTTTTTCCACCGCCAAGGGCCGCGGCCACGGAAGCGGCCGATGCGCCGCCCAGGGCGGCCCGACCCTCTCAGAACTACTTGCCACTACTTACCGAAGTGGATCTGGAACTTGCCCACCTCGCCGTCGTAATTGAGCGTGAGCTGCTTGGGTTTTTCCTTCGGACTCAACTGGAAATAGAGATAGCCATGGACGATGTCATCGACTACGCCGGTGGGCAGCTCGCGTGACTGCAGAAGGCTGAGCAAGTCTTCGCCGCCTTCGCGGTCGCGCTGGCTGACCTCACGGCGTTCGGCGGACTGCACGCCGCCACCCGACAACGTCTCGTCCCCGCCGATGCGACGCGGGCGGGTGCCCGTTCCGGGTGCGCCGCCGACCGGAATGCCCACACCGGTCTGCGAGTAGATGCCGACGGTGAGGGTTTCGGCTTTGCCCAGCACAAGCTCGGAACCGCCGCCGATGCGGTCGGGCGATTGAGCGACCGAGGTATCGTTGTTGCGGTAGGAGCGCATCATGAAGTCATCGCGGTTGAGCTCGATTTTGGCGCCGTAGAGCGGCTTTAGGTCCACTTCGACGAGGATGAACTCGCCGTCGAGATCGTTGCCGAGCAGTTGGGTGATTTCCTGCTGGTCGCGGACCAGCCGCGCCTTGACTTCCATGTCTTTGAGCTTGGCTTCAAACCATTCCGGCGGGTCAGCCGCCGGCAAAGGCAGCAGGAAACTCAACAGAAGCCACGGAGCTACCCACTTGCAGATCTTCATCATCATGACCCCCAGCAGGTTTTCTGAGATTATGACACAGTGCGCCTGGCGCGGTTCGCGGCGTGGCTAGCGGATGCGACTGGCGGGCGCTCAGGCGTCGGGGAGCGCAGGCAAAAGTGGAGAGGCTTTGGTGAGCAACAAGGCTCGAGGTGGATTGTGACACCGGGCTGGATCGTGACACGGGGCTGGATTGTAGTTGGAGCGGCCCTGGATCTGGTGGGGGCGGTGCTCATCGCGCGCAGCGTCCCGGAAATAGGCCCCGGCCTGGTGGCAGGGGTCGGCTTGCTGTTGGCGGGCTCGGCTGCCGTGTTTCGAGGCGTATTGGGATTGTCGCGGCCGCAGCCTGAGCCGGCCCCGGCGGCAGGGTCGGCGGCGGGATCGGGTTGGAAGCTGGAACCGGAGTTGCTTGCCGCGCCGCCACGGCCTGTGAAGCTGACCTGGACAGGGAAGCTAAGCGCGGTGTTATGGGGCGGCATGGTGCTGCTCGTCGCCGGCTACGTTTTTCTGGCGCCGCCGCGCACCGCGAGCGTGCCGCCGCTGCTCGAGGCCGAGGGTATTGCCGGTACCGCGACGGTTCACGAAACGACCGAACGCGAGACGGCTTCGGGCGAGGCTGCTTACTACGTCGCCTATCATTTCGTGACGGCGGATGGAACGCAGGTCCGCGAGTCGCGGCGCGTGCCGCGCGCGGTCTATGATGCGGTCGCCGCCGGCGATTCGTTTGAGGTGATCTATTTTCCGGAGAACCCGCAGCAGAATTTTGTGGCGCGGCTCGACCGGAAAGAGATGCCTGCAAGTTTGCGCTGGATGGCGGCCGCCCTGCTTGGGGCATTGGTATTCGTATTCGACCAGCAGCGGCGGGTCCATAGGCGGCTGGTTTCACGCGGCAAGGCCGTGGCGGGCGTGGTGGAAGGCGTGCGCCGGCGGGGCGCGACGCGCGTTTACACGGTGCGCTACAAGCTTCACGCCCAGGAGGGCCGGCTGCGCGGCTCGGAGAGAAACCCCGAGCGGGCTAACGGTGATGTCGTGACGGTGCTTTATATGCCGGAGCGGCCCGAAAAAGTCCTGCTGTATTGCACTAGCTTGTATCGGGCCCGGCTGCCGTGAGCCAAACTGGCGCGGGGCCGTCGCGGCTGTGTGTCGTTGGCTCACGCCATACCGATCCCACCAGGTTCGGGAAGAACCCGCACCCATGTGTTGAAAGTTTGCGCCTGGCGCGGCCCGGATTGCTATGCTCTAAATTTCGTATTTCGGAGATTGGCCGTGATCCCTCTGGTTCGACTGCACCATGTATCGTTTGCCATTCGGGATTTGGCGGCTTCCCAACGTTTCTTCGGCGAAGTGCTGGGCCTGGAGGAGCTCGAAC
>JBBDWJ010000195.1:0-22924 GCA_040902925.1 Bryobacterales bacterium | reverse complement strand
TGAAAGCTGACCGCCTGAAAGGCGGTGGGTTTAGACCTGGTGATTGAACTAAACGAACTCGCTGTTCATAAAAAACAATGGCTGCTGCGGCACGCTGGTCGTGAAGCGCTGCTCGGCGGTCAAGCTCGCGTTCGGAAAATCGAACGTTCTAAGATAGTCAGCAAGAAGGAAACGGCTGACGGTACCGTAGACCGTGCGGCGGTTGAATTTCGGATCATCCAGATCGCCGGAAGGCCCGCCGATCTTCTCCTTCAACAGCCCCGAAACAAACAGCAGCGAATCGCGAATCGCCTCCGCATCGAGCCGCCTGCGGCTGAAGCGCCAGTGCAGGCGGTTGTTGGGATCTTTCTTGTACGCCGCCTCGTTGTAGTCGCTGCTGAGGCGATAAGCGGCCGAAAGCATGATGTCACGATGAAGCTGCTTGATCGACATGCCCCCGTCTGCAAAACGCTGCGCCAGAAACTCCAGCAGCTCTGGGTGACTGGGACGCTCGCCCACCTGCCCGAAATTGCTCGGCGTATTCACGATGCCGGCGCCAAAGTGCCATTTCCAGACGCGATTCACAAGCACGCGCGCCGCCAGCGGGTTTTTTGCGATCGCTTCGGCCAACTCGATCCGGCCGCTGCCTTTTGTAAAAGGCGCCGGGCCGCCGGTTGAATCGCAGAGCACCGTCAGGAAGCGTCGTGCGACGGGCTAACCCAAATTCGTCGGGCTGCCGCGCTTGTGCAACGGCAGCTCGGTGATGATATCGGAGTCACGCACGCCCATCACGAACGGATACTGTTCGCCCCGCCAGTCCTCCAGCTTCTTGAGGTCGGCGCGCAGCTTTTCAAGATGCGTTTCCGCCAAGGAGTTCATGCGGCGCTCAACGCCCCAATCCTTAAATTTCAAGAGCCCCGGCGTCTTGGAGGTGAAGTCCGCTTCCTTCGGCGCGTCAAGGTCATACTTGAACGCATCGGTATACAAGTTGATCCGCGACCGGTCCATCGACTCCAGCACAATGTGGTACTTCTCAAAACTTGTATTGAACTCGTTCGGCATCGGGATCGGCGGCTTGTCATCAAGCGGCCACGCTTTGGTGATGATCTTCTCGTTGCGCTCCTCGGTCTCCTCGGCTTCGATCATCACGGCGAGAAGCTTCTCCTGGAATTTATCGGCCAGGCACCCGGCCGTGAATTCGTCGCCGTCTTTGTATTGGATCATCTGCTGCCATTCGCGCAAATAGGGATAGTGCCGTGGCGGCTTCGCCAGAAAGGCGATCCATCGCTCAAGAGTTTCCACGTCGAGCTTGCCCTCGGCGGCGGCCTGATCCACTTTCATTTGCGGTTCGCCGCTGACTTTCCAAGCGGCCATCATGTAGTCCTTCGCCTGATAGGCCAGTATTCGGGAAAGCTGCTCGCTCTCGGCCTCCATGAAGTCCTTGATGCGCTTTTGCTGCGTTTCGACGGCTTTATTCCTGGCGCGCCAAGCATTGACCACCGACTGATCGACCAGCGGATATTCATGATACGGGCTGTTGTAGAAAACGCCGGCGAGCGCGTAGTAATCGTTGGCTGAAATCGGGTCGTATTTATGGTCGTGACAGCGCGCGCAGCCGACCGTCAGGCCCAGGAAACCGCGAGTGACGACATCGACGCGGTCGTGGCGTTCATCCGCGCGCATCTGCTTGGCGTCCCCGAGGTCGTAATACCAGGGGCCCTGTCCCAGGAATCCGAGCGCAGGAAGCAGGTTATCGTTGAGCGACTCATCGACGATGTGACCATACGGCAGCAGCGGCCGGCGCTCCTCCTTTTCGAGCCCGTCCCACTTAGTCAACTGTAGCCGGCCCCACATCTGGTCTTCGTCGTAAACGCCGGCCGGGCTCTTCTCGAACTTCTCCTTGCCGAGAAGGTCGGCGGCGATTTGCGCCTTGACGAACTGGTCGAACGGCATGTCGTCATTGAAGGCCTTGATCACCCAATCGCGATAAAGGTAGGCCTTGGGATAGTCTTCGTGCCCTTTGCGGTTTTTCGCGAGCCCGCGTGTGTCGTCCTCGCCGAAATGAGCGACATCGAGCCAGTAACGTCCCCAGCGCTCTCCATAGTGCGGCGATTTCAGGTATCCGTCGATGAGCTTTTCGTAGGCGTCCGCGGACTTATCCTTGACGAACGCATCGACTTCTTCGGGAGTCGGCGGCAGACCAAGCAGGTCGAGCTTGGCGCGGCGAATCAGGGTTAGCTTGCCGGCGGGGGCCGCCATATCGAGCCCTGCTTCCTTGAGCCGGGCCATCAAGAAGCGGTCGATGTAGTTGACGGCGCGCTTATCGGTGACGTCGGGCGGAGCGGCCTTGGCAAAGGGACGAAATGACCAGAAATCGCGTTGCCGGCCGGTGACACGGAACTCGTTCTCCTGTAGCGGCGCGATGGTCTGCGTGCTCTTCGGCCAGACGGCGCCGGCGGCGATCCACGACTTAAGGTCCGCGATCTCGCTTTCCTTGAGCTTGCCGCCCATCGGCATTTTCAGGTCGCCGGTTTGCATCACGGCATGAATCAGCAAGCTCTTGCCGGGATCGCCCGGCAGGATAGCCGCGCCATTCTTACCGCCCTCCAACAGAGCCTCACGCGAATCGACGCGCAGATCACCGAGTTTGCTTTGCGTGTGGCAGGAGTAGCAGTTGTCGACGAGCAGCGGCCGCACGCGGGTCTCGAAGAATTCCTCGGAATCCGCCGCCAGCTCAGCGGCATGCAGGGCGGAAGTAAAACAAACAGTCAGTATGAGTGCGAGTCGGTCAAGCTTTTTCACTGTCGCAAGTACCTCTCCGTCTAGACAGGTTGAGAACCAGTCGCAGAAGACGCCGTTCGCAAAATACGACCGACGACGCCTGCTCGGGTCCGAAAACGCGGGGGATCGCATCTCGAACCGACGCACCGGGAGGTTCAGGCGGAGTATCCCGTCCACCAAGTGACACGAGCCGACGCTGCGTTGCTCATGTCCACGCGGAAAGAAAGTCCTGTGGCAACCATATAGCCCTGCTCCTTGCCTGGATTTACGGAAGCAACGCCTGCACGCCACAAGAGCGGCCGCAGGACCCAAGCGATGAATTGCCGCGAACTGCGCGGTGATGCTTAGCCGGCACGGGTCACGACAACAGGGTTGAAAGGCATTCGCCAGACACGGCGAACAAGGAGAAGTACGGCGGGGTACGGAAAAGCGAGTACGTAACTATCTCTATCACGACTGGTGGATATTGTCAATTTGGAAGTGCCAGCGGACCGCGTACAGGCGTCGCCTCAACATCTGGCCCCAAAGATTGGCGCAGCGCCTTGCGCCTGCGGCGGCGTGCGGTTTATGCTGCGTTTTTGGCTCTTCGGTAGAAGCTCAACGGCCCCGACGCCTGACGCCTACGCCCCGGCGGCCGAAAACTCCCAAGAATCGAGGGTCCCGGATGAGGCGCAAGCGCGCCGCGGAGCCCATGTCAGGCAATCCGCCATTTTGACCTCGCGGGCGAGTCTAGCGCGTTGCCGCGAAAGCGTTTGCTGAAGGAGAATTGCATGTCGTTTTACAAGCGCCACGCGCCGAACTATCGGGAACATCAGCGCGAGCGGCCCGATCTTTCGGAGTTCGAAGGCGCACGCTCTCTCGAAGCCGAAACGCGCATTCCTTCCAGGCAATGGGAGGAAGAGGTCCGGCGAGGCAAAGAGTTCGGGCTCGAGTGCGCGGATTCGATCGAAGACAAGTCCGAAATTAGCTGCTTCCAGCGCGGCGAGCTGCCGCATTGGTCGGGGATCAACACCTTCCTGAAAACGCCGTATCTCGAGGACGTCCGCAAGGTTGGCGAGTACGACGTCGCCTTCCTGGGCGCGCCGTTCGATATCGGCACGACCTATCGTTCCGGCACGCGTTTTGGGCCCCAAGGCATCCGCCGCATTTCGTCGCTCTACACGACCTACAACTTCGAGATGGGCGTGGATCTGCGCGAGTCGCTAAAAATGTGCGACGTCGGCGACGTCTTCTGTCCCGCGAACATCACCAAAGCGCACGACCAGATCACCAAGGGCGTGGCGCACGTTCTATCGCAAGGCACGCTGCCGATGATCATGGGAGGCGACCACTCGATCGGCTACCCCTGCGCGCGCGGCGTGGCGCAGGTCGTTGAGGGGCGCGTCGGAATCATCCATCTCGACCGGCACATCGATATCCAGGAAAAAGACATGGATGAGGTGATGCACACCTGCCCCTGGTTCCACGCGACGAATATCGCCAACTGCCCGCCTTCCAATCTGGTGCAAGTAGGGATCGGCGGCTGGCAGGTGCCGCGCCCGGGGGTCAAACAAGGCAAAATCCGCGGTACGAACGTGCTGACGATTCAGGATATCGAGAGCATCGGCATCGAGAAGACAGTCGAAATCGCGCTAGAAACGGCATGGAAGGACGCCAGCGCCGTTTACCTTTCCTTTGACGTCGACTCATTGGATGCGGGCTTTGTGCCAGGCACGGGTTGGCCCGAGCCCGGCGGTTTTCTTCCACGAGAAGCGCTGGCGATTCTGCGCGGCGTCGCCAAAGAAGGCATCGTCGCGATGGAAGCCGTAGAAGTTGCGCCACCCTACGATATTTCGGACATCACCGCGTTGGTAGCCGTGCGGGCGATGGTCGACGTTCTCGCAACGATGGTGCAGCACGGCCGGATCGGAGGCAAACTCTGACGACGACGCCATCAATTCCTCTGCAAATCGCGGATCGGGACAGGACTTCCCCGCGCGATCAAGAGGGCCCTGATCTCGAAACGGGCGTGCCCCTATTCGCATTCCTCACGGAGTTGGAACCACGGAGCCGCGCCTGGGCGGAAGCACAACGCGACGCCGATCAGGTAGCGGTGGAATGCGCGCCCGCTCTCGGATTTCGTCCGCGGGTTCGACTTGTGTCCATGCCAGGGAAGGGCTCGGCACGCAGCTTGCCGGCCACGAGCAACGAGGCCGGCACACCGGCCGGCTATCCCGGGCTGCGGCAGCAACTGTTGGAAATGACAGCAGCGGCCAGCGATGTTTTTCTGTTCCCGGCGTCGTTTGAGTTCGGACTATGGGAGCGCGAAATGCTGTCCGAAGCGCTGGCCATGACGCGGCGCGAGAGTACGGGCCCGGCGCTGTACCACGATGATGTCGACGTGGGCCATTCCATGGTGGCGCAGGCGTTTTGTGACCAGGCAATACGAGCCGTGCCGGTGGGCGAAGGTTCGATGGGGCAGCTCGGAGTGCTTCTCGTTGCGCGAGGCGATGGCGACTCGAGCAGCCGCGCCCAGGCCTACCTCCTGATGCGTCTGTTGTGGGAACAGCTAGGCGCCGTGCGGGGCGAAGTTGCGTTCCTGCGCCATCCGGCCCCGTTTGCACGCGATGCCCTGGATCACATCACCGCGGACGGACTGCGCACAGTCATCGTCCCGCTGATGCAGTGGGACGATGAACCGCTCGATTACCTGCGAGTGATCGTCGAGGATCATGTGCGATCGCAACCCGAAGCAAAAGGCCGCTGTTTTTTGGCGCAACCTCCCGGTTCGCATCCCTGCCTCCGCGGTTGGATGCGGCAGCGCCTTTTGACGCTATGGGGCCAGCGACGCCGCGCGGCGGAACAGCGTGAGCCTTCTGCTAAACGCCGGACGACCCATACGGCGCGCCGGATCGGAAATCATCCGAGCGACGGCATTGTGGCGGAAGTTCGTGACGCCAAGGAACTGCGCGCGTTGCTGCCCGAGCAAATCGTCGAGGCCGAAAACGTCTTCGTCAAGGTCACTTGGCACGGCTACGCGCCTGGAACATACACCGACCCCGTAGCGCTTGACGCGCTGCTCACCGCGATTCCCGGCCGTGTGACGCTGCTGGAAGGCCACACCAGCAGCCGCAATCTCGCCCCGCCGGATTGGAATTGGGAAACAGAAGCCAAGACCAACCGCCGCTGGATCCGCGAGCAGGAAGCCGAGTATCTTAGGCGCACAGGTCTGGCGGAAGTGATCGAACGCCATCGAGCGCAGTATCTCAACGCGACCGAATGCAACTGGGACGGCCAATGCGCCGCGCCGTCTGAAATTGAGTCGCGCCTGGCAAGCGCCGGCGTTGCGCTGAACTACCCAAAACTTGCCGGGTTCGTCCCCGGAGTGCTCCTAGATCACGCCGGCGCTCCGCTGATCAGCTTTGCGCGATTCAAAGGCCCCACGCGGCTCAGCCTATCGAATCTGTTCGGGCTCATCCCCGATCCGTTGCGCTCGGAGTGGCACGGGCCAAATATTACGCATCTCGCGCAAGTCTGCTGCGACCTCGCGCGAATGTACGGTACGTTGTTTCGCTTGTACGGACTGGTCGAGGGCATCCATTGTGCCGTGCGCTGGGATCGGCGCGGCCTGTACCGCAGCCGCTGGGGCAACTACGACCAGATTCCGAATCCCGGACTCGCCGTGTTGAGCGAAGGAGTCGCCGCGGCTGATGTATTGGCTTCGCGGCTGCAAGGACAAGACGTTCGCCGTAGCGCGTTTTTCGACGTAGTGGCCCAGGAACTCGGCATCAACGACGAAGCACGCCGGCGCGCGCTGCCTGAACCATGGTTGCGCAAGTTTGCCTGAGTGATATACTTCAGCCTAAGTAGTTCTTCGAGACAGAGTCGTCTCCGATTCCCCGTTCGAACGTTTCCCCGTTAGAGCAGTTGTCCGCGGATTGCGCGCGGATGAGCATGGCCTCGCGGCCTTGCGCTGCACCCCCGTTTAGCAGGTCTTGAACCTGCATCCCACTTCCCTGTCGGAAGATTTCGCTCCGTGTCGGATCACCGTTCGCAGCAGCCGTAACCGGAGTGCGTCCGGCCGTCCTCCCCCGCTGCGCACAGAAAGGGATCGGAATGGAGAATCCGATATTTTGGCCGTTGATGGCCTTTATAGCGCTGTCGTTTTTCGTCGGCGTTTATACCTCCAAGTTCGTTCATGGTTCGGGGAAACGATTTCTGATCTGCGGCAAGTCGATGCCCTTTCTGGTCATCGGAACGACGCTCGCCGCGCAGGCCATCGACGGGAACGCCACGCTCGGCAACACAGGGCTGACGTTCGAGGGTGGATTCTGGTCCGGCATGGCGCTGCCTTTGGGGCTCGGACTAAGCCTTTTCGTCGTAGGAAGATTCCTGGCCGCGCCGCTGAACCGTATGGACCTGATCACGCTGCCGGATTTCTTCTACCGCCGCTACGGCCCCAAAACCGAGCTCGCCGCCTCGCTCATCACCGCCGTTTCCTTCTCCATCCTGCTGGCAGGCAACCTCGCGGCGCTGGGCTGGATTCTGTCCGTCGTAGCCGGTTGGGACTACACGTTTTCGCTTATCTTCGGCTCGCTTGTGGTTTTCGTCTATACCATCGCCGGGGGACTTTACGCGGCAATCTGGACGGACTTCATCCAGATCTACATTGCGATCGCCGGCTTTTTTCTGCTGGCGGCGTGGATTCTTCTAACGCAGGACTGGCAGGGTGCCTTGGCGTCGCTGCCGGCGGCGCACACCGATCTCAGCGGCCTCACCACGCTCGCAAACGGCGGCCTGCTCAACTGGTCGGTCATCATTTCACTCGCTTTTGGCAACTGCATGGCGCTCGATTTCATGGAGCGCGTCTTCGCGGCGCGCTCGCCGGGCACCGCCCGCAAGGCCTGCTACTACGCGGGCGTAATCACCATCGTCACAGGCGTTACCGCCAGCTTCGCGGGCCTGGTTTCCCACGAAGTCGTCGGCGCGATCAGCGACAACCGCATGGTCCTGCCAACCCTGACGGCCGCCGGGCATGCGCCGTTCTGGATAGGACTGCTGGTAATGATCGGCGTTGTCGGCGCGTCCATGTCCACCTGCGACGGTGCAATCCTGGCGACTTCGGCTGTGATTGCCCGCAACATCATCCAGCGCTGGAAGACAGTCAAACTCGACGACCACAAGCTGTTGACCTACACGCGCATTGTCGCGGCCCCAATGACGATCGGCGGCACGCTGTTTGCCTGGTATCGTCCCGAGCCCGGCCTGTTGTTGGTGCTCGCTTTCGACATCGTGTTCGCCGGCTGTGTGGTGCCGCTGTTCATGGGCGTGTATTGGCCCAAAGCCAATCCGACGGGCGCGATGGCGTCGATTCTCTGCGGCACCGCCGCACGCATCCTTTGCGCGTTCACTGTGCCCGAGGAATTGGCCGGCCTAGACACGCTGCTGCCGCCAGTGGTTAGCGCGCTGGTCTTCTTCCCGGCGTGCCTGTTGGCCGATGGACGCGAGCCGAGCCGCCATCACGTGGTTTTTGAGACGGCTTCGACATTTGGCGGCGAAGCCCTGCAAACTGAGGGGGATTAAAAGACGATGCACCCGCCCAAAAACTCGCTCGTGCACAGCGTGACTCTGGCGCTTCTGCTCGGCATCACTCTGACGATCGCCCAGGTACCCGAGCCCGACGGCGCCGGCGTGCAACCCGGCGCCTTACCGGACGACTGGATCGTCGGCGGACCCAAGTGCATGGAAGTCCCCGAGTTCCAGGTTCACGAGTACAACGAAGATCTCTATATCCTGCGGCAGTCGGGCTGCTCGCACTATGAGAAGCCGTTCCTCTATCTGATCTTCGGAGACGAGAAAGCGATTCTGTTCGACACCGGCGCGGGCGTCGCGGAAGTGTTTCGCGCCGTCAATGAGACCGTCGCGAAGTGGCTCAAGCGCAAAGGCCGTGATTCGATTCCGCTGGAGGTCGTTCACACCCACAACCACAGCGACCATACCGCGGGCGACGCGCAGTTCAAGAACCGGCCCAACGTGACCTTCGTCTCCGCGGAGCTGGATGAGGTCAAGAAATTCTTCGGCTTCACGCGCTGGCCCGAGCAAGTGGTCAACTACGACCTCGGCAATCGTGTGCTCGAGATTTTTGGCGTTCCCGGGCATCAAGAGGCCTCGATCGCAGTCTACGATCGTCAAACCGGCATCCTGATGACGGGCGACATCGTCTACCCGGGCCGCCTCTACATCAACGAGCCCGACGCATTCAAAGCAAGCATTCAGCGCATGCTCGACTTCACGCGCAATCGTGTGGTGACGCACGTTCTCGGCTGCCATATCGAGCAGACCGACACGCCCTATCTCGAGTATCCGATCGGGTCGATCTATCAGCCCAACGAACACCGCCTAGAGCTGTCGCGAGGTCATCTGCTCGAGCTGCAGGACGTTGTCCGTGATCTCAAAGGCGAGCTGCCGCGGATCGCGTTGCGCGACATGACGATCTACCCCGTGACGCCAAAAATCTGGGAAGAGTTGCGCGCGCGGCGAAAGGAAATCGAGGACCGCCAGCGCGCCTCGATGTGGAATCAGTCGGAGGCAACAGCTCCATGAACGTCTGTCTGCAAGAGATGCCGCTGGCTTCGGCCGTCTGTGCGATCGCTTTCTCCTTGTTCGGCTGCCAGTCAGCCGCAGAGCCAAAGATCGAGTCCGAGACCTCGCGCGAGCCGGTTGCGACCGCTGAGCTTTGGTCGGACGCCACGGCCGGGGCCATCGGACCGACCGGCGAGTGGACCAATAAAGTCGAGCTGGCCGACCTGAACGGCGACGGCCTCGTGGACATCCTGTTCGCCAATGGAGGCAACTACCGCGAGCCGGGTAGTCCGGTTCCCAGCCGCATCTTCCTCAACGAAGGCCCCGGCAAACCGTTCCGCGAAGTGACCGAGGAGATCTTCGGCACCGCGGGAATGCTCGTTCGCGTCATTAAAACCGCCGACGTCAATGGTGACGGCAACACCGATATCTTCTTCGGCGCCACGTATCAGACACAGAGCCGCCTGCTTCTGGGAAGAGGCGCCGGAAAGTTCGAGGACGTGACGCGGACGCATCTTCCGGCAATGCCGCTGAGCCTGGGCGACGTCGAATTCGGCGACGTTGATCTCGATGGAGACCTCGATCTCGCCCTCGCCGATTGGGGTCCCGGCAATCCGATGGAAAACGAGGGCGGACAGACGCGGCTGTGGCTCAATGACGGCAATGGGAAGTTTTCCGACGCCACCTCCGAGCGGCTGCCCGGCGTAAGGGTCCGCTTCTGTTGGGACCTGGAGTTCGCCGATGTCGACAACGACTACGATCTCGATCTGATGATCAGCTCGAAGCTCGGCGCAGGCTCGTTTCTGTTCGAAAACGATGGCAATGGGCGCTACACCGACGTGACTGCTGGGCGCATGCCGCAGTTCACGAACAACTACGAGTTCGAGCCGATGGATCTGAATGGCGATGGATACCTCGATACCGCCACGATCAACGATGGCGGCGAGATAGAGGGCCAACGCGGCTCGCATCGCGAGAACATCTTCCTCAATGACGGCAAAGGCGGCTTTCTGCACTCGACGCCAACCTCGCTGCCCGACGCGGAAAACCTCGGCTACGACGACAACCGCGTCGTTTACCTCGATTACGATTCCGACGGCGATGCCGACATTCTTTTGGGATCGCTCAGCGGCCCAGACCGCCTTCTCATCAACGACGGAGCGGCTGTTTTCAAGGTCGCGACCGATGTCGTCGAGGGGCCCGAAACCAAGGGTACGCTCTGCATCGCCTTGGCCGACCTGAACGGCGATGGAAGGCTGGATATCGTGATGGCGCAAGGCGAGGTCGACGGCTTTGAAGACGAGAAAGTCTTTTTCGGAAAGAACCTGCCGGTGGATACGGCTGGGCCCGTCATCACGCTCGTGGGGAGCGCAAACGGCGTCGTGCGCGCGCGAGTGCATGACAGCAAAGCCCCGCTGCGGCCGTTCGATCTCAAGGAAGTTGCGCTCGTTGTGGCCGGTGACCGAATTCCGATGACCTGGTATGGCGAGCAGCTATGGCGGGTGAACGCCCCTGGGCGAGAAGGAGCTTATGAAGTTTGCGCGACCGACTTCGCGGGAAACGAAACCTGCGCCAAACCTGAATAACCCGAGCCTGAGCCGCGGCGCGTTTCTGTGCTGCACGGCAATATCGGGCCTATTGCTCGCCGGTTGCGCTACGGAAGCGCCTGCGCCGGGAGACGCCACGGCTGGCGGCGCCGTGACGACGGAGCAAGTGGCTGCCTTCATCCCGCAGGATTTCGAGCCGCCGGTTTCGGCAGAAGGCGACGGGTTCATCCTGAAGCCCCTCGGCCCCGATGTGATGCAAGCCGACTACGACGCCTACATGTCGAGCATCGAGCACTTGCAGAAGACGTTCACCCGCACCGACAAATGGCCGCGCGAGGGGCTGACGATCGATGACGCCGCCGAAGACATGGCCAACGAAAAACGCCGCTTCGACGCCCGCGAATCGTTCGCCTACGCGGTCCTTACCGTGGACGGCTCGCGCGAGCGAGGCTGCGTCTACGTCCGGCCAGCGGGTAAACCTGGCTACGATGCGGCGGTGCAACTGTGGGTCACGAAGGCGGAATTCGACGACGGGTTCGACGAACTTCTCTACTCCTGGACAATCGAGTGGATCGATTCCGAGTGGCCATTCGAAACGGTCGCCTACCCCGGACGCAATATCTCCTGGGCGGAATGGGAAGCACTACCCGATCAAGCCGATTGAGCGGTGGATGCTACCGGCCTGTGGTGGAAGTCTCCTCGGGAAGGACCGGGGAACTCTCTGGTGATGCCGCGGGACTCGCTCGCCAACTTTGGCGTCCAGAAGCGCCGGAAGGCGGTGTAGGCCTGCCTGAAACAACAACAGACAAAGACGAATCGGTGATTCGCGGCGTCAGGTCTCCATGAGTCAGCGAGTACTCTCCGGTGATCAAATCCCGCGTGTCGAGACGAGCCTTGGTCAAGCCCTGCGAACCGTGCGCGGAAGTGTTGGCCAAGACGTGGTACAACTCATGGGCCACCACACGCCCCAGCGCCCGGCCAAGGTAAATTTCCCGGTGAACGCCCGCATCACTTTCAAGTCTGGTTTGGATTGCCGACCAAACTTGGTCGCAGTCAACTTCTATGAAAGGAAGAACGGCGCCATCGGAAGTGTGCGCCCATCCGGCTGCTGACCTGCGCGCGCCGGAAGAGAACGAAGGGGCGCATGCGCCGCGAAATCGAACCACGATGGATTCGCCATCGACTACCGCGCCAGCTTCAGATGGAAGCCGCCGCCACCCCAGTTGAACGCCGGCAGGTTCGACGATCGCCCGCAGTTCCCGCTCGAGTTGCTGCACGGTTAGCGGCGCGAACCCATTCGGCAACTCCACCCAAAGTGTGACCCGATCTCGGGATACACGAGCATCCCCCCACAACATCGACGTGGTGAGTGCGACGGCACACAGGGCCATCCGGAACAGCCACACCATAGGAGCGCCTCGTAGCGCAAGCGGCGGACCAACTTGGCCAGCCAATAGCAGTATATCTCAACGTACGCTTTACGGATCTTAGCAGGCGGCGACGGTGTCGCCTCAAAGTCGCACATCCTCTGTCCCCTCTTGGGGAACCGTATTTTCGATGAACTAGCCTGGGACTAACTCAGAACCGCTTTGACAACATGGGCCGGCTCAACGCCAGTCAGTTTCTGGTCGAGGCCTTGGTACTGAAAGGTGAAACGCTTGTGGTCGACGCCGAACAGATGCAGCAGCGTGGCCTGGAAATCCGTGACATTAACCGGATCGCTGACGATGTTGTACGAGAACTCGTCCGTCTCGCCGTGTACGACGCCGCCCTTGATCCCGCCACCCGCCAGCCATAGAGAAAAACAGCGCGGGTGGTGATCGCGGCCGTAGGTCTTGTCGGTCAACTCGCCCTGGCTGTAAATGGTGCGGCCAAACTCACCGGCCCAAATGACTACGGTGTCGTCAAGCAGGCCGCGTTGTTTAAGATCCTGCACCAGCCCGTAGCTTGGCTGATCAACGTCTTTGCACTGGCTCGGCAGCACCTGCGGCAGCAGGCCATGAACGTCCCACCCGCGGTGGTAGATCTGAACAAAACGGACGTCGCGTTCGATGAGACGCCGCGCCAGCAGACAACTGTGGGCAAACGTGCCGGGCTTGCGGGCTTCCTCCCCATAGAGTTCGTAGGTGTGCTCAGGCTCGCCGGAGAGGTCCGTCAGCTCTGGAACCGAAGATTGCATCCGGAAAGCCATTTCGTACTGCTCGATGCGCGCGAGCGTCTCCGGATTCCCGATCTGCTGGTGGCGGATCTGATTCATCTCGCCGAGCGCGTCGAGCATGCGGCGGCGGACCTCCGCCGGCACGCCATCCGGATTGCTCACATAGAGCACGGGGTCTGCGCCGGCGCGAAGCGCCACGCCCGAATACTTTGCGGAAAGAAATCCCGACGACCAGAACTTCGCCGAGATCGCCTGCACGTTTGCCTTTGGATGCGTATGGCTGGCGTTGAGCACGACGAAGGTAGGCAGGTCGCGATTCATGCTGCCCAGGCCATACGCGACCCAGGACCCGATACAAGGGCGGCCGGAGATCTGGCGTCCGGTTTGGAAAAACGTGATGGCGGGCTCGTGGTTGATCGCGTCAGTGTGCATCGAGCGGATGATCGCGATGTCATCGACCATCTTGGCCATGTTCGGCAGCAGTTCCGATACCCATGCCCCGCTGCGGCCGTGCTGGGCGAACTGGAAGGCGGAAGGCGCGATAGGAAAGCGCGCCTGCTTGGAGGTCATGGTGGTGAGGCGCTGGCCCTTGCGGATGGAGTCGGGCAGGTCTTTGTCGAACCATTGCGCCATCGCCGGTTTGTAGTCGAAGGTCTCCATTTGCGGCGGTGCGCCGACCATGTGAAGGTAGACGGCCCGCTTTGCCTTGGGCGGAAAATGCGGCAAGGCGGGGATGCCGCCGATCGCTTCCACACGAGCCGCGGCCAACGCACTCTGGTCGGACGCGGCGAGCGTGGCGAGCGCGGCGGCCCCCAAACCGCGAGCCCCGCGAGCAAAAAACTGACGGCGTGTCTCGGCGCGGACGGCCTGCTCAACGGCTTTTTCGGGCAGGATATTTTCGGGCAGCCCTTGAAACGGTCTCATTTGTTCAACACCTCGTCGAGATTCATCAGTTGGTTGGCGACCATCGTCAGCGCGGCAAGCTCGGTCGGATCGAGACGCGGGTCGGGCTCGGACTCCCCGGCCGCGATCGCCTTGCGGGCCTCGCCGGGGTGTGAATCGTAATACCGCAGGTAGTCCTGGAACGCATCGCGGGTGATGGTTCGTTCCTTCTCATCGAGCGGCCGCGCAACCAACCGCGCCGTCATATAGTCGAGCCGCACGTCGAAAGCGGCAGCTTCGCGCATGGCGTTTCCAGCCAGCGCCCGAGCGGCCTCAAAAAACTGCGGATCGTTCATCACCACCAGCGCCTGTAGCGGTGTGTTGGTCCGCTCGCGGCGCACCGTGCATTCCTCGCGCGTCGGCGCGTTGAAGATCACCATGGATGGCGGCGGCGCCGCGCGCTTCCAAAACGTGTAGAGACTGCGCCTGTAAAGCTGGTTGCCCGAATCGCGCTTGTAGAACCGGGTATTGCTTTGGTCCATGGCGACGGTTTCCCAGATTCTCGCCGGCTGATAAGGCTTGACGCTCGGACCGCCGATTTTGCGCGTCAGCAAGCCGCCCGCAGCCAGCGCGTAGTCGCGGATCACCTCGCCGTCCATGCGAAACTGCGGGCCGCGCGAGAGCAGCCGGTTGCCGGGGTCCTTCTCGATTTTTTCGTCCGTCGCAACAGCCGACTGGCGGTAGGCGGCGGAGGTGAGCATCAGCTTGAAAAGCTTCTGGACATCCCAGCCCGATTCCCGAAACTCAACAGCCAGCCAATCGAGCAACTCCGGATGCGTCGGCGGTTCGCCTTGCGAGCCAAAGTCTTCGGTTGTGCCAACGATTCCGGCGCCGAATACTTCCTGCCAGAAACGATTGACCGTGACGCGCGCCGGAAGCGGATTCTCGTCATCGACCAGCCAGCGCGCCAAGCCGAGGCGGTTGTGCGGCAAACCGGAATCCATCGGCGGCAGGGCGCTCGGTGTATCCGCGTTGACTTTCTCGCGAGGCTGATCATACATGCCGCGATAGAGAATGTGCGCGAAAGCCTCGGAATCCGGGTTCTCGTGCATGACGTGCGTTACGGGGGTCCGCCGCAGAATGGCGCGGCGTTCTTCGCGCAGGGCGGCCAGGCGCTCGGAGGCTTTCTGGTAGCGGTCAAAACGCCGGGCCAGAAAATATTCGGCCAGCGCCTCGCGTTCGTGATCGTCGAGTTGTGTATACGCTTTCGAGGACGCGGACTCGACCCCGTCCCACTGAGCCAACAGCCGCGCCTCGGCTTCGGTCACCGAACGCTTCAAAATCCGCAGGCCGGCGATCGAGCCCTTCAGCAAACCGGTTCGTTGCCCTTCATCATCGACTCGCGCCCCCAGCAGAAGCGGTTCGCTGTTGCGGATTTCGCCTTGGATGGTTCGGATCACCGTGCCCCCGTCGTCGGTGGCCAGCGGCTTTCCATCCAGATAGAGCTGCACACCCACGCGCTGACGCCGGCCGTCGTAGCTGGCTACAACGTGATGCCACTCGTTCTCGGTAGCTTTGGGGCTTTCGTCGCCGCCTTTGGCTCGAACACTGAGCTCATCCACCTCGTTGCCCACCAGCACAAGCACCGGGCGGCCGTTCTGGAACTCGAGACGCCAGCCGCGCCCATTGTCCTTGGGATCTTGCTGGCTGACCAGGACGCGTCCGCCTTTGGCCTCTCGCAGCAAAAAGTACGCGGCAATCGTGAAAGGCTCGTCCACCGCGGGAGCGGGAACGTTTTCCAACGCCAGTGCCGCGTCGTCGGCGAACTCGAGGACCGGCGCTCCAGCCTCGTTTTCGCGCTGAGTCACGCCTTCCGGCAGATCTAGCTTTCGATCGAGCCCGAGCGGGACGGTTTGTTTTCCATCCCACAGGTCTTTCTCGATGCGGCGATTACGGCCCCGGAGCCAGCGCTCGATTTTCGGTTGAGCGGCGCGGCGAGCTTCTTCGAGCTTGGCTTCCGAGGCCGGCAACTCTTCGGGAAGCGCCTTCCAGCGCGCCAGATCGCTGTCGGAGGGCACCACAAGCACCGGAGGCGTGTCATGGATATTGCCGTCGAGAGGTTTCTGAGTCGTGTTGCGGAAGAACGCGGTCAGCGAGTAGAAATCACTCTGCTTGATCGGGTCGAACTTGTGGTCGTGACAAGTCGCGCAGCCAACCGTCAGACCCAGCCAGACGGTTCCTGTGGTGTCGGCGCGATCTTTCGCGTACATGGCGGCGACTTCGTCCTCGATAACGCCGCCCTCGTTGGTGGTGATATTGCAGCGATGGAAGCCCGTCGCAATTAGCTGATCGCGTGTCGGATTCGGAAGCATGTCGCCCGCAATCTGCTCCACCGTAAACTGATCGAACCGCAGGTTGCGGTTGAAAGCGCCGATGACCCAATCGCGATACAGCCACATCTCACGGTAGTTGTCGATGTGCAGCCCGTGCGTATCGGCGTAGCGCGCTGCGTCAAGCCAATAGCGGGCGCGGTGCTCTCCGTAAGCGGGAGATTTCATCAGACGATCGATCAGCTTCTCGTAGGCGTCGGGCGAAGAGTCCGCGAGGAAGGCTTCAATCTCCTCTGGCGACGGCGGCAGGCCGGTCAGATCGAGGCTAACGCGGCGAATCAAAGTGCGCCGGTCGGCCTCGGCGGCGGGCTTCAACCCCTCCGCTTCAATGCGCGCCAGGATAAAACGATCGATCGGGTTGCGGCTCCAGGACTCGTCTTTCACCGCGGGGAGGGTCGCTTTTTTCGGTTTGGTCAGGGCCCAGGGCTCACTCCAGACCGCGCCTTGCTCGACCCAGCGCCGGATCAGCGCGATCTGCTCCGGCGTCAATTCCTTATGCGAATACGCAGGCGGCATCCGTAGCGCGGCGTCGACCTGCATGATGCGCTGGATGACGAGGCTGCTCTGGGGGTCGCCTGGAACGATGGGCGTGCCGTTCGGGCGTTTGTTAAAGGCGTCCTCACGAAGGTCCAGGCGCATGCCCGCCATTCGCGTCTCGGGATCGGGGCCGTGGCAGTGAAAGCAATTGTCGGACAGCAGCGGCCGGATCTGATGCTGAAAGTCCACGGTTTCAGCATCGGCGGCGCTCGCCGGCACCGACAGCGCGACGAAGGTAAAAACGAGGAGTCCGAGCAAGTATTTCATGTCCACCTTCAGCTCAGCCGCCACAGCGCATAATCCGTGTCCCGGAGCCATTCGCGCCGGGTGGGGGAGTTTCCTCAATTCTACACCTCTGATATCCTCACACTCGGCGCCGCGCACTGGCGCCCCCTGAATGAGCCCCCGGGAGGCACTGACGAGGGCGTTTCCCGCCGTCCCAAGCCCCGTCACATGTTTCCGGCTCGCAGTGTCGAATTCGGGGCGCCCCGAGCGACTACCTGGTGAACCGCGCAGTTTCACGACGATTGAGGAGGAACGATGAAGTACCTTTGCCTGGTCTACTGCGAAGAGAAGAAATTGGAAGGCATGGACGATGACGAATGCGTCGCCAACGACGAGGAACTCCGCAGGCAGGGCCGCTGCATCGCCTCGGAGGCCCTGCAACCGGTTCAGACCGCCACCACCGTGCGGGTGCGCAGCGGCAAGGTTTCCGTTACCGACGGCCCGTTCGCGGAGACGAAGGAGCAGTTGGCCGGATTCTATCTGGTCGACGCCAGGGACCTCAACGAGGCGATTCAGATAGCATCGAAGATCCCCCCGGCTCGCGTGGGCAGTATCGAGGTCCGGCCGATCCGGGAGCTGACGGGCAGAGTTCGCGAGTACCGGACGCCCTAGTCTAGACCTATGACCCGGTTCGCTGACGAGGATGCTCGCGGCTACCGCGATTGATGTGGCTCAAATGGAGGCGTCCCGGCAACGCGGAAACAAGCTTTGTGCTCGAAAAGGAACCTTCTATGAACCCGACACCGAAACAGGCCACGTCGAAAGCCGCTACCTGGGCGGCGTGGATTCTGACCGCGCTGATCATGTTGGCCTTTGTGCCGAGCGCGGTGATGAAATTGACCCTCAACCCGATGGCCGTTGAAGGGTTTACCCAGATGAATGTCCCCCAGGGCGCGATTGTGCCCATCGGGGTCGTCGAGTTGCTGTGCCTGGTTATTTTTCTTGTGCCGCGAACCGTAGTTTTGGGAATGCTGCTTCTCACTGGCTATTTGGGGGGCGCGACCTTTGCGAACATCGTTGGTGGAACGGATTTTATTCACGCTCTGGCGATCGGGTTGCTGGTTTGGGTGGCCGCCTGCCTGCGGGCTCCCGAGCTGCGGGCGCTGATCCCCATTCGTAAAACGCCGGCGTAGTAGCCTTCGTCGTTTTTCGGGTGTTCCCGCTGCCAGCGGTTCCCAGTGGCTGGCTTCCGGCTGACGGCAGTTTTTATCACGCAACAATTCTTGCCAAGGTGTCGATTCCGGCGCCCGCCGTTCGACGAAATGATGGAGGAACACTTGTGACAGACACGAAAAACCGCGTACGCGTATTGGTTGGTACCCGCAAGGGCGCGTTCGTCCTGACTTCGGACGGCAAGCGCAAAAAATGGGACGTCAGCGGCCCCCATTTCGCGGGTTGGGAGTTGTACCACGTCAAGGGATCTCCCGCGGACCCTGACCGGCTCTATGCATCGCAGTCGAGCGGCTGGTTCGGGCAGTTGATCCAGCGCTCCAATGATGGTGGCAAGACCTGGGAACCGGTCGGAAATGAATTCACCTACGACGGCGTGCCGGGCACTCATCAGTGGTACGACGGCACGGCGCATCCCTGGGAGTTTAAGCGCGTCTGGCATCTGGAGCCGTCGCTCAGCGATCCGGACACCGTGTACGCCGGGGTGGAAGACGCCGCGCTATTTCGCACTACCGATGGCGGCAAGTCGTGGCAGGAGCTTTCAGGGCTGCGCGGCCACGGCACGGGACCCCATTGGCAGCCCGGCGCCGGCGGCATGTGCCTGCACACAATCCTGATCGACTCCGCCAACCACGAGCGGATTTTTATCGCCATCTCGGCCGCGGGCGCGTTCCGCAGCGACGACGGCGGCAAGTCGTGGAAGCCGATCAACCGCGGGCTGCGGTCGGAAATGATGCCGGACCCCGAAGCCGAAGTCGGCCATTGTGTCCACCGCATCGCGCAGCATCCGGCGCGCCCCGGTCTGCTGTTCATGCAGAAGCATTGGGACGTCATGCGCAGCGACGACGCGGGCGAAACATGGCGCGAGGTCAGCGGGAACCTGCCGACCGACTTCGGCTTCCCGATCGACGTTCACGCCCACGAGCCGGAGACGGTCTACGTCGTTCCCATCAAGAGCGACTCGGAGCACTTTCCCCCCGAGGGCAAGCTGCGCGTCTACCGCAGCCGCTCCGGCGGCAATGAATGGGAAGCGCTCACCAACGGCCTGCCGCAGCGCGACTGCTACGTCAACGTGCTGCGCGACGCGATGTGCGTCGACTCGCTCGACCCATGCGGTATTTACTTCGGCACCACCGGCGGACAGGTTTATGGCTCGGCGAACGCCGGCGATAGTTGGGAACCGATCGTTGAGCACCTGCCGGTCGTGCTTTCCGTCGAGGTGCAGTCACTGCCATGATCCGCGTCATGATGCCGTATCATTTGCGAACGCTAGCGAAAGTCGACGGCGAAGTGGAACTCGAGGTCGAGGGCCATGTCACGCAGCGATCTGTCCTCGACGCTCTCGAAGCCCGCTACCCGGCGCTGCGAGGCACCATCCGCGACCACGTCTCCAAGCAGCGCCGGCCGTTCGTCAGATTCTTCGCCTGCGAGGAGGACGTCTCCCACGAATCGCCGGACGCTCCGCTGCCCGATGCGGTCGCTGCAGGGTCCGAGCCGCTGCTGATTGTCGGAGCCATAGCCGGCGGCTAAGCGCCAATCCATTGTTTGGGTCGCCGCGAGCAACGACGGGAGGGATCTGTCGTTGTAGAACGCGGCGTCCCCAGACAAACGGTGCGTCTCACTCGAAAACCAGGGGCGCTTTTTAAAAAGGAATGTGCATATGAAATACGTCGATGGATATGTGTTGCCCGTCCCGGTGAAGCACCTACAGGCCTACCGCCGCATGTCGCAGAAGGCCGGAAAGATCTGGCGCGAGCACGGCGCGCTCGAATACCGCGAATGCGCCGGCGACGACTTGAAGGTGAAGGGTTTGGCGTCGTTTCCGAAGCAGATCAAAGCGAAACGCGGCGAGACGGTGGTTTTCGCTTGGATCGCATACAAATCGTGCGCGCATCGCGATCGCGTCAATGCCAAAGTCATGAAGGACCCGCGGATATCCAACATGGGGACTAAGAAGATGCCATTCGACATGAAACGTATGGTCTACGGCGGATTTAAGATTTTCGTGGACGAATGAACTTGCGGGCCAGCCGCCCGCCTCACCGCTAGTCAATCTGTGATTGCGGCCCCGTGTCGATTGCGGTCCATGGCACAACCGCGCTGTGTGACGCCACCCCGCCAGGCATGACCGTCCCGAATGGCGTTGGAGCCGGGCCGGTTAGGATGGCCCTTCGCTCGTCGCGCGGCGCGTCAAACCCCCGTAACGCAAGTAGAGGTGGTCGCCGCTCTGCTTCACGCTGGCGAGTTTCAGCCAGGGTGCTGTTTCCGGCATGAACTCCACGCCTGAGATCACACCCGGGCGTTGCTGCCCGGTGTCCCGGCCGGCGAACTGCGGAGCTACAGTCAGAAAGAGTTCGTCCAGGCGGCCGTGGGCCACAAAATCTCCAAACAGAGCGGGCCCCCCTTCGTGGAGCAGGAGCTTGACCGCGAATTCATCCCGGAGCAGCTCCAAGATCGGGGCAGGGGGTATCTTACCGGCCGGGGCTTCGATTGCCCTCACTTCAACCGGATCAAGCGCTGCCACGCCGTTGATTGAAAGCAACTCTGCTCCCTTTGGCGAAGTAATGACGAGAGTTTTCACACCGCGAGCGCGGAACACTGCTCTCTGGAGGTCTAGCGCGCCGCTGCCGCTCACGATCACATTCCAGGGCGGCTCTGGTTTGTTGAGCACGCCGTGGCGATACTTCGCGTAGTGCTCTTGGGCCTTTGGATACGCGTGTTCGGGCGACCATAGGTATCCTGGAGCAACTTCCTGAAGAGTACGCGCGCCAACCATCACCGCGTCGGCGGAAGCGCGGAGCAGCCCCATGATGAAGCGGTCGGTCTCGTTGAACCCGCTGATATCGCCGCCGCCAGACTTGCCGGGAACCGCGAAACTGACCACTCCGTCGAGCGTGCTTACGAAGTTACCGATTACATACGGCCGATCAGAATGCTCCGGGAACTCCAGATCGCCACCGTAGAGAATTCTCAAATCCTCCGTTAGGACGTTCCGGCCGGTATCCCGGTTCGTATCGAAGAGTGTGGTGATCGGTTCCATACCGTGGATTGCGTGGGCGCCTTATCGAGCCGGACACAACAGGCGTGCTCGTCGGATTATGCCCTGGTGGCGTCATCCCTTTTCCCGCGGAAAGGGTTGGCAACTTCCTGATATCGCAGGGAGCGAAAAAAGTTGACCTTCACCGAAGAGCGGCATCTACTTTGCCACGGAACCTAAAATCCTTCACCATCCGCCGGCAGCGCGAAAGCAAAGAGCGAGAGTCCCGCGATGGCCGCGACATACTGGCGGCCATTCACCGCATACGTGATGGGATTATTGAGCATTTGGGCTCCCAGATTCGTTTTCCAGAGCAGCTTGCCGGTGTGCGCGTCCAAGGCCTGCAAATAGCCTTCCCGGCCGCCGGTAAAGAGCAGATCGGTTGCCGTGGTCACAACTCCCGTATCAGTGACATCGGTCATCCGAAATTTCCAGGTTGCCTCACCGCTGGCGGGGTTCATGGCTAGCACGGCGCCGTGGCCGGCCGCATCGGTCCAATTGTTGATAGGACCACGCCGGAGGTTCGGAACGGGCGGAGCGCCCGGTATCGGCTTGGAAGGGTCGTCCGCCGAGGGCACAAACGGGGCGTTGTTCCCGCCTCCAAAGCCCCTACCTTCCTCGTAGACAACCGGCACGCCGCCGAAGAACTGCCCCTGATCGTGCCATGTGGAAACGTACATCAAACCTGTGCGTGGGCTGTAGGAGGGGGAATACCAGTTCGACCCTCCCTGGACTGCCGGGTAGGTCGGCATTCCTGGCGGCTGGGGCGTCTGGATGGGCCTTCCCCGTTCATCGAACCCGCTCATCCAGTTCACCTTGACGAATGGCTTGCCGAGCAGGAACTTTCCGGTCGCGCGGTCAAGCACATAGAAAATGCCATTGCGGTTGGCCCACAGCATGGCCTTCAGTGGAGCGCCCTGCCAAGTTATGTCGGCCAGCACGGGAACCTGGACCGAATCGTAGTCATAAACATCGTGCGGCGTGAACTGGTAATGCCAGCGGAGCTTGCCGGTATCGGTGTCCAGCGCGACGACGGAAGCCGTGTAGAGGTTGTCGCCCGGCCTTTGGTCGCCGTTGTAGTCGGGTCCCACGTTGCCGATGCCCCAGTAGTTGAGGTTGAGGTCGGCGTCGAACGACCCGGTGACCCACACCGAGCCGCTACCGTGCTTCCAGGCTTCGGGATCGCAATACGTGGCGGAGTTAGGCGGGCACTGCTCCCAAGTTTCGTGGCCGGGCTCGCCTGGGCCTGGGATAGTGTGGAATTTCCACAACTCCCTGCCCGTCTCGGCATGATAAGCCGCGATGAATCCGCGAATGCCGAACTCTCCGCCGCCGACACCGGCGATCACACGGTCTTTCACGGCGAGGGGGGCGTGCGTGATCGAGTAGCCGGCCTTGCTTTCGGCGACCTTGGTCTTCCAAAGCGGCTGGCCGCTTTTCGTATCGATCGCGACCAGATGGGCGTCGAGGGTGCCCATGAACAAGACATCGCCCAGGATCGCCTGGCCGGGGTTGTTGGAGCCGCAGCAGACCGCTAGGTCGGGAGAATTGTTGTAGGGGTAGATCCAAAAAACCCGGCCGGTCGCCGCATCGAGCG
>JBBDWJ010000194.1:10854-23584 GCA_040902925.1 Bryobacterales bacterium | reverse complement strand
GGCATACTCACTAACGGAGAACGCTCCCTCTCCTTTTCACGCTGAACCGGCACAGGTTAGGTTCTAAGCATGCAAGCAGAACCGCTTCGAGCAACTCGGGTGATTGCGGAATCATGTACTAGTCGCCTCTACTCGAGTCCCGAGTGTGAACGTAGGCCAGTCCAACATGAAAGAGCGACATCGCCACCACTAGCACGAAACTCTTCTCTCTCAGCCAACCAATCACCACATCGAAAACGCCACTTTTCTGTTTGTCCATAGGTACCTCCACCTTTAGCTCATCAACGGTTACTGCTGCTCCATCTGACTTACCAACGACTTCAGGCCCACGGACGCACTCGGAAGCCACCAGACACTCAATTGCTTGAGGCTCGGGAATCGAGTACAGGCAACTAACATAATCTCAGTATATCAGACTAAAGTGTTTAGGTCAATCTGGCTTGACAAAGTGTGTTTGTGTGTGTATGATTGTGTGTGAGGAGGGTAGCCGATGTCTACCGACCGCGCAGAGCTAGAGAAGAAACTCAGGGAGCATCCGTTGGTAGCCGCGCGCCTGCGTCACGAGCGCGACGCCCAAGCAGCCGAAGCAGCCGTGCGAGAGTGCGTCTACGGGGAGCCGGTCCCAATTGTGTCCTGGCTTCGCTCCTCGACTTACCAGCAGGTGAGGCTGGCCTTCAGCCAAATCACCGGCGACAACACGACGGTGGCCGAGGCCTTGACCCGGCACGGGGTGGACCTGCTGAAGATGTTCCACGAGGAGTACAGCCGGGACCGGGTGAGCAAGGCTGCAGAGTTCCGGCGTGGGAAGGTTGCGGAATGGAAGCAACTACTGTCCTTGATCTATGGCGAGTCGAACGCTGAGTCAATGGTGCTGGGCGCTAGCAAGCAAGCGCGGCTGCCCATCCCTCCGAGTGGTCCCCTTACAGAGGACGGTAAAGGCTACTACGGGTTTGATTCGATGAGCCATACGTTCATTGGGCCGTTGAATGAGGAGGGGTAACGCCCTGTTTCTAAGTATCACCATCAGCAGCAGGATGTATTGCGTCCCACCGTCGCATTGGTTCAAGGGAGATCAGGGACAGGAACGTGTGAAACAATTCACTATTTCTACGTTCCAAAGCTACATAACTGAATCTGGTAAGCCACTGGTTCGACCAGTGAGACTGGAAAAGGTTTGACCGTTGCGGGAGTAGAATCCCCCTCAAGGTGGCTTGATGACTCACGATGAGGAGGATTCCAATGTCAGAGCTTTACCAGAGCCTATCCCACTCCAAATGGGACTGCAAGTACCACGTTGTGTTCGTTCCCAAGCGACGGCGGAAAACTATCTTTGGGGCATTTGGGCATTTGGGGACAGGTCCGCAATTCGGGCCAAGCCATCGCGCGGGAACGCAGGCAATGAGAGAGGGGCCCGCAATGCCCGAATCCATCACAGCCCAATCGACCACATAAAATCAACGGCATACGAGCGAAAACCCCCGAAACGTTTGGAGCCGCGTGCTACCCTCCAACCAGAGGAAGGTAAGAACGGAAAGCCGCGGCAAATACCGAGGAGGAGCGCCTAAGGGGCTGCGGGCAAAACAACGGAGAGCGGCCCAAAAACCGAAACCCATTGCTTTCAGTCCCGAAGCAGGAAAAACATCGTGAAAACCGCTCAAAACTGCTCACCCGAGCGACGCAACCAACGACGTGGAGATCGGTGGCCATCACCGATCTCTGATCGAAGAGTGGAAGTGGGTGAAACCCACAATCCCGGAACGCCCGTCTGGTCTCACGGCGGCATCGTCCGCACGGGGGAGACACAAGAATTCGTCACGATGACATTCGCAAAGGGAGCTCGGTTGAAGGACCCTGCCCGTCTATTCAACTCCAGCCTCGAAGGGAATGTCCGGCGCGCCATCGATATCCACGAAGGCGACAAGCCAAATGAGGCGGCCTTGAAGGATCTCATCCGCGCCGCGGTGGCGCTGAATCTCGAGGCCAAGAGCAGGGCGCAGCCCCGGCGAACGAGCAGCAAGCGGGCCGGCTAGCTTCATCACTGCCGCCGCGCTAGCTTTCTAACAAGCAAAGGGCATCTTCACACAGGGGAAAGCGCAACAGTGAATCGATACCGATCATCAACCGCGATCCGCTCGGTGGGTCTTCTGATTCTGGCCTGGGCGTTCTATTCGCTGCTTGCTCAATCCGGCGCTGGCAACCTCACGGTAGACATCCGTGACCGGGAAACGGGACACAGTGTTCCTGCGATGGTTTGTATTACCTCGCTTGAGGACAACAAGTGGCGCGTGCCGCCCGACGGCCGTGTGGCGCCGCCGTACAGCCGGGTGCCTGATTTTTATGACCCCAAGGACTGGAAACCAGGCGATACCGGTCCGGTGCGGCTCACGGCCGGCGACTGGGGCGACAATCAGACACGCTCGTTCGTATACAACGGTCAGTCCAGCTATCCCTTCTGGGGTGAACCGGCAGCCTACTTCGTCTCCAGGCCTTTCTCGATTCAGCTTCCCGCTGGAAGATGGCGGCTAGCCGTAGCGCGCGGCATAGAATACCTGCCGGTCTTCCAGGAGTTCACGATCAAGCCCGGCGAGAACTTGGATCAGCGGATCGATCTGCAACGCTGGGTGAGCATGGCCAAGAACGGCTGGTATTCCGGCGACGATCACGTTCACTACCCGCGAACGAAGCCTTGGCACAACGAGTTCCTGCTGACTTGGGCGCAGGCCGAGGAAGTCTACGTCTTGACCAGCTTGCAGCAACGCGTACTGCCAGGGCGGCTGACCTTTCCGCAAGGCGATCCGGAAAACTTTCGCTTCGAGCGGGACGGCTATGTGCTGGCTACCGGGCAGGAAGACCCGAGCACAGAGATCGATCAGCTTGGCCACAGTCTCGCGCTGAATATCAAGCAGCCTTTTTTTGACCTGCCCCGGTTCCACCTCTATGACGTCATGTTCGACGCGATCAGGGCCCAGGGCGGATTGACCGGCTACGCCCATATCTCGTGGGCGCCCGAATGGTATCGCCGGGAGGCCAGCAGTCCGCACGCCACCTGGGACTCGACGCTGAACGTGATCCAGGGGAAAATCGATTTCTTCGAAATCATGCAATTCCGCAGGCTGGGCCTCGAAGACTACTACGACTTTTTGAACATGGGCGTCAAACTAGCCGCATCCGCGGGGTCCGACATGCCCTGGGGATCTAGCATCGGCGAAAGCCGCGTCTATGCCTACACGGGGCAGCCGTTCTCGGGCGACGCCTGGTTCGCCGCCTTCCGGCAAGGGAAAACGTTCGTCACCAACGGCCCCATGATTTCGTTGCAGCTCAACGGAGCAGGGCCGGGGGAAGATCTCAACGTCAGCCCAAACGATAGCGTTCGCATACAGGCTCGCGCTTGGGCGCCGCAGATCATTGGGTCGCCAAATAAGCTTGAGGTCCTCGCTCACGGCAAGGTGATCCGCACGGCCCTGGCGTCCAGTCCCGATCAGCAGGAATTGCAGCTCGACTTCTCGATACCAGCAAAGCAAAGTCAGTGGATCGCGGCGCGCGTATCGACTCACAACGGCGGGCTGGCCCATACCTCGCCGGTGTATGTGATGGTGGACGGCCAAAAGTTCTGGGACCGTGAGCAGCTACCAAACCTGGTGAACAAGCGGCTCGAAATTCTCGACTTCGCCAGGGAGCGGCTGAAGGACCAAAAGTACACGGCAAGCTACGCCCCTGGGGAAGTCGAAGCGCTGATCGATCGTATCGAGGCTGCGAGGAAACGCTATCAGGATCTATTGGCTTCCAACTAAGAGACCCGGGACTGAGGATAGAGGTAGCCGCGGGAACGACATTCCGCGCATCTGTGTCGCGGATCTTTCCACATCTGAGTCTTGCATCGTGGATGAAGTTTTTTCTGGATATCACGCTTTTATCCCGTGGATACTTTTGTTATAAATAACACTTTTGTTTCTTTTCGGAATCTTTACAGCCTATGCAAAATCTTGTAAAGAATCATTAGACATGCGCCGCGCGTGACGGCGCCCTGAGGTACAAGGTGGATCCTGAGCGTCGCAAGTTGGTTGACGAATTGCAGGCAAGCCACGAGTTACTGTCCAGAAGAAACGAAGAAATAAGCCGCCTCACGGCAAAAGTCATTTCGGCGCAAGAGGAAGAACGCAGACGTCTCGCCCAGGAACTGCACGACAACATCAACCAGCGTTTGGCGGCAGTGGTGATGCGGCTGGAGCAAATTTATCGCAGCCCCGCGTCGTGCGAGCCGCTGGCCATCCAAGAACAGATCTCATTCGTGCTGGAACGTCTGAGTTCGCTATCGAAAGAGGTTCAGGACCTCTCGCGGCGGCTCTACCCGGTGATCCTTGAGCATCTTGGCCTGCAATGGGCACTTGAATCCGAGTGCCGGAACTTCTCAACTCTAACCAGCATCGCTGTCGAGTTCCAGTGCGAGAATTGCCCGCCTTCGCTTCCGCCGCCTGTTGCTCTGTGCATCTACAGAATCGTTCAAGAGTGTCTCGCCAACGTCGCGCGTCATGCCTCGGCGAGCACCGCTCGGGTCGAATTGCGTGGCACTTCCGGCTCCCTCGCTGTTTGCGTGCGTGATTCCGGGATCGGTTTCAGCCCGGACGACTCCTCCAGATTGGGTTTGGGGCTAGAGAGCATGCAAGAGAGGGCCCGGCACATCTCCGCAGCTTTCTCGATCCACTCGCACCCCGGCTCTGGGACCGTGATAGAAGTGACGGTACCCCTGCGGGTGGAAAAACCTTAAAACACTCCGGCCTCGTCTAAGTTATCGTCGGCGGCCTCCGAGTCTCTCCTGAGACACACCCCCGAACTATCTGAGGGACTTCCCGAATATGGCCTGCTTCGCCTAACGACCTACAAAGGATTAAGCGCGAGTTCTAGCGCCATTCTCCGGGACGGCAAGGCGGAATCGATTGAGACGGCGAGTGCTGCTAGTCGAACACCACACAGAGGCACGCGAAGCCTTGGCGGCCGTGCTGTCTGCATCTTTCGACTTGGTTGGTGTGCTTGATAGCGTTGACAGTATCGAACGGCACGTCGCTGAGTATAAGGTCGAAGTGGTAGCCCTCGATATCGATGTTCAAGCCAAAACCGGAGTCGCGGGTGTTCAGCGTATTCTAGAGTGGTTCCCCGATGTCAAAGTGATCGCCCTTTCGAGCATTGCGGACGCTGTATACGTTCGGGAAATCTTCAAGGCGGGGGCCGCGGGATACGTTTTGAAGCTGCGTGCGGCTGGAGACCTGCCTCAAGCGGTCAACGAGACTACCGGCGGTCGACGTTACGTGTCTCCATCTGTCGGACTGGGCTGATTGAGCGGTCACGGCCGAATCCTCGCAGCGCGAATAGACATGGAGATCGATGGACAGTCTCTCTAACTGTTCCTGCCAGCGGGTTTCATTGAACGGAAACGAGTCCCGCATGTTTCCGGCCAACCTTGAGCCTGGGAAAGAGCCGCCAACGCCGCGGAGACGGGCTCCTTTGCGAGAAACGGTTTCAGCCGGCAATTTCCACGCTGCGTCGACGTAGCGGCGCACCTCGACCGCGACCGGGTGCGCGCGACTTGGCGCCACGATCGAAAGCCGCAGGCTCCGCTTCCCGCTGAATGAGAAGATACCGAAGCCTGTTTCGTGTCGGCCTGCGCGCCGAACGAGATTCCTTCGGAACCCGCCTTGTCGTTTGCCGGATCCCCACAACAGTACAAACCAATGTGCCGTCAATCACTTGCTCCCGCTTACGTTCGGTAACCCCTCCGCGCTCAATCGATTCTAGCTTCCAGTAAGAAATCCCAACAGACCGCGCCGCTGCACTCTGCAAAAGGATTCTTTTGCGGAGCAGGGCCGATCTTTGTCCGCAAATGCAGTCCGCAAACGCAGAAGGAGCTAGACCTACGATGAAACCGATGACTCTGATATCCCTCCCGCGACCCAACGCCCTCAGCCATCGCGCGCGCGTTTCGGCGTGGCGCTTTTCGTGGAGCGCATTCGCGTTGCTCAGTTTAATCATCGCGGCCGGCGCGATGACAACGCCGGCCCAGGCGCAAGAGCAGTTCACCGCGCAGTCCAACCACCCGCCCGTGGCCATCCCCGACGATGACGCGCAGTTCGCCATTGAATCCAGTATTTTCGTGCCGGCGGACCTGATCATCGGCGATGTCAATGTCACTGTGAACATCCAACACCCGGCGATCAGCGACCTGGAAGTCGACCTCTTCGCGCCCAACGGCGAGCGGGTGCGGTTGGCCGACGAAGTTTGCCCGGCGGCGGCGAATTTCGAGGGCACGATATTCGACGACGATTCCGCCGTCGAGATCGGAGGCACCTGCCCGCCTGGGGCTGCGTCGTACCGTCCCGACGACGACCTCGACGAATTCGACGGCAGTTTCTCGGGCGGCGTATGGACCCTCGTCGTCAAGGACACCGAGGACGACAACGTTGGATCGCTGATCGGCTGGTCGCTGGCCATCAACGGCGCATTCGCAAGCGGCCCAACCTTCTCGTCCAACAGCGTTGTCAGCGGCGCCAGTTTCCTCGGCGGCGCGGTCGCGCCTGGAGAGATCGCCGCGATCTTCGGCACGGCCCTGGGCCCGGCACAGGGAGAGAGCGCTCAGATCGATCAGGCGACGCAAAGCCTGCCGACCGAGCTGGCCGGCGTGCGCGTTTCGTTCGACGGAGTTCCGGCGCCGCTTTTCTACGTCAGCTCGAGCCAACTGAATGTGCAGGTGCCGTTCGAGGTCGCCGGCAAGGAAGAGACCACGATCCGCGTGGATTTCAGCGACACGGGCAACGCATCATTGACGGTGCCGGTGCTGATGAGCGGTCCGGCAATCTTTACCCTTAACGGCCGCGGACAAGGCCGCGCTGTCGCCTTGAATCCCAACGGCAGTGTGAACGATGTCAATAATCCGGCCGCCCCCGGGGCCACGGTGAGCTTGTTCGCAACCGGCCTCGGACCGGTCGAGCCGGACTCGCCGACCGGCCGCCTCGCGCCGGCAAGTCCGCTGGCCGAAGTCGAAGCCGAAGTGACGGCGATGGTGGGCCAATCCCCGGCGCAAGTGTCGTTCGCGGGACTCGCGCCCGGCTACGTGGGGCTCTATCAGGTCAACGTGATCGTTCCCAGCGACACGCAAGCAGGCCAGATTATTCCGATTGCGTTGAGCATTGGAGATCGCGGCGTCGAGAACCTGACCTGGATTACGGTTCGGTAGCAATTCCGTTGATCGGTTGATCCGCTCACACGCTTGGTTCTTCGCGCCTGGGCCACGGTGCTGGGAGGCCGGCATCGTGGCACAGGCGGTTGCCGTTTACTGCTGGACGTTTTCTTCATAATCTGCTCGCTTACGGTAACACAGCATGTCTGCTATCAAGATGCTGAAGAAAGCAAACCCAGATGAACGCGGCTGAAGTATTCCCTTGCCATCGGCTTTCATCTGCGTGCATCTGCGTTCATCTGCGGCTCGTTTGCTTCCCGCCCCGTGTGCCTCGAAAACCCTCTTGACATACGAAGATCTTACTAGTAAAGTCTTCGTATATGAGCACGCCGCCCCGGCCCACCGACTCTGAACTCGAAATCCTAACCGTGCTGTGGAGCATCGGGCCCGCTACCGTGCGCCAGGTCTATGACGTGATCAGCAGGCGCCGCGCCGTGCAATACAGCACGGTGCTGAAGTTCATGCAGATCATGGACGAAAAAGGGTTGGTGCGCCGCGATCAGAAACAGCGCGCACACATCTACAAAGCTGCGCGGTCGCGCGAGCGGACCCAGCAGCAGCTTGCCGGAGACCTGTTGGAGCGGGCGTTCAGCGGGTCAGCCAAGGCCTTGCTGTTGGGCGCTCTTTCGTCGCGCAAAACAACCAAAGAGGAACTCAACGAGATGCGCCAGTTGCTCGATGAGCACCGCAAGGGGAAGAGCTGATGCCTCTCGAAACCTGGATAGAAACTCCGCTCGCCGAAGCAGTCGGTTGGACGCTGCTGCATTCGCTGTGGCAGGGAGCCATCATCGCCGCCGCGCTCGGTGCGGCGCTGCTGGCCATACGCTCGCCGCGCGCTCGCTACGCCGCGGCCTGCCTGGCCCTGCTCCTGATGCTTGGCGGATTCGGCCTCACCTGGATTCGCGTCATGCCGGAAAGCGCGCACAGCGTGGAGAGAATCGGAACCCCCGCGTTCCCTGCCCGCGGCGCCGGAAGCGGCGTCGAACCCGCCGAAGCCCGGCATCCCGGTCTTGCGGCGGTTGTACCCTGGCTGGCGCCGTTCTGGGCCGCGGGCGTCTGCATCGTCTGCGTGTGGCAACTGGGCGGCTGGATCTCGGCTTGCCGGTTGCGCCGGCGGGGAGTCTGTTGCGCGCCCGAACACTGGCAGAAGCAACTGGCCCGCCTCAGCGCACGGTTGCGACTGACGCGGCCGGTGCAGTTACTCGAATCGTGCCTGGCCGATACGCCGCTCGTGCTGGGCCACTTCCGTCCCGTAATTCTGATGCCGATCGGACTGCTCACACGCCTGCCGGCGGGCCAGATCGAAGCGATCCTGCTGCACGAACTGGCGCACATTCGCCGCCACGACTACCTCGTCAACCTGGTGCAGCGATCGGTGGAAGCTTTGTTGTTCTATCACCCCGCGGTCTGGTGGATCAGCGGGGTGATTCGCGCCGAGCGCGAAAACTGCTGCGATGACGTAGTGGTCGCCATGAGCGGCGATGCGCACGAATACGCCGTCGCGCTGGCCGCACTAGAGCAAAACCGCTGGCCGCACAACGAGCCGGCCGTCGCTGCTACAGGAGGGAACCTCGTGAAACGAATTCATCGTCTGCTTTACCCGAAACAACCCAATGGCCCATGGACGCCGTTGTTCGCCGCGGCAATCCTGCTAACCGGCGTCACGGTGACTCTGACCGCGTGGCAAGTGGCGCCAGCGGATCGCGCAACTTCCGCAACTCGCAACACCAACGCCGGCGCTCCGGCCGCGGCTGAAGATTCGAACTTCATGCGCTGGCTGGACCAGGACGTGGCTTACATCATCAATGCGCAAGAGCGCGCTGCGTTCGAAAAATTGGCCAGCGACCCGGAACGCGAGAGTTTCATCAAGGAGTTCTGGCTGCGGCGCGACGCGACACCGGGCGCGCCGAACGAATTCCAGCAGGAGCACTACCGCCGAATCAGCTACGCGAACGAACGATTCCCCACGACGACCGGGAAGCCGGGCTGGCAGACCGATCGCGGCCGCATCTACATCGTCTACGGGCCGCCCGACGAAATCGAAGCTCACCCTTCAGGCTCCCAGCGCACGCAGTACCCGTTCGTGATGTGGATGTATCGGCACGTCGACGGCATTGGCGACGACCTGCTCGTCACCTTCCGTGACCGCACCCAAACGCGCGACTACGAGATGGAGCCCGATCCTCGGGTCGTCAGATAGCCAATCCACAGCCCAAGCTGCGCCGCTATGCCCGTGAACGGGCCTGCCAGTCTAAGCGTGACCTTGGCTTGTCACACTACCGTGCTGCGGTATACTCTGCGTTTTGATTCCCAGGAGGGTCGTCGAAATGGCAGGCCAAGGTTCGGGCGGTAATGTTCTGGCGGCGCTTTGCAGTTTGTTCATTCCGGGCCTGGGCCAACTGCTGCAAGGGCGGCCTTTGATGGCTCTGATTCAGTTTGTGCTCGCCGCCGCGCTTTGGTTCATCCTGATGGGTTGGATCATTCACCTTTGGTCGATCATTGACGCCGCCAAGTTCACTCCCAAGCGGTAGCGGCGAACCCGGCGCCACCGCGGTTTTCCACAGATTCCTGTTCCTTTTTTGTGGCCGTGTGGCCGCTTGACGATTACACACAAATCGGCGATTCTTACACATGAGGCCCCCAATGCGGACGAATATCGAAATCGACGATAAGCTGATGCGCCAAGCCATGCGGGCGAGCGGTGAGCGAACCAAGCGCGCCGTCGTGGAACGGGGATTGCAGATGCTCGTCGACACACAGGCGCAAGGCGGCCTTCGGCGATTGCGTGGAAAAGTCCGCTGGCAGGGAGACCTGAATGACAGCCGGCTTAGCCGCGTCACCAGCCGTTAATCCGTGGTTCTGATTGACACCAGCGTCTGGATTGATTTTCTCAACGGCGTCCCATCGCCCGAAGCCGACTGGCTGGATCGGCAACTGACCCGACAGCGCCTGGGAGTGCTCGATCTTGTGCTGTGCGAAGTATTGCAGGGAGTCTCTTCGGAATCGGAAGCCGCGGCCGTTCTCAAAGAGTTCCAGCGCCTGCACGTATTCGCTACGGGCGGTATCGAGTTGGCCGTAGCGGCTGCTGGCAACTATCGCTTGCTGCGACGAAAAGGCCGCACGGTGCGCAAAACAATCGACTGCCTGATCGCGACTTTCTGCCTGCTGCACGGCCATGCGCTGCTGCACTGCGACCGCGACTTCGATCTGTTTGCGGACGAGCTGGGTATGCAGGTGGTCCGGCCACATTGAGTTCCCTGAGTCCGTCATTGATCCGCCCTCGGCCCTCGAGTAAGCGGCCGCCGCGTATCCCATGAGTTTCGGCCCGCAGTTTTTCTTCTCCATCGGAGCCGAACGTGGAGCACACGTCACGCCTCGTAGGAAAGGATTCCTTGTTTCATGAGCAACGCTTTGTATCTCATGCCCGATCGCGAGTTCTTGCAGTCCATGGCGGCGTTCGATGCCGGCTTTCAAACACCGGCCGCGGTGCTCGATGGTTTGACCGAAGAACAAGCGATGGCCAAGCCGCATGGCCTGCCGCACTCGATCGCGGAGATTGTCGGCCACATGGGTTACTGGCAGGATTTCTTTAACGGCATCGCACAGCAAGGCTTTAGCGGTTTTCCGGAACACGCCGAAGAAGGCTGGCCGAAAATCGCCGCGGGAGAATGGGATGCCTTGCGTACGCGCTTCCTCGCCAGCGTCGAGTTGACCCAACGACTGGCTGTTGACTGCGGCCGGCTGAGCGAGAAGTTATTGCCGGAGGATTTTCTCGTGCCTATCTGGCAGCGCGAATCGGTCGGCTCGGGATTGCTACACGCCGTCGTTCACAATTCCCATCACCTGGGGCAGGTTGTGACACTACGGCAGTTGCTGGGGCTGTGGCCGCCTCAAGCGGGAAGCATGACATGGTAAGAAGAACAGCGACGGAAGGCGGGATTGTGAACGCGGCGCACGCGCGAGCGGAAGTCGCGCCGCGCGTGTATTCGTCCCCTCACTCGAGGATCGTCGCTAGCTTCGCCAGAACCTCATCCATGACGGCGGCGGGCACGCTTTCCAATTTCTTTCCGCCGCGCGCTCCAAGGTCGAGTGATCGAGGCTGGTCACACCTGATAACGCCGGTGGTTTTCGCGCCGGCGCCGGCTAGCGGCACGGCGAATCCGGCCGTTCTAGCGAAACTACCGCCGCGCGTGATGGGGACCACAACAGGAACTCTGGTCACCCGGTTGAACGCGGCAGGCGAAACAATCAAGACCGGCCTGCGCCCCTGCTGCTCGTGGCCCGCGGTGGGATCAAGGCCGACCAAGTAGATATCACCGCGCTTCATCAGATCAACTCGCCGCCCACGGGTTTGTCGTTGAGCCATTCCCGTTCCACCTTGGTTCGCGGCGCCTTGGGGTTGCATTGGCTCAGCAACTGCTCCAGCGTATAGCGGGGGCGCTTTTGCGGCTCCACGACCAAGCGCCCGCTCTCGACCGCGATGCCGACAGCCACTCCCGGCTTTAGAGCCAGCGTGTCGAGCAGCGCCGGCGGAACGGCAAGCATGACCGAGCCACCGACCTTGCGGAGATGGGTTCTGTACATACAAGCCTCCTTGAGGATTATATTTTAGTATAACACCCGAAAAACAATCGGGGGCGTCTCCGAAAAGCTAGCGCTTGACGTTATAGAGAAAAACCAACTGCAGCCGGACTTCTTCCCCGGCAAATTCTGATGGCAGCGGCTGGAAGGGCACCGAGGCGCTGATTCCGGCGACGGCGGCGCGGTCGAGGTGCGGCGTGCCGGAGCTGTCGCCGATGACGAGCTTGGGGACCATGCCATCCTTGGCGATGATGAACTGGATGGCGACGCGGCCGCGGGCCATGCCGAGGCGCGCGCTTTCGGGAATCACGGCAAACCAGTTGCGCCGCACCGCCGCCAGCACCTGGATCAGATAGGGGCGGAAGTCGACGCCTTTGGGGTCGCTCAACAGCTCAAGTGTCGAGCCGCGGTTGCCCGGCGAGGGCGTTACTGCGCCGCCGATTCCTTGCGAATAGTAGCCGTCGCCGACGATTTGGGTTCCGCCCGTAGCAATGAGATTTTCGGTGGCGGCCTGGATGACCTCGTCGGGGCGCGCGTTGAGGCGCAGGCTGCCGAGTTGCAGATTGCCGTCCTGGCCGAGGCCGGTGGCGGTTTGGCGGTCCGACGGCAATTTGGGTTCGTTTGTCGTTTTGGGGGCGTTGAGCACCGGCAGCTCGTTGGGGCGCAGCCGCGGGCGGTTCTCGCCTTGACGCGTCGCCCCGGGCGCGGGGCTGCGGGCAGCGGCCAGATCAGGCTGGCGGGGCGCCTCGATTTCAAGCTCCGGGTCGGCCGCCACCGGCTCGGGCCGGCGCTCGGTTTCGATCTTCGGCGGGTCGGGAATCTGGATGACCTCCGGGGTGGGCTCGGGCGCCGATGGCAAAACGATCGCCGGCCGTGCCCCTACGGATGGCTCGACGAGCTTGGTGGTCTGATGCTGGGTGG
>JBBDWJ010000194.1:0-10844 GCA_040902925.1 Bryobacterales bacterium | reverse complement strand
GGCCAATACCGAGGCGGGCGGCGCGACCAGCGTGACCGGCTGCATCCCGCTAAACGGCTCTTCAACGGCCGGAAGCGGCGCCACGTGCGGCTGCAGAACCAGAATGGCGACCAGGGCGGCGTGGATGACCAGCGAGGATACCCCCGCCTGGCGGCGCCGGGCGCGGGATAGCTCGTCACCGCAGTCGATGGTCAGATTGAGATCAAGATCATCTTTTACATGAAGGCTTCCGGGTGATGTGACTGTGGCAGAAATGGTTTTGGCTCCCGGTTTCCGGGATCCATTGGTTGTCGCTGGTACAGTCGTACCGTTGCTGGAAGCCAGCGCGGCGAGTTGACGCACGAAGCGCGAGCCGGGGTCGTAATCCTCGATCAGCAGGTGGAGGTCGGGCGACTCGCGCGGGGCCAGGTTGGGGACGGGGCGGCCGGAAGGGCCGAAGTCGGCTTGGTCGCGGGCGAAGCGTTCGAGCCAGCGCTGGGTACGGTTTTCCTGCGGCTCGATCAGGACTCGGATTTCCTGATCCGAGGCAGCGGGGTTCGATGGGCCGCCGGGCCTATCCGCGCGCTTGTAGACGTCCTTAGCGGCGTCGTAGCTCTGTAACCACCGCTGAGAGGCTGTTCCGTAGTCTTCCAGCAGCAGCTTGGGTCCCGCATCTGGTTCGGTCCGCTGCATTTACCCCTGATGGGCGGCTAGGGTCGCCTGGACGATGCGCGAGTGGCGCTCCATCTCCTCTATTATTTTAAGGGCTACTGCCAGGGCTTTGCGGGCGTCGTGTCCGGAAACTCGCGGGCGGCCGCGCGTTTCGACAGCCTGGAGGAAAGCCTCGAGTTGCCGGGCCAGCGGCTCCCCCTTTTCCACATGGAGCGGCTGGTATTGAAGCTGCCCCGCCTCGTCGATGCCTGAAACGACCCCTTCCTGGCGAGTATAGTCTACTGAAACGTATTGACGCGGCTGGAAATAGCGTAGTTTCCGTATTTTCTCGACGGAGATGCGGCTGGCCGTAAGATTGGCGACGCAGCCGTTGCGGAAAGCGAGGCGGACGCTCGAAATGTCGGCCTTGGAGGAGAGAATCGGCAGGCCGGTGGCTTCCATGCGCTCGATCGGGCTGTCGACCATGCTGAGGACGATGTCGAGGTCGTGGATCATCAGGTCGAGCACGACGTCGATGTCGAGGCTGCGGCTGGTGAATGTCCCCAGGCGGTGAACTTCGAAGAACAGCGGCAGCCCGGCGGCGGCTTGGGCGGCTTCGACGACCGGGTTGAAGCGTTCCAGGTGGCCGATTTGGAGGATACGCTGGTGCTTCCCGGCGGCGGCGATGAGGGCGTCGGCGGAGTCGAGGTCGGCGGCAATGGGCTTTTCGACCAGCAGGTCGATGCCGGCTTCGAGCAGCGGGACGCCGACTTCGGCGTGCTGGACTGTTGGCACTGCGATGGTGGCGGCTTGCACCTTGCCTACCAGGTCGCGGTAGTCGGTAAGAGGTTCACAGTTGAACTCTCTGGCGGCGTTCTCGGCGCGGGTGGTATCGGCATCAACGACGGCGACCAGGTTCGCTTGCGGCAGCGCTTGCAGGACTCGGGCGTGTTGGCGGCCGAAGGCTCCGGCTCCGACTACGGCGATGTTGGTTGGAGGCATAGGTTAGGCCGTTAATCGGTTAGGCCGTTGATCGGTTGATCCGTTCGAGCTCTCAACTAGACGCAAAGCCAAGCAGCGATTATATCCAGACCGGTGGACTGCGAGGCCCACATACTCCTTGTCAACCGCCTTGGCCAGTAAGAGCAGATCATCGCGCTTGAAGCTCTGGACGCACTGCCACGTGCCCTCGGCGTCCTGACAGCGCGTCAACTGTCAAGACGCGGGCAACTAGGCGCGCCGCGGCGTGGCCTTTAGCCCGGCTCGTGAGGCGGTGAAAGGGCTTCTTGCGCTTCCGCCGAAAACGGCAGCTACACAGCCAGCCTTGGTGTGGTGGTGGTTATCGCCGCTGCGCCCAGCGACTAGACCGTTACTGCCGTACCACAACGCTCGTATGAGCGCCTTCGGCCTTCGGCGATTTCGGGCGTACGGCGATTTCGACGTCGCGCCCCAAGGCGTTCAGGAACTCAAACAGGCGGCCCTCGGAATAGTTGTCGGAGCGCCCATTCATCAGCCCCGAGACGTGCGGCTGTGCAATGCCCAGAATTTCGCCAGCCTGAACTTGCGTCAGCTTGCGGTCCTTGATGGCGCGGTAGATCTCTAGTCTGAGCTTAGCCTTCAATTGCTCTCGCTCAGCATTGGGAAATCCGAGGTCAGCGAAGACGTTGCCGCTGCTCTCGGTTACGTTGATATCCTTCCCCTTCTTGGCCATCAGTTCTGCCTCCTGTTGTGGTCGCGGCGCGCTTCCGCGAGGCGGGTCTTGATCAGGTCGATTTCCTTTTTCGGCGTCTTGCGGCTCTTCTTCGCCTTCTTCTTGAAAGCGTGGAGGACATAGATCGCCGATCCAAACTGGACGGTGTAGACGGATCGGTAGGTGTCGGTCGCATACGGTGCGACGATCTCCAGAACCGAGGCGCCCTTGAAGCCCTTCAGCGCCTTGACCGAGGGGTAGGACTCGCCGCGCTGGGCGGCGAAAAGAGCCTGTCCAATATCGCGCTGTACAGGCCTGGGGAACGTCTTCAAATCCCGTAGGGCGGAGCCGACCCAACGTACAGGCCGTACATCTTCGTCCATTCTTTACAATATACAGATTTGCGTATATCACGTCAATTGGATGGATTCCGGGAAACCCTGCGGGGACCAAACGTCGAGCTGCAGCGCAACTAGGCGCTGCGGCGGGTGCTAGCCCGCGCCACCGGGCGCTTGCTCGAAGAATTCCTGTTCCGGCTTAGCGCGGACGAGACCGAGGGGCTTGAACGGATCACAAATTGTGACCGGTCTCCCAGAGCGCGCGATCCGCGTCACCCACGGCGGGAGTGTCTTCGAGGAACGCACCAAACCGCTGATCGGCCGACTCCGACGAGACGAAGGTCGGCGTTCCGACGACCAGTCGATCACTCCCTAAAACGCCATTATGTTGTCGGCGGCTGACCCAGAATCGCGATCTTCGACGCCTCAGCTTCGGACAACAACTCGTCTCTGTCGATGAATAATGTCTTGCCGGCATCGACCGCTAAGGCAGTCGCCCCTACGCTTTTCATCTTGTTGATCGTGATCGGCCCGACGACGGGCACGTCGAATCGCATGTCTTGCTTCGGCTTGGCTACTTTTACTACCGTCAGGCGCCGGCCGTTGCTGAATTGTCCCGCTCGCTCGATGATGTTGTCGGTGCCTTCCATGGCTTCGACTGCCACACAGGCTTTTTCGCAGATCACCACGCTTTGACCGATGTCGTATGCGGCGAGAGCCCGTGCGACTTCGGTTCCGTAGTCGATGTCGACCTGCTCTTCGGCGGTTGGCTTACGCTTGGTGTTCGGCCCTTCTTTGGCCATGCAGGGCGCTAGCAAGGCCGTCGAGTCGATCAGCTTGATGCCCTCGTCGGCCAGGATTTTTGCGACCCCGCCGATCAGCGAGTCGGTATTTTTTCGCGGCAGCGACGCCAGCAGCTTGATCAGCTTCCAATCGGGGCGGATGGACGAGAAGATGCGCTTGTGCTGCACGCGCCCGGCCATGATGGCTTCGGTGATCTGCTCTTTTTGGAGAATCTCGATCAGCTTCGACAACTCGCCGAGCGAGACCCAGTAGCAGCGGCCGGCGAGCGCTTCGATCTCGGGCAGCGTTTCTTCTTTGACGGCCACCACGACCATCTCGTGGCCTTGCTGTTTCGCGGCGGAAAGCACCATCAAGGGAAAGCGGCCTCCGCCGGCGATGAGGCCGTACTTCACTTCACGATCCCTCGCTCGGCGGCCTTGATGAACGCGACCAGCTCGTTCACGCTTTCGTCGCCGCTGATCTCGGCGGCGATTCGATCGAGGGCTTGTTCGGTGTTGAGTCCGCCTTTGGTTAGCGTGCGGAACGACTTGTGCAGATTCTGAATCGTCTCTTTCGAAAAGCCGCGGCGTTCGAGGCCGGTCTTGTTCACGCCAAAGGTTCTGGCGCCGCGCTCGGTGACGACGAGCGAAAACGGCATGACGCTTTGCGTGATGACGCTATAGCCGCCGACGTAGCAGTGTTTGCCGATGATGCAGAACTGGTGCACGCCGCTGTGCGCGCCGACCACGGCCCAGTCTTCCACCGTGACGTGGCCGCCGAGAGTCGCGCCGTGCGCCAGGATGCAATGCGACCGCACGTGGCAGTCGTGCGCGACGTGCGCGTAGGCTTGCAGCAGGTTGTCGTCGCCGATCGAAGTCAGTCCCCCGCCCCCGCCGGTGCCGCGATGGACGGTGACGAATTCACGAATCAGGTTGCGGCTGCCGATGCGCGTTGCGGTGCGTTCGCCTTGATACTTAAGATCCTGCGGCGAGCTGCCTATGGACGAGTACGGCTGAAATACGTTTTTTTCTCCGATGGTAATCGGTCCCTCGACGTAGACGTGCGCCAGCAACTGCGTACGGGCGCCGATCTCCACTTCGGCGCCGATCACGCAGAAGGGTCCGATTTCGGCTGTCTCGTGGATGCGCACGCGGGCATCGACGACTGCGCTGGGGTGGATCGCCATCGGGACGCCTCTACGATCCGCTCGAAGCTTTTGGGGAACCGGATGGCGAGGGCTTGTCGGCGAGTTGGCACATCAGAATCGCCTCCGCCACGAGCGAGCCGTCCACGGTCACTCTACCACTCATCTTGCACACCGTTGCCCTGCGCCTTAAAACCTGCATTTCGACACGCAACTGATCGCCCGGCACGACCGGTTTGCGAAACTTCGCTTTCTCGATGCTGGTAAAGAATACGAGCTTGTCGTCGCGCTTCTCGACGGCGCGCAGCAGCAGAACCGCGCCAACCTGCGCCATGGTTTCCACGATCAGCACGCCTGGCATGACCGGATAGCAGGGGAAATGCCCTTGGAAGAAGGGTTCGTTCGTGGTGACGTTTTTCAAGCCGACGATGCGGTCGTCCGCAACCTCGACGATGCGGTCGACCAACAGCATGGGATAGCGGTGCGGCAGGATGTCGCGGATTTGATTGATGTCGAGCATGATGATCGGGAGTCGGCGGGTTATGGCCCGCGCGGGCAGCGGCAGGCGATCACGCCTGTAACCTTGCCTGAATGGGTGTCCCGCGCACAGACCGGATTGTCTGTGCCACCAGGATGCCTTGCTACCGCACGGTCCAACTCAGAGTTGCACTGGAAAAGATGCGATTATACCAGAGGATAAACATTCACTCTTATGGACCCTGTTCTTCAATACACGCAAACGCGCCTGCCTGCGATGCTGGAATGGATCGAAGGGTTGGTGCGCATCGAATCTCCGACCGACAACAAGCGGGCGGTCGATCAGGCCGTTGCTTACGTTGCCGACAACCTGCCGAAGGCGGGGAAAGTGAAGCTGCACCGCGAGCGCGAGTACGGCAACCATCTGCGCATCGAGTTTTCCCCGAAGGCGGCGCGCGGCCGGAAATCGGCGTCGAAGCAGGGCGGTCAGGTGCTTGGGCTCGGCCATCTCGATACGGTTTGGGCGATGGGAACGCTCGACCGCATGCCGTGCAAGCGCGAGAAGGGCCGGCTGTGGGGCCCGGGCGCGTTCGATATGAAGGCCGGGGTGGCGCTACTTGTTTTCGCGGCGCAAGCGTTGCACGAGCTCGATATACCGTTCGATGGCAAGTACGTGGTCCAACTCAACTCCGAGGAAGAAATCGGGAGCCCAACTTCGCGGCGGCACACCGAGGCGGAGGCCAAACGCAGCCGCACCGTGTTTGTCGCCGAGCCTGCGTTCGGGCCCAAGGGGGCGCTAAAAACCGGACGCAAGGGCGGCGGCGGCTACACGATTCGCGTCGTGGGCCGTTCGGCGCATGCCGGGCTCGACTTCGAGCGCGGCGCCAGCGCCATCGTCGAGATCGCCAGGCAGATCGAACGCATCTCGGCTTGGACGGACTTGAAGTCGGGTATCACTGTGAACCCGGGCGTGATCTCGGGAGGGACGCGCTCGAATGTGGTGGCCGAGGAAGCCGAGGCGCAGGTGGATGTGCGCACGCCGCGCGCGGTTCAGGCGCGGCGTCTAGAGAAACAGTTCCGGGCGCTGAAGCCGTTCGACCGCAGAACGCGGTTGATCGTCGACGGTGGATTGCGGCGGCCGCCGCTCGAGCGCACCGCGAAAGTCGCCCGCCTCTACGAGCTTGCCGTGAAAGCGGGGCGGGAGCTGGGCGTCGAAGTCAGCGAAGCGCAAGTGGGAGGCGGCTCCGACGGAAATTTTACCGCCGCGCTGGGTGTTCCAACTCTCGATGGCCTAGGCGCGATTGGCGACGGGGCGCATGCGCTGCATGAACATATCGTGATCGACAAGCTTTCCGGGCGCGCGGCCCTTTTAGTGAAGATGATTGCTGCCGTTTGATGGCAACCAGAGCGGTTTGACGCGTTGGTATATCGGGCGCCTCGCCCGATCCGAGCCCCGTCCGCCAGGGCGGGGTCTGCGCGCGGTTTCGAATGCTACGAGAAACGTAACGGAGAAGCGCAGCGCCGTTTTCGCGGGGAAGCGCAGCGCAATTTGGCGGGGAAGCGCAGCGTGGTTTTGGCGCAGTGGCCCCACCCTTGCGGATGGGGCTCGGATCGCCTGCGGCGATGTTTGTTCTTGTGCGAGTCGATCGGTGGTTGGGGCCGGCCGCGCTATAACGGCGTTCGTGGGACGGATCGAATCCCTCGCTCGCCAGAGAATTCGCGTACTCGTCAGTTGGTGGTGCGCGGGCCGCTGCTTCCCCAGGCGTGTCTGCGGGCTCGCGCGTTGGCGGCGTTGGCTCTTGTGGTGTGTTTGCGCTTTTCGGGCACGGTCCTGGCGGCCGTGTGCGCTCGCATGTCTTCGTCGGTCAGCGTTCGCTGAAACGGCCGCTGCGCTTCCGGGAGCTCGTCGCTCAACTCCGCGGTCACTACCCGCAAACACAGCGCCGGGCCGTCTTGCAGTCCGATCTGGTGTTTGAGAAACAGCGACAGGTCCGTTCGCACCGTGGCCGTTTGGGTCTCGCCCTCGGCGGACAGCCTTTCAAACTTGTATGCGCGGATGTTTCCGGTCTGCTCGAAGCCGTTGTATCGAACCGGCTGCTGGCGTTTTTCGGCTCCGTGAGACGTGTAATGCCGCTTCTCGATTTTGATATTGAACGCTTTGGGGGGATTGCCGTTCTCGACGTCAAAGGTCACAAGCTGACCCACGACCAGGTCGTCGGCGTGGCGCAAAGTGACTTCGCTCAGGCGGAAATGGACCAGCACCCCTTCGTCGGACCTAATGAAGCCCGGTCTGCCTTCGGTGTCCAGTACTTCGATTCTTCCGGTCATGTTTTCTTTCCTTGCCGCGGCGGGCTTTCACGACACTGCGGCCTGCTGGTTGCCGGCGTTTGTCATCCGAGAGAGTGATGCGAGCCGCGGGCGCGCTTGGTGCGACTATGGCGCCTGGCGAGTCGGCTCAGGAATTGGCCCACTCAGTGAGAGAAAAATACGGATCGGTGTACACCCAACCCCGAAACCGGGAGCTCTCTGAGAAAGACCTCACCGGACGATCCGTTTCACATTTGATGGCGTGCTACCTGGCGTGGACGCCGTTTCCGCCAGGTTGCGCGGGTCAATCAAACGTGGCTCCAGTATAGCAGATTGGCGCTCAATTTACGCGAAACAGCGGCGTGGGACGCGCGTTTAACTTACCGGGAGCAGCGTATTTCTCACTGCACGGGCGGCGGCAATTTCAACGGATCACCGTCTTTTCCGATGCGGCGATTTCTGATTCGCGCGCTGCTGGCCGTTGCCTGGTCCGCGCGCTGCCGGACGCGAACGTTGTTCCCGTCGCGCGACGCTAGTCGCCTGACGAAGGCACGGCTTCGACGGCCCGCCGTTTTCGCGACGAGCGCTGCAGCCAGTTCTGGAAGCCGTCGAGGTAGGTGTAGTAAACCGGCGTGATGTAGAGCGTCACCAACTGCGAGAACAGCAGGCCGCCAACGACCGCCAAGCCCAGCGGACGCCGCGCTTCGGCGCCTGCTCCGAAGCCGATCGCAATGGGCAGAGTTCCCATCAGGGCCGCCATCGTCGTCATCATGATCGGCCGGAAGCGCACCAGGCAGCCTTCGTAGATCGCGTCGAAGGCGCTCTTGCCGTGCTCGCGCTCGGCCACGATCGCGAAGTCGATCATCATGATGGCGTTCTTTTTCACGATGCCCACCAGCATGATGATGCCGACGAAGCCGTAGAGATTCAGCTCGGGGTGAAAGATCATCAAGGTGACCAGCGCGCCAAAACCCGCCGAAGGCAGTCCGGAAAGAATCGTCAGCGGGTGGATGAAGCTTTCGTACAAGATGCCCAGCACGATATAGATCACCAGGACGGTCATCAACAGCAGCAAGCCAAGGCCTTTTTCCGACTCCTGGAAAGCTTGGGCGGTGCCTTGGAAGCTGGTGCTGACCGTCTGCGGCAGCACTTGCGCCGCGACTTCGTTGATCGAGTTGACCGCTTCGCCGAGCGCGACGCCCGGGCGCAGGTTGAACGAGATCGTGACGGCGGGCAACTGACCGGAGTGGTTCACCGTCAGCGGTCCAACGCTGCGCGTGACGCGCGCTACCGAGTCGATCGGCACCAGCTCGTTGCGGTCACTGCGGATGTAGAGCATCGACAGCGCGGCCGGATCGCGCTGGTATTCGGGCTTCAGCTCGAGAATCACCGCGTAGTCGTTGTTCGGCGCGAAGATGGTCGAGACCTGGCGCGAGGCGTAGGCGGAAAACAAGGCGTCTTCGATCTTGCGCGCCGAAACGCCGAGGGCCGCGGCCTTGTCGCGGTCGATGCGCAGATCCACTTGCGGGTTCGAGATTTGCAGATCGGTTGTGACGTCTTGCAGGCCCGGCAGCTCGCGAATGCGCGCTTCGAGCTGCGGCGTATATTCGTAGAGCTGGCTGGTGTCGGGGCTCTGCAGCACGAGCTGGTAGAGGCTCTTGGTGAACTGGCCGCTCAGGCGGATCGGCGGCGGATTCTGCATGAAGACTTGAATCCCCGGGATCTCGGCCAGCTTGGGCCGCCACTCTTCGATCAATTCGTCGACGCTTTTCTCCCGCTCGGCGCGCGGCTTCAAGTGCACGAAAATGCGGCCCTGGTTGCCGGCCGAAGCCGTGCGGCCGCCGCCCATTCCCGAAAACAGCGTGTCGACGTTGGGGTCGTTCATGAAGAACTCGGCCACCTCCGTTTGATGGCGCATCATGTCGTCGAACGAGATGCCTTGCTGGGCTTCGGTGATGGAAAACATCGAGCCGGTGTCTTCGGTCGGCAGGAAGCCTTTGGGGATCGTCACCAGCAGCCAGGCGGTCGCACCAGCGATGACAAAAGAGACCAGCAGCGTTGCGAAGCGATACCGCAGCACCCAGCGCAGGCTGGTGTCGTAGGCGCTCAACATACCCGCGAAGAAACGCTCGAACAGGTTGAACAGGTAGCCGTGCTTTTCCTCGTGCTGCGGTTTCAGAAAGCGGCTGCACAACATCGGAGTCAGGCTCAGCGACACCACGCCCGATACGAGAATCGCGACGCCGATGGTGACCGAAAATTCCTGCAGCAGCCGGCCCACCACGCCGCCCATGAACAACACCGGCAGGAATACTACGGCCAGCGAAATGGTCATCGAAACGACGGTAAAGGCGATCTCGCGGGAGCCCTTCAGCGCCGCTTCGTACGGCGTTTCGCCCATCTCGATGTGGCGCACGATGTTTTCAAGCATCACGATGGCGTCGTCGACAACGAAGCCAACCGACAGCGTCAGCGCCATCAGCGAGAGATTATCGATGCTGTAGTCGAACAGGTACATCACCGCGAACGTGCCGACAATCGACATCGGCACCGCCAGGCTGGGAATGACGGTGGCCGAAAGCTTTCGCAGGAACAGGAAGATGACCAGGATGACCAGACCGATCGTCAGCACCAGCGTGAACTTCACGTCGTGCACCGATTCGCGGATGGTTTCCGCGCGGTCGCCGAGAATGCTCAGCGTCACCGACGCCGGGATCATGTCGTTGAACTGTCCAAGCAAATTCTTGACCGAATCGACCACCTCGATCGTGTTCGTGCCGGGTTGGCGCTGCACAGCCAATACGACGGCGCGCGTCGTCTCGAACCAACTGGCGACCTTGTCGGTTTCCACGCTGTCGAGAACGTTGCCCAGATCCTCGAGCCGCACCGGCGAGCCGTTGCGGTAGGCGACGATCAGCGGCTTGTACGCCGCCGCCGCCATCAACTGGCCGGTCGTCTGCACCGAAAATGCCTGGTGGCTGCCCCACAGCACGCCGGTGGGCAGATTGACGTTGCCGTTGCGGATCGAGTCGACAACCTCGTCGATGCCGATGCCGCGGTTGGCGAGCTCGCGCGGATCGACTTGCACGCGCACCGCGTATTTCTGCGATCCGAAAACCTGCACCTGCGCCACGCCGCTGACCATCGAGATGCGCTGCGCCAGCAACGTCTCGGCGTATTCGTTGACTTCGGAAAGTGGCAAGGTCGAGGAGCTCAGCGCAAGATAGAGCACCGGCTGGTCGGCGGGATTGGCCTTGCGATACGAAGGCGGGTTGGGCATGTCGGGCGGAAGCTGCCCTTGCGCCATGGCGATGGCGGCCTGCACGTCTTGCGCGGCCGCGTCGAGGTTTCGCGACAGGGTAAATTGCAACGTGACGCTCGACGACCCCTGCGTGTTGACCGAGGTCATCGAGTCGAGACCGGCGATGGTCGAGAACTGGCGTTCCAGCGGCGTCGCCCCGGCCCCCGCCATCGT
>JBBDWJ010000193.1:0-23737 GCA_040902925.1 Bryobacterales bacterium | reverse complement strand
AATACAGCGCCCGGCGGCCGCCCGGATTCGACTCGAGAATCAGCTTGCGCCGGCCCGGTAGGATCTCTTCCATCGTTTCCAGGTACAGCCGCGAAGCGTTCGGGCCGGGCGCGCGGCGCCAGGCCGCTTCGAGCAGCACGAAACGCGCGGCGTCGCCTTGGGCGCGGGTTGCGCGGCCGATGCGGTAGGCGTCGGCGTTGAGCACGCGCGCTTCAGCGCGCCCGCGCGCCAGAGCCACCTGCTCGTTGCGATACCCTTCGGCCTCGTTGATGAGCCGGTTTTTCTCTTCGAGCGCCCCCGCAACGTCGCGGAAAGCATCAACGACTTCGACCGACGGATGGACGTCCTGAAACTTGACCAGCAGAATGCGCGCGCCGGTCTGGTAGCGCGCCATGCGCTGCTGCAACTCGCTCGCGGCGCGCTGTTCGAGCGCCTGGCGTTCCGTCGTCAGCAAGTCATCGAGCGGGGTCGCATTGACGAGTGCCTGCAGCACCGACTCCGCCGCAACGCGGATCGTCGCGTCCGGGTCCGCCTGCTGAAACAGATACTCATCGGGGCGTTCAAGATCATAGTGAACAACAGCCGACAGCTCGACCATGTTCTGGTCGCCGGTGAGCATCAACGCCTCATCGGGCCGCGGCTGAAAGCGTCCTTCGCGGTGCTGCACGTTCCACTCGTAGGCGGGAGGCTCGGCGTAAGCAGGCGCCTGCGTGGTGCGAAAGCCGATTTCGAGTGCGCGCGGCTGCCGTGCCTTGATGCGCGTCAGGCGCTCGATCGGAGATGGCAGCTTGTAATGCAGGCCCGGTTCTCTGTGCGGCAAAATCTTCCGGCCAAATCGTTCGATGACGCCGGTTTCATCAGGCTGCAAGGTATAGATGCCGCTCAGCGCCCACAACGCCAAAGCCGCGGCCAGAACCGGTTTCAGCAGACGGCGGCGGCGCTCCCATACCCAGGCGAAACCATGCGCCGGGTCGATGCGGTGCAGCCAACCCCAAACCGCACGCCAGGCGCGCGCGAATCCAATGCGAGAGGAAAGCCGTTGCCACCAGACCAACCGGCCGCGAGGGCGCTCGACTTTCAGCAGCCGCACCGAGTTCAACATCACGAGCAGCGAAGCGATCTGGTGAACAACAGCGGCCCCGATCGGGCCGAGCAGTCCGCGCCCCGCGGCGAGCACCGCAACGACGTTGACAATGCCGGCGAAGATGATGATGTTCTGCCAGATCGTCGCCACAGTGCGGCGGCTGACGGCGAACAACTGCGGCAGCTTGTAAAGCGTCTTGTTGAGATCAACGACATCGGCGGCTTCGGCCGCAATGTCAGCCCCCGAGCCGGCCACCGCGACGCCGACATCGGCCGCCGCCAGCGCGGGCGCATCGTTGACGCCGTCGCCGACCATCGCCACGACGCGGCCTTGCGACTGAAGCTGCCGGATGCGCTCGAGCTTCTGCTCGGGCAGCAGTTCGGCTTCGACGTTCGCGATGCCGACCTCGCGCGCAATCGCCTCGGCGGCGCGGCGGCGGTCGCCCGTCAGCAGAATCACGTGCGTGATGCCCTGATGTTCCAGTTCGTGGATCGCCTCCGCCGCGCCCTCGCGCGGGGAATCCCGCAGCAGAATCGCCCCGGCCAAGGTACTATCGGCGGCGACCAGAACGGCAGTGGCTCCGTCGCGATCGGCTTCCTCCAGGAACGCTTCGAATCCGGCCACGCCATGGTCGGCGAGAAACGCCTGATTGCCAACACGGATGTCGCGGCCACGGATGCGGCACTGCGCCCCGCGCCCGGGAAGAATGTGCGCATCGGTCGAAGCATCGAATGGCACGCCGCGCGCCCGTGCCGTCTCGACGACGACCTTCGCCAGCGGATGGTCGGAGCCGCTCTCCGCCGTCGCCGCCAGCGCCAGCACGTCGTCTTCGGAAGTCCCGTTCGCGGCAAGTATTTTGAGGATGCGAAAACGCCCAGAGGTCAGCGTCCCGGTTTTATCGAAGACGACCGTATCGACCTTCGAACCGGTCTGCAGGATCGAGCCGCCCCGCACGAGAATGCCGCGCCGCGCCAGCCCGCCGATGCCCGCAACCATCGCCGCCGGCGTCGCCAGAATCAACGCGCAAGGGCAGCCAACAATCAGCACCGCCACAGTACGCAGCCAGTCGCCGGTGAAATACTGCGTCGCAGCCGCCGCCAGCAACAACGCCGGCAGAAAGTACTGCGCATAGCGGTCGGCCAGCCGCACCACCGGCGCGCGGCGCTGCCGCGCTTCCTCCACCAGGTGGACAACCCGAGCCAGCGTGCTGTCTTCCCCGGCATGAGTAACGTGGACGTGGAGCAGGCCGTGTCCGTTGAGCGTGCCCGAATACACTTCGTCGGCGGGGCCCTTGTCGCGCGGAACCGATTCGCCGGTTATGGGGCTTTCGTCGATGCTCGATTGGCCCGTGGCGATCAAGCCGTCGGCCGAGATGCGCTCGCCAGCCCGAACGACGATAGTGTCGCCGGGAACCAGATCCTCGACCGGAACTTCCACCTCGCGATCGCCGCGAAGAACGCGGGCGCGCCGCGGAAGCTGCTCGACAAAGCGATGAATCGCCGCCTGCGTGCGGCCGGCGGCGTAAGCCTCCAGCCCCTCGCCCAGCAGCATGATGAACATCGCCTCGGCAGCCGCCAGGTACTCGCCAACGGAAAGCGCGGCCACCGCGGCGATGCAAATCGCCAGGTCGGCGGAAATGCGCTTCTCCATCAGTTCGCCGATGGCGCGGTAAAAGGTCTTGTAGCCCGCCAGCAGGGTCAGAAAGATCGCCGTATCGATCCCGAAAATTTCACGGAACACACCGCTGACGTTGAGCAGCAGCAGCAGCCCGACAAACGCCGTGAATCCGATGTACTTGACCTGTTCGGCGCGGTCCTGGTTGATAGCGTGATGTTCGTCGACGACGTGCATCCGCGTCCACGATACCAGATGTAAGGGGGGGGCCGACGAGCGTGGATAAGCCCACGGGGTGACTCGCCCGCCACAATTACCCACTTTGACTAGCCCAGTCAGCTATCTCTTTTTGCTAGAACGAGTTAACTAGAACTAAGCGACAGCTTGGGTGTAACATCCCACATCCGCGATTCGGATTCGCGTGTCCACCAGCCTTAAACAGGCGTGATGGGTACTATCGGGCGCGCCTAGTGAGGTTTTGGGGCACTGGCGGGTACGCGGCTGGAGGCTGCATGGAAAACAAAAATCCAATATCTGGTACTCGCCCATCCGGACCCATACAACATATTGAGTCCTAAGTGGAACGTACAGATAAATCGGTACTTACCCTCGAATTTCGCTTGACAACGCTAAGGGCGCTGAGGCATCCTTGAGTGGTCGAAAGTGGTTAAAAGTGGTCTACGACAACCGATCCAGCCGCCGACGATGAACATAGGACCTCATGAATCTGTTTCGAGGGCTGCAGACCGGACGGGTCGACGAGAAAGGTCGGCTCAAGTTTTCCGCCTTGGTCAAGCAGCAGCTCGATGCGCAGTACGAGGATCCGCGGTTGTTCATCACGAGTCTGGACGGCAAAGAGGTCAAGGTTTTTCCGATCAAGGAATGGGAGGCCGTCGAGGCCAGACTATCGCAAAAGTCCACGGAAGGCAAGGACGTGGACGGCGAGGTTAAAGACAAGATTCTGTTCCATGCCAGTCGGTATGGGGCAGAGGAGTCCTTGGACAACCAAGGTCGCATCCTTGTGCCTGCCGTTTTGCGGGAGACGGCAGGCATGAGGGGCGAGGTCAAGATGATGTGGCATTCCAACCACATTCTAGTCTTGAGCGCCAAGAACTTCGAAGATTCCACTGTCGAGAAACGGCTCACGGGTGAGGATATGAAGCACGCCGCCAACCTGGGGATCTAGTGGCTTGGATCACTACCCGGTCTTACTCGAAGAGATGCTGGCGCAACTGGACGTAAAGCCGGCCGGCATCTATCTGGATTGCACGCTGGGCGAGTGCGGGTACGCGGAGGCCATCCTCAAGCGTTTGACCACGGGAAGGCTGATCGCGGTAGACCGCGACGCCGGGGCGCTGGAAAGGGCGAGGCATCGATTGAAAGACTACGAGGGCCAAGTTGAATTCATTCAAGCCTGCTACAGCGAGATAGCGGGCCTGGTCCGTTCGCAGTCGCCCGCTTGGGCCGCCGTCGAAGCCCCCTTCCAAGGAATCGTAGCCGACATCGGAATTTCGCGGCGGCAGGTCGAGGATGCCGCCAGGGGATTTAGTTTTCTCCGCGAGGCTGAACTGGACATGCGCATGGATCAGCGCCAGGAGCTCACCGCGGACCAGATTGTCAATCACTACCAAGAGAGACAGCTTGCCGATCTGATTTATCAGTATGGCGAGGAAAGGAGGAGCAGGAGAATAGCTAGAGCCATTGTTCGGGGGCGGCCCGTTCACAGTACGGTACGTTTGGCGGAAATTATCGAACGCGCCGTTCCCCGATCACCCCGGCAGAAGATTCACCCGGCGACGCGCACTTTCCAGGCATTACGCATCGCGGTGAACAACGAGCTCGAAGAGCTGCAAGGCCTGCTGGATACGGCTCCGCTGCTGCTCGCGCCGGGCGGCCGCATGGTAGTGGTGAGTTTTCATTCTCTGGAAGACCGCCTGGTGAAATGGGCGTTTCGCGGCTGGGCCGAGAAACAAGTGCTTGAGATTCTCACCAAGCGCGTCATCAGGCCCTCGGACAAAGAATTGCACGAGAATGCTGCCAGCCGGAGTGCCAAGCTTCGCGCCGCAGAACGAACGGACATTCCATGGCGACAGCAGAACTGATTGCAGAACGACTGGCACACCCTTCGCAGGGAAGCGATTTTTCGTCCCCCCTGCGGCCCATAGGCGGCGGCGCCTGTGTGGTCGAGTTCGACCCGGACGGTCAGTGGTCCCGGACGTCAAGAAGTCCTGTGGCTATTCCGACCCACTCCCCCAGTCCTCGGGGCTTCGTCTATGACGGGGTTCGCGCGGGGCCTGCCGTCCGGGCCGGACTCTCTCGCCGCCAGACCGCATCGCGGCCGCTGCCGATGGAAGAGGTGGCGCTGTTCATCAAGGACATCGACAATTCGCTGGTTCGCCGCAAGCCCGATCCGCGCGGCAAGAGCGCCTGGCTGCGTTTTGTGGTTTCCGGCGCCATGATTCTGATGGTTGTCTTGTTGAGTTCGGGGCCGCGCGCCTGGCTTCGCCATTCCGGTTACCGGCAGGCGGAGTTGGAGAAGAACTACCAGAAGCTGATGGAATTCAACCAACAGCTCAAGGTGCGCCAGGCCATGCTGAGCGATTTGCAGCGCATTTCTGTGCTGGCCGCCGAACAGGGATTCGTCGAGCCGCCGACCAACCAGTTCGACTGGCAGGACCGCATGATCGCGCCCGATGAACAAAGCGAGCTGGCTGAGAATCGCTTGAACGCATCGCCGCCGAACGGCGCGCAATAACGCGGCTCGATCGGCGGTTTGGCCTCTATCCGGTTAATGTCACTTCGATCGCACTCCCGCTTCTTCGCCGACCGATCATGGCTGTCATTCACTATCGCGGAGGTCCCCGAGCCGATATCCACGGCGCTGCACGGCTGCGGGCCCGCGACAGTTCCACTCTGACCGCCAAGCGCATTTCTCTTTTCGTCTGCCTCGCGGTGCTCTGGTTGCTCGCCGTGGTCGTCCGCATGGGCGACATCCAAATCCGGCAATCCGCCAACCTCACCGAAAAGGCCCTGCGGCAGCAAAACGGCACCATCGAGATCACCGCCAGCCGCGGCTCCATTTACGACCGCTTTGGCGAAGAGCTGGCGCTAAGCACGCCGGTCGACTCGATCGGTGTGTTCCCGGAAAAAGTTCACGACGTCGAGATGACCGCGACGATGCTGGGCCAGGTGCTCGACGTCGACCGCGCCACACTCGAGCGCAAGCTGCGCGGCGAGCAGTTTGACTGGGTGCAGCGGTTTGCCGAGCCGGGCGAAGCCGATCGCGTCAGGCATCTGAATCTGCCGGGCATTCACTTCGAAAAGGAAAGCAAGCGCTACTACCCCAAAGGACGAGTCGCGGTTCATATTCTGGGCGCGGTCGGCACCGAACATTACGGCCTCGCCGGGCTGGAAGAGTCGTTTGAGAGGCGGCTACGGGGAACGTCCGGCAGCAGCCTGGTGCAATACGACGCGCTGCGCAAGCACTACGCCAGCCGCATTGTGAAGCAGCCGGTTCCCGGTTCCGATCTGATTCTCACGCTGGACCAGCGCATCCAGATGCTCGCCGAGCGCGAGCTGCGCAAAGCGATCATCGAAACGCAATCCGAATCCGGAACCATCGTGATCATGGATCCCCAAAGCGGCGATCTGCTCGCCGTGGCGAACTGGCCTACCTTCGACCCCTACGAGCGGCCGCGCTCGAAAGAAGCCATGAAGGTGTGGCGCAACTATGCGATCAGCAATCTGATCGAGCCGGGCTCAACCTTCAAGCTGGTGACGCTGTCGGGAGTGCTCGAAGAGGGCCTCGCTAATCCCAACGAGGTGCTGAACTGCGAAAACGGGGCGTACTACGTCGGGCGCCGGCTGATTCGAGACCACAAGCCCTACGGCATGCTGACGGTTTCGCAAGTGATGGCCAACTCGAGCAACATCGGAGCCCTGAAACTGGCGCAGCGGCTGCGCAAGCCGCGCTTCTACGAATACGTCCGCCGCTTTGGGTTCGGCGAGCCGACGGGCCTGCCGCTGCCGAATGAACTCGAAGGATTGCTGCGGCCGGTCGAGCGTTGGGGCACGACGTCGCTCGAATCGATATCGTTCGGACAGGAAATCGGCGTCACCGCGGTACAGATGGCGCGCGCCACGGCGGTCATCGCCAACGGCGGGATGCTGGTGCGGCCGCGCATCGTCGATGCCATCGTGACGCCCGATGGCCACCGCGAACGCTACGAGACCAAGCCGGCGCGGAGGGTTATTACTGTCGAAACGGCGGCTACGATACGCGCCATGATGGAAAAAACGGTGCTCGAGGGCACCGGAAAGCACGCTCAGGTTCCCGGTTACCGCGTCGCGGGCAAAACCGGCACAGCGCAGAAAATCGATCCCGAAACCGGCGCGTACTCCGAAACCGACTACATCGCGAATTTCGTGGGCTTCGCGCCGGTCAACGATCCTTCCATCGTTGTCGTTGTCGCCCTGGACTCCGCGAAGGGCGCACACACAGGCGGAATGATCGCCGCGCCGGTATTTCCGCATCTGGCCCGGCAGGCGCTGCGCTTTCGCGATGTACCGCCGGAGCTTCCCGTCGAGCCGGAACGGCGCGCGCCCCGCCAGCAACATCGCGAGATGCTGGCTCAGACGCCCGAGGACCCTTGGATCGAAGACGCGGTTTCGCGGCCGGGCGACGCTATCGTCGTTACGGCTGCGGATACCAAAGGATTCAACGGACGCGACGACGCGCCCGCCGGCGGCGCCAGCCACAAGGTTTCGCTCCAGGTCACCGACCGCGTGGTGCCCGATTTCCGCGGCCGCGCGGTGCGCGAAGTAGCGGCCGAAAGCGCTTCGCTGGGACTGCGTCTCGACATCCAGGGCCGCGGCGTGGCGATGCGGCAATGGCCTGCCGCGGGGACGCCAGTGACACAAGGCTCAACGATTCGCGTTGCTTTCACGCGCGATGCGAAGGGGGTCTCGGCCGGACCATGAAGCTTGCTCAGCTCCTGAGCAACGAAAAGGTTCGGGGGCCGATTCCCGACCGCGAAGTAGCGGGCCTGCAATACGACTCGCGCAAAATTGGCCCCGGCGAGGTGTTTTTCGCCTTTCCCGGAGAACACGCCGATGGCCACGACTTCATCGATCGGGCTTTGGCGGCTGGCGCGTCGGCGATAGTCAGTGAACGTGCCGCGCCCGCGGGCCGCGAAGACGTCTGGGTATGCGTCGAGCATGGCCGCGAAGCATTGGCTGCCGCGGCGTTGCGCTTTTATGAACGGCCCGACCGGCGGTTGAAGCTCACCGGCGTCACCGGCACGAACGGCAAGACGACAACCGTCTACGTGATCGACTCGATTCTCGAAACGGCCGGGGTGGTGTCGGCGAGGCTGGGGACCATCGAGCACAAAATCGGCGCCAAGCGCTATGCGGCGGTCAATACGACGCCCGAGTCGCTCGATCTGGTGAGGTTTCTGGTGGAGCTGGAGCGGCAAGGCGGTACTCACGCGACGCTCGAAGTCTCTTCCCACGCGCTCGAGTTGCGCCGGGTTTTTGGAATGGATTTTCACACCGCGGTGTTCACCAACCTGACGCGCGATCATCTGGACTTCCACGGCGACATGCAGAGCTACGCCCGTGCCAAGCAACGGCTGTTTCAAGGAGCCGGCGGGGCGCCGCCGCGGTTCGGCGTGATCAACATGGACGACCAGGCCGGCAAGGATTTCGCGGCTTTGCAGGGATTCGAGCCGCTGCTCTACGGCTCGCACCCCGAGGCCACGATTCGCGCCGAGAACGTGCAAGTCGATTTTTCAGGCATTCAATTCCGCCTAAAGACACCGTCGGGAAATACCACGATCGACTCGCGCCTGAAGGGTTCGTTCAACGTCCACAACCTGCTGGCCGCGGCGGCCGGACTCTCTTTGGGTATCGACCTGGAGGGAGTTCGCCAGGGAATCGCAGCCTGCCAGCCGGTGCCGGGGCGGTTCGAGCCGGTCGAGGAGGGGCAGCGCTTCCTCGTGATCGTCGACTACGCCCACACCGACGACGCCCTCGAAAACCTGATCGACTCCGCGCGCCAGTTGCTGACGAAATCCAAACCCGCCGGAAGAATTTTGACCGTTTTTGGGTGCGGCGGCGACCGCGATCGCACCAAGCGTCCGTTGATGGGAGAAATTGCTGGCCGTTTGAGCGATCACGTAATTCTTACATCGGATAACCCGCGGAGTGAAGACCCGCTGCTGATCATCAACGACATTCGCGTCGGCCTGCAGCGCGTCGACGCACGGTTCGACACCGAGCCCGACCGGGCGCAAGCTATTCGAAAAATCCTCGTGGAAGCGCGGCGCGGCGATATTGTCTTGATCGCCGGCAAGGGCCACGAAACCTATCAGCGCATCGGCGACACCTCGATTCCGTTTGACGATCGCGAAGTGGCCCGCAAGGTGCTGCGTGAATTGGGATACGGCAAGGCGGCGGATCCGAACACGGAGCCCGGGAGCGCGCAAGGTTCGTGAGGCTGAGCTTTCGCGAAATCGAAGAGCTGCTGGCGGCGTCGGCCGCGGACAAGGCGGCAGGTGGAACGCTTGTTACGGGCTACTCGATTGACTCGCGTACAGTCGCGGCGGGTGATCTGTTTTTCGCAATTCGCGGGCCGCTCCACGACGGCCACGACTATATCGAGGCCGCGCTCGAACGAGGCGCAGCCGGCGCGGTGGCCGCTCACGACTGGCGGCGGGCGCGGCAAGCCGCGGGCGGTACAGTCGATCGGGTCATCGGAGTAGGCGACCCGGCCGAAGCCCTGCGAGGGCTGGCGGCTGGCGCGCGGCAGCGCTGGGGCAAGCCGGTCGTCGGCATTACGGGCAGCAACGGCAAGACGACGACCAAGGAAGCAGTCAGCGCGCTGCTCCAGACGCGTTACCGCGTTGCCAAAAGCGAAGGCAACCTGAACAACGAGTTCGGGCTGCCGCTGTCGCTGTTGCGGATCGACGACGAAGCCGAAATCGGCGTGCTCGAAATGGGAATGAATCATCGCGGCGAAATCCGCAGGCTGGCCGCGATCGCGCAACCCACGGTTGGCGTCGTCACCAACGTGAACGCCGCGCACCTCGAATACTTCGATTCGGTCGATGAAATCGCGCTCGCCAAGCGGGAACTGGTCGAAAGCCTCGGCCCCGATGGCGTGGCGGTGCTGAATGCCTCCGACGAGCGAGTGCGCCGCTTCGCCGAAATTCACGACGGGCGCTCGGTGACGTTCGCGGTGGAACAGGACGCCGACTTCCAGGCCGTGGAAATCGAGTCGGCCGGTTCCGAGGGCATGCGTTTTCGGCTGCGTTGGAAGACGCCTGGAGGCGAGAAAGAAACGGCCTTTGCGAGCCCGCTGCCCGGGCGTCACAACGTCAGCAACGTCGCCGCGGCCATAGCCGTAGCAGCGGTTTTTGACATCCAGCCGCCAGAACTAGTGGAGCGCGTGGCCGGGCTGAAAGCGTTTCGCATGCGCGGCGAGTTTGTCGAAGTGCGGGGCGTGAAGATTTTGAACGATTGCTATAACGCCAACCCGGCCGCCGTCGCGGCGATGCTGGATGTGTTGCGGCAGACGCCGGCGCAGCGGCGGATCGCCGTGCTGGGCGAAATGCGCGAGTTGGGGGAGTCGTCCCCTGCCCTGCACCGCCGGGCCGGCGAGGCTGCCGCCGCGGCCGCGGACGTCCTGGTGGGCGTTCAAGGAAACGCCAAGGAGATCGTCGCCGGGGCGCGGGCCGCGGGTTTGAGCGCGGCGGCGGCTCATTTCTTTGACGACGCCGAGGCTGCCGGCGAGTTCCTGTCGAATTACCTCAAAGCCGGCGACGCAGTGCTGTTCAAAGCATCGCGGGCGGTGGGTCTGGAACGCGCGGTCGAGAAAGTGGTCGGTTAGGGATGCTCTATCACCTGCTCTACGAGCAACTGTTCGCCTACGCCAGCCCGCTGCGCGTGTTCAGCTACATCACCGTGCGCACCGCCTTCGCCAGCCTGACCGCGCTGGGGTTGGGCTTGCTGCTCGGCCCCTGGCTGATCCGTAGGCTGCAGACTTCCCAGATCGGGCAGCACATTCGCGAAGAGGGCCCGAAATCGCATCACGTCAAAGCCGGCACGCCCACCATGGGCGGGCTGCTCATCAACGTCTCGATCGTCGTTCCGACGCTGCTGTGGGCGAACCTCAGCAACGTCTACATCTGGATCGCGCTGTTCGCCCTGATCGGCTTCGGCGCCATCGGCTTCTCCGACGATTCGGCCAAGATCCGCAACGGCCAAAACCTCGGCCTGACCGCACGCAAGAAGATGCTGGCGCAGCTTGTCATGACGCTGCTGATTTGCTCGGTGCTGGTTTGGCTTTACACGCGCGGAGTCTACGACCCCGATCTTGTCCTGCCATTCATCAAGAGTGTTCGCCCGAGCTTGATCATTCATGGCCTGCTCGGCAGTCCATGGACCTACCCGTTGGCGTTCATCTTCTTTTTTGCCTTCTTGTTCTTCGTTCTGGTCGGTTCTTCGAACGCGGTGAATCTAACGGATGGCCTGGACGGTCTCGCCATCGGGCTGACGATCATTTGCGGGGGCGCGCTGACCGTGCTGGCCTACGTCGCCGGCCACCGCGAGATCGCAGTCTATCTGGATATCGCGCGAGTACCGCAGGCGGCGGAGTTGACCGTGTTCTGCGGCTCGCTGGTCGGCGCAAGCCTGGCGTTTCTGTGGTACAACGCTCACCCGGCGGAGATTTTCATGGGCGACGTCGGCTCGCTCGCGCTCGGCGGAGCGATGGGCACGATCGCCATTCTGGTGAAGCAGGAGATTCTGCTGCTGTTCGTAGGCGGCGTGTTCGTCGCCGAAGCACTGTCGGTAATCATTCAGGTCGCCAGCTACAAGCTGCGTGGCAAACGGGTATTCAAGATGGCGCCGCTGCACCACCATTTCGAGGCGTTAGGCTGGCCGGAGTCAAAAATCATCGCAAGGTTTTGGATCGCCGGCCTGGTGTGGGCGCTGCTAGCGTTGAGTACGTTGAAGCTGCGGTGACGTTGATCGGTTGATCGGTTGATCGGTTGATCGGTTGATCGGTTGATCCGAAAAAACGGTGGCGAGGCTGATATCGAGACCGCTGCGAAAGACGACGCGAACCGGGACGGACAGGAATAACCGTAATGAATCGACAAAGCCGACCACGAACCACGCCGCAACGAATCAATAGAACAACGCTGCGACGAAAACGCACCGGCGGTTTGCCGATGGCCGAACAGCCAACGACTCACAAACAACGGATCAACCGATCAACGGATCAACCGATCAACGGCATATGACCTTCGAAGGCAAACGCGTGCTGGTAGTGGGGCTCGGCGAGTCCGGCCGGGCCGCCGCTCGTTTTCTCACAGCGCGCGGAGCCCTCGTCGCGGCGACCGACAACCAGCCGGAAGAAAAACTCGGCGCGGCTGCCGGCGAGTTGCGCGACCTCGGCGTCACGCTGCACCTCGGCGGTCACTCCGACGAACTATTTCTCGCGCAGGATGCCATTGTTCCTTCCCCTGGCGTTGCCTGGGACCTCGCGCCGATCGAGGCCGCGCGCCGCTCGGGCGTGGAAATTCTCGGCGAGTTGGAAGTGGCGGCTCCTCTGCTCCACGGCCGTGTCATCGGGGTCACCGGCACCAACGGCAAAACAACAACGACATCGTTGATCGGGCACATCCTGCGCTCGGCGGGCTGGAAGGTGCGCGTCGCCGGCAATATCGGTACGCCGGTGCTTTCCATCGTCAACGAATCGGCCGACGACACCTGGAACGTTCTCGAGCTGTCGAGTTTTCAGCTCGAAGCGATGAGCCGCTTCCGCTGCGAGATCGCGCTGCTTCTCAACATCACCCCCGACCACCTGGACCGCCACAAAACCCTTGCCGCCTATTCACAAGCCAAGGCGCGGATTTTTCTGGCGCAAACGGCCCAGGACCATGCCGTGCTCAACGCCGACGATGCCGGCTGCCGCGACCTCGCCTCGCAAGTGCGAAGCAAGGTCTGCTGGTTCAGCCGCACGCGAGCGTTGGACAAAGGCGCCTGGGTGAAAGACGAGTGGATCGTGTTCAACGGAACGCCCGTCGCCCCGGTGAGCCTACCGATTCGCGGAGCGCACAATCTCGAAAACGCCCTCGCGGCGGTGGCGGCGAGCGCGCTCGCCGGAGTGCCGCTCGAAGCGATCGGGCCGGCGCTGTCAAACTTCAAAGCCGTCGAACACCGTTTGGAATACGTGCGCACGCTCGACGGAGTCGCGTACTACAACGACTCGAAAGCAACCAATGTCGATGCGACCGTAAAGGCCATCGAGGCGTTCGACGGCGGGCTGTGGGCGATTCTGGGCGGCTCGGATAAAGGTGTCGATTACTACGAGCTGCGCGAGCCGCTGAAGCAGCGGGCGCACGGCGTGCTGTTGATCGGCGCCGCGGCCGACAAGATCGCCACACAGCTCGACGGCTGGGTTGAGATCCAGCAAGCGGGCACGATCGAGCAAGCGATCACGCAAGCGCGGCGGCAGGCGCGGCCCGGCGATACCGTTTTGCTCGCTCCAGCCTGCGCCAGCTTCGACCAGTTTCAGAATTATGGCCATCGCGGACGCGTCTTTAAGGAACTGGTTCACGCGCTGGACTAGCGCCGGGTTTGAGAATCGGCTGGAAAGCGGCTCGGAAGGAACGAAGCAATGCCAAGAACTCTGCAATACGATCGCACCCTTTGCGGCACCGTGCTGGCGCTGACGTTCTTCGGAATCATCATGGTCTTTAGCGCCACCGCCGGCGGCCCGATGGTCTCGCTGCGCTACGTGATCAAGCAGATGGCCGCCATCACGGCCGGCCTGATCGCGATGCGCTGGCTGATGTACTTTGACTACCAGCAACTGCGCCGCCAGCGCACGGTTTTCGCAATCCTGGGAACGGCCATCGTGCTGTTGACTGTCGTTTTGGTGGTAGGAGAGACCGCCAATACGCACCGCTTCCTCAACGTCGCGGACTTGTTCTCGATCCAGCCGTCGGAGCTGGCCAAGCTGGCGCTGATCGTGTTCCTGGCCGCTTACCTGGAGAAACGCAGCGACCGCCTGAACGACTTCCGGACTCTGGCCGGCGCGGGCCTGATCGCCGGAGCGTTGTGCCTGCTGGTGCTGGCGGGCCGCGACCTGGGCTCGGCATTCTCGCTTGTGGTGCTGGCCTGCGTCATCTTCTGGTTCGCCGGACTCAAGGCGCATTACTTCCTCGGAGCCATCGCGGTCGGCGTGCCGCTGCTGGCGCTGGGGATCTGGATCGAGGACTACCGCGTGGAGCGCTTCTTCATCTTTTGGAACCCGGAGTCGGACCCGCTCGGAGCCGGCTTCCAGATCATCCAGGCAAAAATCGCCATCGGCACCGGGGGCCTGTTCGGCCAGGGGCTGATGCAGAGCCGCCAGAAGATGAGCTTCCTGCCCGAAGCGCACACCGATTTCATCTTCGCGGTGATTTGCGAAGAAGCCGGACTGGTCGGCGGCTTCCTCATCGTGCTGGCGTTCGGCGTGATTCTTTGGCGCGGCATGGCGACGGCGGCGCGCGCGCCCGACCGTTTTGGCTGCTACCTCGCCGGCGGGCTGACGGCCATGATCGCCTGCCAGGCCATGATGAACCTGGGCGTGGTGCTCGCCCTGCTGCCAACGAAAGGTATGCCGCTGCCGTTTATCAGCTACGGCGGAACGGCCATGGTGACGGCGTTGGCGGCGACGGGAGTGCTGTTGAATGTCAGCCAGCACCGCACCTAGAACGCAATGTCGAAACGCGCGGTGTCTAAAGTTGCAGTGTCCAAAGGCGTAGCACGCTGCGTGCGAGGCTGAGAATGTGACCAACCGCGCCAGTTTCATGATCGCGGCCGGCGGCACCGGGGGACACGTTATCCCGGGGCTGCAAATCGCGCGTGAGCTGCGGCGGCGAGGGCACGAATGCCGCTTCGTCGGCACGGCGCGCGGGCTCGAAAGCCGCCTGGTGCCGAAGGAAGGTTTTTCGCTCGACCTGCTGCCGGCCGGGGCGCTCAATCGGGTGTCGATCCGGCGGCGATTGGAGGCCATGGTCACGCTGCCGCAGGCGCTTTGGAAAGCGGGCGCATTGCTCGACCGGCAGCGGCCGGCGGCCGTGTTGAGCCTGGGTGGATACGCGGCAGGGCCGGTGCTGGTGGCGTCGATTATGCGAGAAATTCCCGTCGCTGTGGTCGATCCAAATGCAAAGCCCGGACTGGCGCACCGCTTGGCGGGACCCTTCGTGTCGCGGGCGCTGCTGGGCTTTCCGCGCGGCGCAGAGTATTTTCGGGAAGGCCGCAGCGAGTTCAGCGGCGTTCCGGTGCGCGAGGAGTTTTTCGCGATCCCGCCGAAGCCGCACGGGCCGCCATTCACGGTGCTGATCACCGGCGGCAGCCAGGGCTCGCAACGGCTCAACCGGGCGGCCCTCGATGCCATCGAGTTCTGGAACCAACAAAACCGTCTCGATGAGCTGAAGTTTCTCCACCAAACCGGGCCAAAAGAATATAATGGTGTTCAGTCCGCCTACGCTTTGTACCGTACCAACGCGAAGGTCGCGCCTTTTATCGACGACATGCCTATCGCATTCGCCGAGGCCGACCTTGTCATCTGCCGATCCGGAGCTTCCGCGGTGGGGGAACTCGCCGCTGCCGGAAAGGCGTCCATTTTGATCCCGTACCCGTTTTCGGCCGACGATCACCAGGTGCGCAACGCCGAAGCCATGCAGGCCGCCGGCGGCGCGCGGCTGGTGCTCGATAACGATTGGACCGGCCCGCGCATGGTGGAGGAAATCGAGCGTCTGTTGGATTCGCCCGCTACGTTAGAGGAAATGGAGCAAGCCGCTCGAACCCTGGCGCGCCCAGGGGCCGCGGCTTTGGCCGCTGACCGGATCGAGGAATTGGCTGGTTTGCGGCCGCGCAGCGTTTAGAACATGTTCTTCAAAGAAATTCCGATCAGGCACCGCCATCTCCATTTCATTGGGATCGGCGGTATCGGCATGAGCGGCATCGCCGAGATTCTGCTGAATCTGGGCTACCCGATCAGCGGCTCGGATCTGCGCCGCTCGACGGTGACGAACCGGCTCGAAAAACTGGGTGCGCGCGTTTTCGAGGGGCACCAGGCGCCCAACATCGAGGGCGCCGAAGCGATCGTGATCAGCTCGGCGATCCCCGAATCGAATCCCGAGCTGGCGGCCGCGCGGGCCCGAAAGATTCCCGTGATCCTGCGCGGCGAGCTATTGGCCGAGCTGATGCGGCTCAAGTTCGGCATCGCCATCGGCGGCAGCCACGGCAAGACCACGACGACGTCGATCGCCGCGGCCATGCTCAACCATGCCGGCAAGGATCCCACGGTCGTCGTCGGCGGGCGCGTCGATTCGATGGGCTCGAACGCCAAGCTCGGCAAAAGCGACCTGCTGCTGGTCGAGTCGGACGAAAGCGATGCCTCGCTGTTGAAGCTTGCGCCCATCCTTGCCGTGATCACCAACATCGACCACGAGCACCTCGACCACTACCATTCCTTTGAAGCCCTGGCGAACACATTCGTCGAGTTCGCCAACAAAGTCCCTTTCTACGGCTCGGCGATTCTCTGCATCGATGACGCCAATGTGCGTGCCCTGCTGCCGCGGGTCAAACGCCAGGTGCACACCTACGGCATGGCGGAGCGCTCGCCCGACGCAGACTTGAAAATTACGGACGTGCGCTGCGAACACCTCGAAAGCCGCTTCCGCCTGATCCACGGCAGCCGCGATTTGGGTGAATTTTTGATCCACGGGGCCGGCCGCCACAACGTGCTGAACGCCGCCGCCGCGACGCTGGTCGGCCTCGAGCTACAGATCGATCCCGAAGTCATTCGCGAAGGGCTGGCAAGCTTCAGCGGCGTCGACCGCCGCTTCCAGATTCGCGGCAAACAGTCCGGCGTGACGGTGATCGACGATTACGGCCATCACCCTACCGAAATCGCGGCGACGCTGGCAGCCGCGCGTACCTGCCGGTTCAACAACGTCCACGTCATTTTTCAGCCGCATCGCTACTCGCGCACTCATCTGCTGGCCGACGAATTCGCGCACAGCTTTAGCGATTGCGACACGCTGTTCGTGCTCGACATTTATAGCGCGGGCGAGGCGGCGATCGAGGGAGTCGACGCCCGCCGGCTGTCCGAGCAAATCCGCGCGGTCGCGGGCTCGAAAGTCGAATACATCGACTCAATGGAAACAGCGGCGGCGCGCGCGGCGGCGGTTGCGCGGCCCGGCGACGCGGTGATCACTTTAGGGGCCGGCAGCATCTGGCAGGCGGGCGACATGATTTTGGCCGAGTTGGCCTCGCGCGCGGCGAAGGTTTCGGTCGGGCGTTAGCCCGCGAAGTTCGAAAAACATCTATGGCGCGAGGCACCACCAACAGCGAGACGAGCCGGGAATCCTCGTCCTATTTGCGGCGCAAGAAGCCGGTGCGCGTCAGCCGCGGCCTGGGCGACTGGCGCCAGCTTCCTTGGCGCCGCATCGGCATCGTGGCGGCGGCGCTGTCCCTCTGCGTAACTTCGGCCTACTCGGTCGATCGCTATCTGCACACCAACGAGCGCTTCGTGTTTGCCGCCGATGGCAGCAGCCTGCTCGTCAGCGGACTTTCCTACGTCAAACGCGAAGAAGTCCGCGCGATTTTTGACCCCGACTTCGGGAAGAATCTGTTCGATATACCGATCGACGAGCGCCAACAGTGGCTCGCTTCCCTTCCCTGGGTCGAGCAGGCCACCGTGGCACGCGTCGGGACGCATCAAATCTGGGCCCACATCCAGGAGCGCCGGCCGGTGGCTTTCGCGCGCGTCGCCGTCAAGGGAAAACACGAGACCACCAAACTGGTCGATGCCAACGGTGTGTTTCTCGATGTTCCCGAGAAAGCCCAACTGGCATTGCCGGTGATTTCCGGCGTCACCCCCGGGATGGACCTCGACGAACGCCAAAAACGGATTCGGCTCTACCTTCAATTGCTGACCGCCCTGGACAGCGCCGAGCCCCGTTACAGCTCGATGGTCTCAGAGGTCGATGTGGCCGACGCCGAAAACGCCAAGGCCACGGCGGTCTATCATGGCGAGGCGGTCGAGTTGCAGATGGGCGAGGAATATTTTCGCCATCGCTTCGAAGTTTTTCTGAATCATTTTGCAGGCTGGAAGCAGAAGTACGGAGTGGTCCGGACGGTGGATTTGCGCTTCAAGGGCCAAGTGGCGTTGGAGCATGGCCTTGCGGAACAATGAACGGCTATCCAATCATGGATCAGGAACGCACACTGGCCCTTGTGGGGCTCCGGGTAGCCGGGGGCCAATTCTTGTCCACTTGCTGAGGCGCTGTTCGGATCTGCGGCAGGCGCCGCTCGGAAGCATATGCCGAAACGACATGACTATCTGGTCGGGATCGACCTAGGAAGCCACTCCAGCCGCTGCCTCGTCGCGCTGGAGGAAAACTCGCGCCTGCGTTTCATCAGCCACGGCTCGGCGCGCGCGGCGGGCTGGTCGCGCGGCGTGGTCGCCGACCAGGATGCGGTTCTTGAATCGCTCGAAAAAGCCATCGAAGAAGCCGAGCGCAACGGCGGTGTCACTGTCGACAATGCGGTCGTCGGCGTCGGCGGTCCGCACGTCAAGAACAACGTCAGCCATAGCTATATCAATCTGCCCTCCTGGGAAAGCGAAATCCAAAAAGATCACGTCGACGCGTTGATCAAGACCGCCACGCAAGGGCCGCTCAGCGACGACCGCACGGTGCTGCAGGCGATTCCGCTCGAGTTCGCGGTCGACGGCCAGTCCGGCTTGCGCAATCCGTTGGGGATGAGCGGCAGCCGCCTCGACGTGCATGTGCAGGTGGTCTCGGCGCTGGCCCAGGCGCACAATAACATTCGCGTCGTCGTCAACCGCGCCGGCGTCGTCGTCGAGGAGACGCTGTTTGAAGGCTTCGCCGCTTCTCACGCGGTGCTCGAAGAGCAGGAGCGCGAAATGGGGGTGGCCGTCGCCGACATGGGCGCGAGCTCGGTCGAGCTGGCGGCCTACCTGGAGGGCGATCTGCAACTGGCGGTAAGCCTGCCGATCGGCGGCGAGCATTTCGTCAATGACGTCGCGGCGGTGTTGCGCACGCCCCGCGAAGCCGCCGAGCAGATCATGGAACAGTACGGCTGCGTGCCGGCGGCGCAGACTCCCCTGAATGTGATGGTGGAAGCGCCAAGCCTGGGTGACGGGCCGCCCAGCGAAAAGCCGCGCCGCCTGCTCAACGAGATTCTCGAGGCCCGTTGTGAAGAGCTTTTTGAGATGATGGCCGTGCAGCTTGCCCGCGGCGGTTTCGAAAACCGGCTGGTCGCTGGTGTGGTTCTGACCGGCGGACTGGCCTGCCTGGCCGGAACGTGTGACATTGCCGAGACGGTGCTGAATGCCAACGCCAGGGTCGGCCTTCCGCCGCAGCTCGATGATCTCCCTGACGAGCTCGATCATCCCGGTTGGGCAACCGTGATCGGACTCGTCCTTTACGCGCAGCGCCTTCGCCTGCATCGCCAGCGAAAACGCGACCGCGTCACCGACTGGCTCAAGACCCTGTTTGAATAAAGCGGTCGAAACCTCAATGCGAAAGGGAACGACATGGAAGACAAGCTAGACCGGCACGAAGAGGTCAAATTCACGTTTGAAGAAGACGCGCGGCCTACCGCGCGCATCAAGGTCGTGGGCGTCGGCGGCGGAGGTTGTAACGCCGTCAACCGCATGATCGAAGCGGCCGTGGAGGGCGTCGAATTCGCCGCCATCAACACGGACGAGCAGGCGCTGCGGGTGTCGCGGGCCCAGATCAAAGTGCAGATCGGCTCCAAGCTCACCAGCGGCCGCGGCGCGGGTTCCGACCCCGAAATCGGCCGCAAGGCCGCTCTGGAAGACACCGAGCGGTTGATCGAGCTGCTCAGCGACAGCGACATGGTGTTCGTGACGGCCGGACTCGGCGGCGGCACCGGCACCGGCGCCGCTCCGATCGTCGCTTCGCTCGCCAAGGAACTCGGCGCGCTGACCGTCGCCGTGGTCACCAAGCCGTTTTCGTTCGAAGGCGCCAAGCGCATGGCGGTCGCCGAAAAGGGCCTCGCCGAACTGGCCGAGGTCGTCGATACCGTGGTGACGATTCCCAACGAGCGGCTGCTCGAAGTCGTCGAGCGCGGCACGAGTTTCTTCGAATCGTTCCGCATCGCCGACAACATCCTGCGGCAAGCCGTGCAGGGCATCAGCGACATCATCACGATTCCCGGCATCATCAACCGCGATTTCTCCGACGTGCGCACGATCATGCACGGCATGGGTTACGCCGTGATGGGCACCGCCATCGCGGGCGGTTCCAGCGCCGCGGTCGAAGCGGCTCGCAAAGCCATTTCGAGCCCGCTGCTCGAAGACGCCAGCATCGAAGGCGCCCGCGGCATCCTCATCAACATCACCGGCTCGCCCAAGCTTGGGCTGCATGAAGTGCATGAGGCTTCGACCATCATTCAGAAAGCCGCCGACCCCGACGCCAACATCATCTTTGGCGCCATCCTCAACGATTCGATGGGCGACAACGTCAAGATCACCGTCATCGCCACCGGCTTTCGCAGCGAGAGCGTCGGGATGAGCAAGAAGTCGGTCGAAGCCGGCTCGGCCGCCGTCAAGGAGATGCGCGCGGCGGTTCATGAGGCCACCGCTTTCCGGCAACGCCCCGAGCGTATCGCCGAGCCGGCGGCGGCCCGGGCGCACGCCGCCGCGGTGGGGCGCCACGGCATGGGCTCGATCCATGAAGATGTAGAGGAAGAAGCGCCGCCGGCCGAGATGGATCCCAACGATCTCGATAAGCCGGCCTATCTGCGCCGCAAGCTCGGCCGCGATTAACGGAATCCCGATGCTCCGGTGTTAGCGGCGGAAAGCAGAGCCGCTAGCCCCGGAGTTCGGGTGCCAGTTCCCTCGCCCGACCCGGTTCGTCGGCGGTAGTCCAAACGTAACGTGTCAGCCTCCTAGGCCCTAGAGGGCGGCTTGGCGGGTAGTTGCCAGGGTGCAATCGCTCCATTAAGATAGGAGGTTGTTTTTCCAACGGTGACCCGTGAGGCGGGGCCTGCGGGAATCTCTGTCTTTCCCAGCCACCACCGGGAGAACCCATGCAAATCAACTCCAAGAATATCTCCGCCGCGATTGTGTCCGCACTGCTCTGCGTCGCGGCGAGTTGCTCCACCGAAGATCCGCCGGACAAGGTCTTCCAAACGGTCACCGAACCTTTTGTGTTTGATGCTCTGGCCATGAGCCCGATCGAGGCCACCGAAATGGGCTATCACGAGCACGTCCGGGGCGGCAACGAGGAAGGCCAGGAAGCAACACAAACGTCGCTCGACGTTTTGTTGGATGACTACTCCGCCGAGGGAGTCCAGCGCCGCATCCAGTTTCTGAAAGACTTTCAGGCAGCCCTACACGCGCAGGTCCCCGACCGCAACCGTCTGAAAGGCGGCGAGTTCGTGGACTACGCGGTCGTGGATAACCTTGTCGCCCGCGATCTGTTCGAGCTCGAAGATGTCAAAGTCCACCAGCACAATCCGGCGCACTATGTGCAGTTGCTGGGCCGTGCGCTCTACGGGCCTTTTATGCTGGAATACGCGGCCAAGCCCGACCGCTTCCGCCACATCATTGCGCGTCTCGGGAAGGTTCCCGAATTCCTCGAACAGGCGAAAGGGAACCTGCAGTCGTCTCCCAAGGAGTGGATCGAGATCGCGCGCGCGGAAAACGACGGCATGATCCGCTTCGTGGAACGAATTCTAGCGGCGGAAGCGCCGCAGGAGTTGAAAGCCGACTACGACACCGCCGCGAAAACAGCCCTGGCGGCTCTGCGCGACTTCAACAGCTATCTGGATAACGATCTTTCGAAGCGCACTGGCCACGACTGGCGCCTCGGCGCGGAGCTTTATGCCAAGAAGCTGCGGCTGTGGACCGGCAACTCCGACAAGACGCCCGCGCAGCTACTGGCCGAGGCGGAAGCGGAGTTCAAGACTGTTAAAAATGAGCTCATCGAAACCGCGCGCCCTGTGCACCAGCAGATTTACGGCAACCAGCGGCCGCCGACCGACGATGCCTTGATCCGCGACGTGCTCGACGTGGTCAGCGACGAAAACCGCCTCAGCAGCAGTGATGGCTTGCTCGACCAGATCAAGAAAGAAATCGAGGAGGCCAAGGCCTTTACCCAAAGACAGGAGCTGGCGCCGCTGCCGCCGGGCGACAACCTGCAGGTAATCGAAACACCGGAGTTCCTGCGTGCCAACCACCCTGTCGCGAACTTTATCGGCGCTCCCCCGCTGCAGCCGTCCCTTTCGGCGCTGTTCATGCTGACGCCGATTCCCGCGGACTGGCCGCGGGCGCGCCAGTTGTCGAAGCTGCGCGAATACAACCTCTATCAGCTCAAGCTGCTGACAGTGGAGCACGCGGTCCCGGGACATTACGTTGCCCGCGAGTTCGCCAATGCCACCGAGCCGCTTTACCGGCGCGTGCTGCGCGCGCAAGGCAACCCTTCCTTCAATGACGGTTGGGGCGCCTACATGACCGACTCGGCCGTCGCGGCCGGGCTGACCGGCGGCAATGAGTTGCGCGTGATGCACATCAAGCAGAAAATGCGCATCATGACAGACTGCATCCTCGACATCCGCATGCACACCGCCAACATGTCCGAGGAAGACGCCATGACGTTGTTGCGTGAAGAAGCCTACCAGGAAGTAGAGGGCGCGCGCGACAAGATCCAGCGCATCCGCCTCACTTCGGCCCGCTTGCCGTTGCAGTATTTCGGGTGGAAGGAATGGCTGCGGGTCCGCGAGCACTACCAGACCGAAACACAGGATTTCAGCCTGCGCTCCTTCCACGAAAAGGCCTTGCGCGCCGGCCCGATGCCCTTCCCCGACCTGGGTTACATAACCGCCGAGCGGCCCATGTAGTTGGCTGCGGCGCCGGGATTGGGCGCGGGTTCGCCGCGCCCGATGCGCCGGCCAGACAAGCGGCGGCGAATTAGGAATTCACCAGCGGTGGGTGGAACTCCTCTTCGATCTCCTCGATCTCGCCCTTGCGATGCAGCGAGAAGTAAACGCCGACCACGACGACGGCGATAAACCCCAGCGCCGCGATGGATAGCATCAGCCGTTGCGTGACCCGAATCGGCTCGAAGGCCTCTTCGGCCGGCTGCGCGACGAGCACGACCCAGCCCAGATTTGCGAAGTCGTCCTTGAGCCCGGTGTCGGCGAATCCGATCATCGTTTCGCCGCCTGCGGCGCCCAGGTCAACGACTAAATAGCCGGTTTGCCGCCCCTGGATGCTGCGCAGCGACTCGATCACTGCTGCATACTCATCCGATTGCAGTCCCATGGAAAGGGTCGTGTTGGGACCGCGAATTACCGTACCGTTTTCCTTAACGAGCAACGCCCTTCCCGTCGCGCCCAAATCGGCCCCGGCGACGATGGGAAACAGGCTGGAAACTTCCACCAGCGCGTCGAGCGTGCCAAGGAAGCGATTCGTTCGCGGCTCGAGCACCGGAACGCCGATACCGACGTAGTTGGACTTCGTCACCACGTCATATTCAATGTCGGTGATGCTGACAGCGCCGCGCCCCTCGGCGTAGATCGCCTGCCAATACGCCTCATCAGCCTGATAGTAGTCAATGGTTTTGTGAGTGGCGGCGACAGTGCCGCCGCGCGAGCCGGTCACCGTGATCCGGAGAAACCTCGGGTCCAGGCCGACGTAGTGGCGCAGGTTCGTCGAGACCGCTGAAGAGACGATGCTCTGTACCAGGGCTTCGGCCTTGGGCGTCGGCCAGATCTCTTCGGTTTGCTGGATCTTGCGGGTCACCGCCTCCTCAGGCATGCCCGCATAGACGCGGTTTGCCGCTACGACCGCATCAATCACAGGGGGATCGGAAGCCATGATCGCCACCTGCGTAGCGCGGTCGTGAATGAATTGTGTGATGTGCGACGCGGTTGATTGCGCGATGGTCTTGAAGTGGTTTCCGACGGTGAGCTCCAGGT
>JBBDWJ010000192.1:0-24015 GCA_040902925.1 Bryobacterales bacterium | reverse complement strand
CGCGCCATGCGCTTCGTGCCAGGAAGTCATCGGCGTTTCGCGCGCCGGCCGCAGGTTGTGAACCGGCTGCTCGATCGGCCGTGAGTACGTATCCAGCGCCGTCGCAAAAACCTGGCGCACGCCGCTGAGCTTGCTGCGCACAAACCATGAGGCGCCTTCGCCGATGTGGCATTCCGTGCACGAGACGCGGAAATGCGGCGACTCCTGGTAAGCCGTGAACTCGGGCTTCATGACGGTGTGGCAAGTCTGCCCGCAGAAACTCACCGAGCCCATATACTCGACCGCGGCGTAGGTGTAGTGGCCGCCGATGATGATGTTCGCGAAGGTAGCGATCCCGATGAGCGAGACGATACGGCGAAACTCCACGTTGCGCCAACTCACCGGCGGCAGAGGCGCCGCGGCCGCGCCCCTCCTGTTCTCCTTGCGAAGCTTGAGCCAAATCCCCAACGGCATCAGCGCCAGGCCCAAAAAGAACAGCATCGGGCAGGCCAGAAAAAAGAGAATCCCGAGATAAGGATTGGCGGCTTCCCCGCTCAACTGCAGCGGCAGGATGAACAGCCACGACACGCCGCCGGTCGTCGTTAAGATCACTCCAGCGAACGTCAGCGCGTTGTTGGAGAGATGGACCAGACGAGGGAACCAGTTGCTGGAAGTCTCAGGCATGGGGCGGCTCAGCCGGTCTCCTTTTCGGTATCAGAGGCAGGGCCGGAACCAGACATCGGATCGGAATCAGACACCGCACCCGAATCAGACACCGCGCCGGAATCGGCGCCGCGAACGGCTTTGCCCGCGGGCGCAACCGGCGGCTGGGACTCCGCGGACCCGGCCCGCGCCGGACCATAGCCCGTCAGCCACGCCAGATTCATTGGATAAACCGCGGGATCGAAAATCACCGCATAGAAATGCCACACCAGAATCGCCAGCGCCGCCAGAACCGCTTCGTAGTAGTGAAATACGCCGGCCACGTCGAGCAAACCCTTGGGGAAATAGCTCAAAACAAAGTTATCGGCCCAAAGCAACACGCCCGATACGCCCATCATCAAGGTGCCCCATACGACCGCCCAATACTCTATTTTTTCGATGTAGGAGTGCGAGGAGATCCGCGGCGCCGCCCGCCGCAGCCCCACGTTATACGCGAAGCCCGCAACGGCTTCTCGAACATCGTTGCCACGCGGCAGCAGATGCAGCCAGTGCCCGCGCAACTTGCGGTTGACGACCAAGGTCACGACATGAACAACCGAGGTGGCGACCATCACCACGCCGGCAATGCGATGCACAATGCCGCGCACCGGCCAACTGCCCTCCCAGACCACCAGCGGATAAGCCCAAAACGCGTCGGGGTAGCGCAGCGCAAAACCGGTCCATACCAAAGTCATGAACGATAGAATCAGCAGCCCATGCTGAATCCTTTCGGCGCGGTGCATGCGCTTTTCCATTGCCGGCGGAGCCGCCAGCAACGCCACAGCCCCCGCGCGCACGCGCTGCTGCATTTTTCGAAGCCAATCGCCGGCGTGGTGAAGCAACATCAGCCCAATCGTCAGCGGTATGAGCACCCAATACACCTGCTCGATGATCTGCGCGGCAAGCACCGGGCGGCTGCCTTCGACCTGGTGGACAGTGCTGATTTGAAACCGCTCGCCGGCCCCGGGGTGACACTGGCCGCAGGTCTGGTTCAGGTTGTCCGCGTGGATCGTCGACCCCGGGTCGCTCGACGGCAGCACGGCGTGAATGCCATGGCAACTGCCGCAGTTGGCGACTGTCTGCGAACCGGCGCGTAGCGCCAGGCCGTGGTAGCTGGCATCGAAACTCAACACGCGGTCGGTGGGCAGCCCGAAGCGCGACATCAACGCCACATCGGCATGGCAGGAAGCGCAAGTGTCACGCACGTTGCGGACGCCGGCGGCTTGATCGAGCGCCGAGGGGCGCTGAATCTGGTGCTCGCCGTGGCAGGTCGTGCAGGTCGGGCCTTCGCGCGTCGTGCCGTTTGCCAGCAATGCGCCATGGACGCTCTGCTGGAACTGCCCGGCCTCCTCGCTGTGGCACATGCCGCAAGTCTCGACCGTGGCGCGGCGAAAACGCGTCGTGCCAGGAAGCTCGATCTCATGGGCGCTGCCATGGCAAACCGAGCAATCGGGCGCCGCCTCGTTGCCCTGGGCGCGCTCCTGGCCGTGAACGCCCAGCGCGGTCTGGTCGGACTCCTGGGAGTGGCAAACGCCGCAGCTTACGGTGGTGGCGTTTTCTGCGTGCGGGATTTCAGAATGCTCGATGTGGCAGTTGGCGCAATCGACATTCTCGTGCGCCGTGTGCGACGCCGGCTTGTTATCGTGACAGTCGCTGCATGTCTGCCCGGGCAACGCTTGCGGCAACAGCCACAACAGCGCGGCCAGCCCGGCAGCCGACATTGCGGCTCGACAGCGGGCCAGCCCTGAGAAGCGCAGGACTCGAAGGTTGGAGTAACGCGTCATTCCAAATGCTGCACTTGTGTCCGTACCGAGCCTTGCCGGGGTTGCAACCAGTAGTCCAAACTCGTCATCCACAAGGCTTTCCAGTTTCAAGCTACGCTGCTATTCTACAGCCCTAGGGAATTTGTTCGGGTCTCTGTAACACTTCGTTAGCTCCAATACTCTCCGCTATGCAGATCGGGCTGCCCGGAGTCGATAAGCTGGCATATACATATATAACCGTTCAAGCTGGTTGCGGCAAAGCCGGGAGCAAGACGGATTGGGAAGCGCGGATTCGATCGAGACGCGATTCAATCGAAAGTCGATAGTTTGGTCGGAAGCCGATGAGGCAGCGCCCCTTTTGGCATAAGGCGTGCAAGGACGCGGGTGCGGTGCTCGCTTCCGGGGCCTTTCTAAGGCGCGAAACGCGGAGGCGAACGATTCGGCGGATCAACGCGCGAACGTTGCCGCCCGGAGGAGGAAACTGGCATGAGACCGGCGAAATGGACGGTGAACTCAATGCGGGTGTTGTTTGCGGTCCTGTTCGCGCTGGCGTGGGTAACGCTCACCCCGTCGAACGCGCAACAAAAGGAACCACCCAAAGAGCTCGTCTTCGAGTCCAAGATGGGCAACGTCACTTTCGACCATGCCAAGCACTCTGAGCGCGTCAAGAGCGACTGCACCGCCTGCCACGAGAAGCTGTTTCCGCAGTCCAAGGCGCCGCTGAATTACAAGGAAAAGATGCACCAGACTGCCGAGGCCAACAAAACGTCGTGTGGCGGCTGCCACCACACGGGCGGCTTGGCCTTCGCTTCGAAAGGTAAGTGCGCCACTTGCCACGTAAAGAAGTAGCAGGCGCAAATTGCCTTGCTGACCCGTTTCTCCTTCATATATACAACCGCGTTGCCGCCGATAAGAGGAGAAAACCTGTGCCCTCGGGCTGGTGAGCCAAATCCCCCGGCCGCGCGGTCCGGCGCCTGGGTCATTCGACCCTATTCCTAACCGCGCGGCGTCAGATTTACCTCGCCGGTGCGTTCGCTCGAAACGGTCTTGGTTTTGCATATCTTTCTGCATCATGTTTCGCCCATATCCATCGTCGGAAGGCATTCGGATCAGGAAAGGAAAGATCATGGGAGACAAGTGGAAGTCGTGGGGAACGCTACGCCTGGCGTTCCTGCTGCTGCTCGCGGCGAGCTTGGCCATGTTGGCGGGAGCGGAGAAGGCCGTTTTCACCAAGAACGATAAGGCGTTCTACCTAGAGCAGAAGGAACTCAACTTCGTCCGCCCGGGACTGCAGTTCGAAATTCACGAGGCGTCGATTGCGGCGGACGGGACCATTCGCTTCCGGTTCACGCTGACAGACGCCGCCGGGCACCCGTTGGACCGCTTGGGCGTTACCACGCCAGGGCCGATCAGCATCCGCGCGGTCGCCGCCGTCATTCCCCGCGATCAACCCAATGGCCAGACTCTGTACACGGCTTATACGACGCGGGCGCAGCGCAGCAACATCACCAACGTCACCGAGATCCAGGCGTCGTTTGACGCCGGCGGAGTTTTTGAAAAGGTGGCCGACGGCGAGTACACCTACACATTTGCCGCCAGGGCCCCTTCCGGGTTCGACGCCGGCGCGACGCACACGATCGGCGCTTGGGCCGCCCGCGATTTGAGCGAATTCGAGCTCGGTGCCAACGACGCATCGGTAACCTTCCATTTCGTGCCCGACGGCTCGGCAGTCACCACGACGCGCAACATCGTCTCCGACCAGGCTTGCAACGCCTGTCACGGCAATCTGGCGTTACACGACGAGCGCCGCACGGTATCGCTTTGCATCACCTGCCATCAGCCGCAATCGGTGGACCCTGATACCGGCAATACCGTCGACATGACCACGATGATTCACAAGATCCACCGCGGCGCCGATCTGCCGAGCGTGCAGGCCGGCACGCCCTACCAGATCATCGGGTTTGGCGGCAGCGTTCACGACTACTCGACAGTTCATTATCCGGCCGACGTGCGCAATTGCGAGACCTGCCACACCGGCGCCGAGCCTGAAGGCTCTGCCGCCGCTGCTCTCGCGTCGCGGCCGGCCGCCGCCGGAGGGCCCTCCCGCCAGCGCGCCTCTCTTGGCGCTTCCCGCGAGCAGACCGCGCTGCCGACCAATTACCTGACCAATCCGTCCCGCCGCGCCTGCGGAAGCTGCCACGACGACGTCAACTTCGCCACGGGAGAAAACCACGCCGGCCTGCCGCAGATTTCCGACAACCAATGCGCCAACTGCCACATCCCGGAAGGTGAGCTGGAGTTTGACCTTTCGATCAAAGGCGCCCATACGATCGATCGCTTCTCCAAAGAGCTGGCCGGTACGACCTTTGAAATTTTGGGCGTCGACAACAGCGCTCCCGGGCAGAACCCGACGGTGCGATTTTCGATCACCAACGACGCCGGTCAGCCCGTCACGCCCGCCAGCATGCTGCGGCTGGCGCTGGTGATGGGCGGCTCCACCAACGGCGACGTCTCGGAGTTCGTTTCCGAAAATGCCCGCATGGCCGTGCCCAGCGGCAGCGCCTTCGCACACACCTTCGCAGCCCCCATTCCCGAACATGCCAGCGGCACCTGGGCGGTGGGTATCGAGGGCTACCAGTCGGGGACCATTCTTGCCGGCACTCAACAGGAGCGCACCGGAATTCGCGACGCCGGAGAGAACAAGGTATTCTACTTCCCGGTAACCGATACGCAGGCGGTTCCACGCCGCAAGGTGGTGGCGATGGAAAAATGCAACGCCTGCCATAACGCCCTGGATCTGCACGGCTCGAACCGCAACAACGTCGAGCACTGCGTGTTGTGCCACATGCCGAACGAGACCGACGCCGTCGTCAGGCCTGAGGATCAAGGGCCGGCCCAGGGAATCAACTTCAAGGAGATGATTCACAAGATCCATACCGGCGAAGAGCTCACCTACGACTTCACCGTCTACGGCTTTGGCGGTTCGGCGCACAACTACAATGAGGTTCGCTACCCCAACGACCGCCGCAATTGCACGGCCTGCCATATCGACGGCACCCAGCAGTTGCCTCTGGCCGGCAACCTGTTGTCGTCGCTTCAGCCGCGCGACCGCATCGACCCGATGCCTCCCGCAACTGGGGCTTGCCTGTCGTGCCACACGAATCTGTCCGCCGCCGCCCACGCGGACCTGAACATTTCTCAGACACTGGGCGAATCCTGCGCGGTCTGCCACGGCGAGGGCAGGGAGTTCTCGGTGGATCGCAGTCACGCGCAGTAGTCACATGATGGAGGGACAGTCACCACACTGGATTGCGGATCGAGACAACCCCGCGACCACCCTGTTTGGATTGCCTGGTGGTGACTGTCTTCTCCAACTTGCCTCCCGCTTCCGCCACGGATAAGGCACGTCGATGCGCTGGTCGAACTCACTACTGCTGCTGATCTGCCTGGCCGCGCCCGCGCTGCCGCAGGAACCCGAAGCCGCCGCGGCCCTTCCGGACGGCTACTCCGGTACGGAGATGTGCGCCGTCTGCCACGAGGACATCTCGCTGGCGTTCCCCAAAAGCCCGCATAACCAGATCAGCGAAGCCAGAGGTGGACGATGGAAGGGCCAGGAATGCGAATCGTGCCACGGCCCCGGCGGCTCGCACGCCGAGAGCGCCGACGCTACGCTGATCTTCGGCTTCAAAAATACCGCCGCCGACCGAGCCAACCAAGCCTGCCTGGAATGCCACAGCGGCCAGGAAACCCAGCGCGGCCGCCTGATGGGGGCGCACTACCGCAACACACTGGATTGCACTTCCTGTCATTCCGTTCATCACTCGGAAAGGCGCCAGTTGCTGACGGCCGCCGCGACGGAGTTGTGCTCCTCATGTCACGTCAGCGAGCGCGCGGCGTTCAACCGGCCTTTTACACACCGGCTGGTGCAAAACGCCATCGATTGCGTCGACTGCCACAACCCCCACGGCGGCCCGCCGCCGGCTTCGATGCAGGCGTTTGCGGCGAACGACGTCTCATGCTTGAAGTGCCACACCGATAAGCGCGGGCCCTTTCCGTTCGAGCATGCGCCTGTGAAGCTCGACGCCTGCTCGAGCTGCCACGAGCCCCACGGATCGGCGAATCCGCGCATGCTCGTTCGCCACAACACCTCGCAGCTTTGCCTGGAATGCCACACTCTGACGCCGCAGAATCTGGGCGGTCCGCCGACGGCCTTCCATGACACCAGGTCCGCGCGATTCCGCAATTGCACGGTCTGTCATTCGAAGATCCACGGATCATTCATCAACAAGGATTTCCTGCGATGACGAGGCGCGCCGCATGGCTATGGACCGGCTTGCTGGCGGCGGCTGTTTCATTGCCAGCGCAGGAAACCGAACCCGCAATCCCTTCGCCCGTGGAAGAGAAAAAGCTGACCTTCACGGTCGAGGCGGGCAACCGCTGGGTGCAGGACGTTCGCGGCAACTCCAACGTTTACCGTAGCGTGGTGAATCTCGGCGAGGGCCCGCGGCTGTTTGACGCGCAGGCGCACTACGTGAACCCCGGAGGCAAGTACGCCGACAGGGTCGATATTCGCGCCTTCTCCTGGGGCGGCGACCCCTACAACACGGCCTACGTCAACGCGGATAAACAAGGCGTCTACGCGCTCGACTTCAGCTACCGCAACGTGGCCTACTTCAATTCCCTGCCCTCGTTTGCCAATCCTCTTCTGGGCGAAGGGATTCTGCTCAGCCAGCGGACGTTCGATATCGAGCGGCGCCAAGCCGACGCCGAGTTGCGCATCCGGCCGGGCGCCACAGTCTCGCCGTTTGTCGCGTACACGTTCGGCGATGGGCTGGGCCGCGGCGTCACGACATTCGTCAGCGACGGTAACGAATTCCCCGTCGCGACCGGCCTCGACGACAGCATGAACTCGCTCCGAGCCGGCGTGCGGTTGAATTTTTCACGCTTCAACTTCACGCTCGAGCAGGGCTATACGAGCTTTGACGATGCTCAGACCATCTCGACCTCCGACACTAACCGGGGAAACCGCCGCACGCCGCTGCTCGGCACGGATCTGATCCTCGATCAGTTGCTGCAAACGTATCGCGCCGAAGGAGATGGCATATTCAGTCGAGCCGTCGTGCAGGGGCGGCCCTGGGCGGCCCTCAACTTCAGCGGGCAGTTTCTCTACAGCCAGCCGTCCATCGAAGTGGATTACTCGCACGCCGCCTCCGGCAGCCTGTTTCTGCTGCAAACCGTGTCCCCCTACACCAACGTTCTGGAACAGTCGTTGGGCGACGCCACCAGGCCGCGCAGCTCGGCAAACTGGAGCACCGAAATTCGGCCGCACTCGCGCGTGCGCATCATACAGTCGTGGCTGACCGACCGCTTCCACGTCGCCGGCGGGTCGTTGCTAAAGCAGACTTTCGACACCACGCCAGAGACCGAACTCGAAACGCTGAACAGCAGCCTTCTCGTGCTGAACTACAACCAGCATCAGCTCGATGTGATCTTCGACGTGAACCGGATGTTGTCGCTGCGCGGCGGTCACCGCTACGTATGGGGCGATGCCATGCCGGCGCAGCCGACTCTGCAACTCGGCCCGGCGTCAGGCGAGGTGCGGCGGCATGTAGGCCTCGCCGGCGCCCACCTGAGGGCTGGCTCGAAGCTTTCCTTCAACTTTGATTTCGAGGCCTCGCCCGGCGACCGAGCGTTTTTCCGAACCGGCCTGATGGACTATCACAAGGCCAAGGTGCGCGGCCGCTACCGGCTCGCTTCGACGCTCACGCTCAACGGTTCGTTTGCCATTCTCGACAACGAGAGCACCGATCCGGGCGTGGACTTTGATTTCCAAAGCCGCCACACGTCGGCGAGTCTCGCCTGGGTCCCAACCAACAGCCGCTTCCAGATCCTGGCCGACTACACGCGCGCAACGTTGCGCAGCGATATTCCGATCGCGGTGCCGCCCTTCTACGATGTCCGCGCCTCGCGTTATCGCGACAACGGCCATCACGGCGGAGTCTACGCCGACGTCAATCTCGGCCGCGGAGTCATGATAGGGCTGGGCGGAAGCTTTTCGGTGATCTCCGGCAGCCAGCCGACAAAGTACTATCAGCCGCAGGGGCGCCTCGCGATTCCGATCCGCAACAGGATCTGGTGGACGAGCGAGTGGCGCTGGTACGGGTTTACCGAAAGGACACTTTCGGATGAAAACTTCCACACACACATTTTCTCGACGGGCTTCCGGCTCGAGCTCTAGCGCCCGGCAAAGCGGTCCGCACGGTGGCGCAAGCTCTCAAGCTTGCAGCGTCGAGCCTCCGCTCGGCGCAAGGCCCAAACGCATCGCAACAGTCGGAAGTACACCTCCCAAACTCGCATCCCGAATCCTTTCATCGCTCCCCTGCTTCGCCCTAGTTCTGTTTTTCAGCGCCAGCCCGCTCCAAGCACAACTGGGCGGCTCAGCCGAGGGCGCCCAACTGCTTCGCGAAAAGCATTGCACCATTTGCCATTCGATCGAAGGAGTCGGCGGCGGCACGGCGCCGGATTTCGCGCGGACCATCACTCGCGGCTACACATCGGCGACGATGGCCGCCCTGTTGTGGAACCACGGACCCGCGATGTGGAGCGCCATGCGCCGCCAAAACATCGCCGCCGATCCTCTCACCGAGCAGGACATTCGGAACATCTATCTCTACTTTTACGCGCTGCGCTACTTCGATCCGCCAGGAGACGCAGCGCGCGGCAGCAATGTGTTCACCGCGAAGCGATGTTACCGCTGCCACGCGTTGACAGTGGAGGCGGGGGGCGCCGGGCCGCCCGTACCGCTGTGGCCAACGCTCGCCGATCCGGTTTTGTGGGTGCAGCAGATGTGGAACCACGCCGGCGAGATGGCGCGGGAAATGGAGCGCAGCGGAATCCCGTGGCCGAAATTCACGACTCGGGAAATGGTCGACCTGATGGTTTACGTCGAGAACCAGCCGAACCAGCGGCTGCGAGCGCCGACGCTGCGGCTCGGCGACCCCTCCGGCGGCGCACGCCTGTTCGAAGCCAAGAACTGCTCGCAATGCCACACCATCGGGGAAGAGGCCCCCGGCAAACGGGACTTGCTCGAAACAACGCAGGAGCAGCGCCGGCTAACGTCGCTGGCCGTCGAGATGTGGAACCACCGGCCGCTGATGGAGGTCGCCGCGCGCAATCGCGGTCTGACGATCGAGCGCTTCGCCCAGGATGAGATGGCCGACCTGCTCGCCTATTTGTTCGAGCGCAACTATTTCGCCGTCGAAGGAGACTCGCAGCGCGGTGAACGCATTTTTCGCGATAAAGGCTGCGCCTCGTGCCACGGGCAGGCCGATTCCACCGCTCCGAACTTGCGGGCCGTCAACACTACCTTCACAGCCACGCGCTTCGCCGCCGCCGTGTGGAGACACGGGCCTGCGATGCTCGCGCAAATGCAGCAGCGGGGCGATAGCTGGCCGGCGTTGTCCGACCGCGATGTCGCCGACCTGCTGGCGTTTCTGAACAGGGAATAAGGGGCTAAAGGTCGCGGCAACCGTCAGTGAGCCGTCGGCTTTGGCGCCGTGGATCCGGATATCCAGCGAAACGGGTAGGAATCCTCGCTAGCCAGTTGCGCACCGGAAAAACGCGCCTGCAGCAGGCCGGCATCGGAATGTTGTTGCTGTTGACCGAGGTAGTGAGCTACTTCGTGGGCCGCGACGCGCGCCAACGCACGCCCAACGACATTCCAGCACTGCCTTTCCGGCATCAGCTCCACGACACGATCTACGTAAACCTCAAGCTGCGGAGCAATCTGCGATCCGGTGATAGGCGCCGCTCCCAGAACGTCCGAGGGTTGATGCGGTGCGCTGCGCTGCAATGAAATTCGAATCGCATCCGCCCGGCAGGCCTCGTCCTCGATCTTGACGCCCCGAGGCCCAACCAACAACTGAAACTCCTGATAGAAGGAGCCCTTGGTGGGAGCGTTCAGACCCGCGCGGTCTTCCAAGCAGACCTCTCGAGTCTGCGCGAAAGCCCCGCCCGCAGCCAGGCTCGCTAGCAACACCCCAAAGATGGGCCGGATGCGAATCATCTTAACCTTATCTTAACTTTACTGTAATCATAGCTTAACGGCCAGAGTCAATGGCTTTTTTCCTGGAACCCGGTCGGACAATCCCCCTAGTACGCCGCCAAACAGTGCTTCGGAGCGTTCCAGATGCACTCGGTTTTACTAGGGGTCGAGTCGAATAGCGCCCGGTTGACCTTCTCTCTATCTATTTATATAGTTTATAGAGGGAAGGAAAAACCACTATGAGTGCGATCAAGACGGAAAACCAACCGGTAGGGCCCGCCGGCCAGCCGGTCGGGCAAGACGATCCGGTCTTGCGAATGCTTGGGGTCGGCAAGCAAATCTGGGGTCACGAATCGGGGGACGATTTTGTCGCACGCCTCAGGTCCGAAGACCCCTCTCCGGCTCCCTTCAATCAAAGCCCGGGCGATCGGGGAGCCCATCTCGCGGAAACTGCCTGGCTTCGCATCGAGAAACATCAGGGAGAGCAGTTTCACACGGCCAGAGGACTGCCCTTCACCTTCGAATTGGAGGGCTCTGGAATCTGGTTCTTCCGCGACGGGAAACGCATCAACCGTAAGCTGACAAGATCCCAGGTTGAGATAGCGGTTTCTCGCTGCCCTTTGAAAAGCACCACCGAGATAAAGGACCTGATGGATTACGCCTACCTGTTCGGCCTGCTGACAGATTCGCGAATCCGCGGCCAGGAGTGGTAACTCGAAATGGCGCGCGTTTTCTGGGACAGCAATCTGTTCATCTATCTGTTCGAGCACAATGCCGAGTGGTCACCGCGTGTTGTCGAATTTCGCACAAGAATGCTGGCTCGCCAGGACGAGCTTCTGACGAGCTGGCTTACGGTCGCGGAGGTGCTTACCAAACCAAAGGAAGTGGGTAATGCGGTGCTCGAAAGAAGCTATCTCAACTTTTTCACTAGTGGGGCCATCAAGCTAGTTCCGTTCGACCTGGAAGCCGCCAAACGCTACGCGGAAATCCGGAGTCGTGAGCGAATCCGGCCGGCCGATACCATTCAACTGGCCTGCGCCGCGGCGGCCGGGACGGATCTTTTGGTGACAAACGACAGCCGGTTGTCCAGCCTGGTTGTCACAGGAATCACGTTTATCACCGACATCGCGCGGATCCCCTACTGAGCCAAAAGCATGCGCCTGCGCTACCCGCGCGGCGGCGGCAGCTTCGATGCCTCCGGCGGTTTACCGTCGACGGTGTTCGACTCCATCAGCTCGATTCGCGTGCCGTCGGGGTCGTACAGATTTACCTGCCGTCTGCGGTTGATGCCGGTGCGGATCTCGATCTTCTGCTCGTAGGTCTTGCGATAGGGCCGCTGTTCGAGACGCTCTACCGCCTTGGCGGCGTCTTCGACTTCGAGGCAGATGTGGTGCTGCACGCCACGGTTGTCCGCCGCGGGCTCTTGTTCGTACAGCATGAACTCGACATAAGTCGGGCCGTCGGGAACGCGCATGTTCACCCACGACAGCGTTTCGCTGTTGCGTGACGAACCGCGCCAGAATTCCTCAAAACCCAGAATGCCGTGGTAAAACTCCATCGACTTAGCAAGATTGCCGACGAGGATTCCGACGTGCAGCATGCGTCCGGAAATGCGCGCATCGCTCATCGCCTTGCCCTTGTCGCGCATCGACCAGCCGTCGGGCTCGTACTCGACAATCTCGACGGTGTGGCCGTCGGGGTCTTTGACGTTGAAGTTCGAGTTGCCGCTGCGGCCCTTGGGCACGCGTTCGGGAACCGCCACGCCGCGCGAGGCCAGGTACAGCCGCATGCCTTCGGCGTCTTCGGTGTAGATCGAGATGTGGTGAAGTCGGTCCTGCGCGGGGTCGAGGCCGGGAAACAGCTCGACGTATTGGTAGTCGTTGATCTTGATAAAGGTAAGGTCGAGTGAGCCGTCCGCCTTGTTGAGCAGGAAGGGCTCGCCGTAGCCGAGGAAGTCTTTGTAGAAGGCCCGCGATTTTTCGATATCGCTGACGCGCAGAGCGATATGGGCCACGCCGAGAATTTTCGGTCGCGCCACTTGCTGCGCGATCAACGGAAGGCTCAGGCTGAAAGTGGCGGCGGCTAGCGCCAGCCGGCTGAGTCGGGAGTTTCGCATGGACTGTGACCTCCTCCGCGCCCAGCGTAGCAGAGTCGCCTCCCCAAGCCACTGGCTGACCGATGACTGCTGAGAGCCCCTACTGCGATCGTCCGCGGTTTTTTGATGATGCTATTGATGCTAGCATGAGAGCATCATGAGCATCCGCACAACCGTCACGCTCGATGACGACGTCCTGGAGCGGGTCAAGCGCGAAAGCCGGTCACGAGGGGCTTCGTTCCGCGATACGCTCAACGACCTGCTGCGGGCCGCGCTTGTCAATCTCGAGACCCGGCCTCGCCGCCGCACGCTGAAAATCAAACCCGCTCCCATGGGGTTCCGGACGGGGCTGAATCATGATGACGTTGAGTCGCTGATCGAGTATGGCGAAGGCGAACGGCATCAATGACGATCATCGACGCCAACCTGCTGCTGTACGCTTACAACGCCGACGCTCCGCAACAGCCCGCCGCCGCACGGTGGCTGAAGGAGTTGTTCGAAAGCGGCGAAACGATCGCGCTGCCCTGGACGACACTCTGGGCGTTCCTTCGTATTTCGACCAACTCACGCATCTGGGACAACCCGCGGTCTGCGAAGGAGGCTTTCTCGCTCGTTCGGGAGTGGCTGGCGCAGCCCGCCGTGGTTGTAGTGCAGCCGGGGCCGCGGCATGCCGAAATTCTGGAGATGCTCGCAACAAAGCATGCGGCAACGGGTCCGTTGCTTGCGGATGCCGCGCTTGCGGCGCTGGCGATTGAGAATGGAGCCGTCCTGGCATCGACCGACCAGGACTTCCGGCGATTTGCTGGGCTGCGATGGCTCGATCCACTCGCCGAGTAGTTGACCTCCGTGTGAATTCGTTCGAGGAGATCTGCCAGCGGTTCTTTTTTACTGGCTTTAAATGCGGTGAGACGGGCGGCTCGCAGTCGTGGATCTCCAGATTGATTCGACCACTCACGGAACCGTTCGTTGCGCGCGGATTCGCGACGGCTTTTCACGAACTCTGCTTGGGTCCTTACCGGCGGCCGCGAAAGACATCCACAAAACGTCGAAAGACGCCCTTGCGTGGCTTGCCTTTCTGCTGATTCGATCGCTGGCTGTTCGCCGGATCAGCCATCGGATTCTCAGGCCGATCCCAGGCCGCATCGGCTTTCCAAAACCACAGGTCGCCCGCCGCGGTTGCCGTCGCCGCTAAGCGGCCGTCGATGCTTAGCGCCGCCGCCTCCACGTCGTACGCATGGAGAAAGCCACTGACCTCGGTCTCTTCGGCGGCGTTCCAGATCTGCGCCATCTGCCCGCTCGCGGTGAGAGCCACACAGTGTCCGGAGCCCGTGAAACCCAAGGCCAGCGCGCGGCCCGGGAGTGTGACTTTTTGGATTTCTTCAAGAGTCTTGCCGCGCCAAATCGTCAGCCTGTTGCCGCCGACCGCTGCCAGCATGTCTTTCTCAGGAGCGAACGCGAGCGTGGTTGGCCCGCCATCGGACATCGACAAGCGCGCGGGCGCTCCGGATGGATGCAGCGGTTGAACGGTAAGCGTGTCTTGCCCCGCCACAGCCACGGTGCGGCCGTCCGGCCGGAAGCTCACAAGCTGCGCACTGTATTCGAGGCGGTGAACGGGGTCCTTGCGACGGGAACTATCGAGCTCCCACACCGTCAGAAATTGATCCGAGCCCACGGCGAGGAGCGCCCCGTCGCCGCTCATTGCAACCGACCGCACTCCTCTGCCGGCGTCGAGGCGAAGCTGTTCCTCTCCCGTAGCGACGTCCCACACACTCAGCCTGGAGTCATTGCCGGCGAAGACGATCGCGCTACCGTCTGGGCTCAACGCGATGGCCTTCGAGCGCCTGTCCGCGGCGGAGAAGGTCGCTCGTTTTTTCCCGGACTCGGGCTCCCAGACCTCGACGATACCTTTGCTCGTAAGCACAGCGGCTAGATCGTCCGCGGCATTGAAGACGATAGCTTGGACGTGTCCGGCGGGAATCACCTTGCGCAGCAGGCGGTGACTTCCTGACGGCACCGCAACAGTCTTGGCCGGATCGGGCCGCTGCGTTCGCCACACGGTAAACGCAGCGAGCGAAACGATGAGCGCGAGAAAGGACAGTCCTATCAGTAGGCGCTTGACGGGCGGCCTCGCTGGAATGGCGCGCCTGGAATCAACTTTCGCGCCGGTTTGATACTCCGGCGCGCGGCTGGGGCGGCGGACATCGCCCGAACTGTGGCTACCGCCGGCGCCAGTGCCGCCGACACCGGCGATTGGCTGCGCGGCGCTAACAGAAGTGCGCGGCAGCGCTGCGTCCACGGCGCTCTGGAATGTTTCCGCGGAATCAAAGCGGGCCTCCGGCCGTTTTTGCAACGCTCGGAGGATCGCATCGTTCAGCGGCGGCGGCAGCGACGGAACGAGTTCGACCGGCGGCCTGGGCGGCTGCTCGACGTGAGCCTGCATGAGATGGAAAGGCTGCGATCCTTCGAACGGTCGGCGGCCCGTGACGAGTTCGTAGAGCACCGCGCCCATCGAGTAGATGTCAGCGCGCTTGTCGAGGTCGGCGCCGCCGCTGACCTGCTCCGGCGAGATGTAGTAGAGCGAACCGAGAGTAGCTCCGGTGACGGTCAGCCGGATGTCCGTCACCGTTTTGGCGAGGCCGAAGTCGGTGACTTTGAGCGCTCCCCCTGGCGTGACAAGCATGTTTTCCGGTTTGACGTCGCGGTGCACTACGCCGCGGCCGTGTGCGTAGCTCAATGCCGAAAGCGCCTGCGAAGCGTAGTCGAGGGCCTGCTGCAAAGGCAAACGGCCGCGCGCGATGAGCTTGTCGAGGGACTCGCCGTCGACAAACTCCATGACCATCAGAAGGCTCCCGCCGACACGGAAGGCGTTGTGGACCGAAGCGATGTTGGGGTGATGGAGATTCGCCTGGACTTTGATCTCGCGTAGGAAGCGCTCGGCTTGCTGCTCGTTCTGGGCGTAGTCGGGCAGCAGGATTTTTAACGCTTCGATACGGCCAGTGATGGAATGGCGAACCTTGTACACGCGCCCGACGCCGCCAGCGCCCAGCGAACCCAGCACCTGGTAGTCGCCTACAACATTACCGGCTTCGATAGTCATACTACTCAAGGCCAGGATGAGCCACCCGCCTGCAACGGGCAATTGGGCGCCGACATGATTTGTCTTAGGGTGAAGGACTGAGGAAACCACGCGAAAGCTGGAGAAGCAGGAGCACGGTGTGTTCCCGCCTGGATCAGCCTGGCTATGGGAGTAGCTGCTATCGGTCTCCAACCGGAAAGCGCATCAACGTCTGTTGCTCCGCCGTCAGCGATTCCCAGGTGGCGAAAGGAATGGAATTGACCGCGCGACTGTCATCGGCATACCAGCGGCGTACATAACGGACACTGACAAGGGCGCGCGGCGTGTCCGTTGAATTGGGCGTGCCTCGGTGCAATGCCCAGGGATGGCGGATCAGTACGTCTCCTATCTCCAACGGCACGGGCCGCATTTCCATTGCAGCCGCTTCCACCGCTCGAAGCGCTTCCTTGCGGGGCAGCCGGTGCGTGCCGGGTGCAATTCGACAGCGCCATCATCCGCCGTTATCCGAACCAAACCAAAACTAACTACCAACATATAAGCGGGCAACAACAGGTCGGGAGCTTCGCTAAATAACGGACGCTGGTAGTCAACGTGCGCGCCTTGATAAATCGACCCTAGGAGCGGCACATCGCAGTTCCACTGGTCGGCGACGACGCGATCGTCCAGCACGCCGCGCACGATGCTCAATATTTCGGCGTCAAAAAAGAATTCCGGAGCAAAGCACGGCGGCTCGAACGGCATCGGCAAGAAATGGCGATGCGGGCCGCGATTCGGGTCGCAACCGTGGGTCTTAAGATAGTCGAGCAGAACCGGCCAAAACGCGTCCCGGCAGGCTTCAATCAGGGGCCGCGGAAAATGCGTTCTCAGTACACAAAAACCCTGCTCTCGAATTTCGAGAATCTTCTCTGTGATCACCATGGGCTCGTTATTCCCGGCCAACCAGTCTGGCAAAGAGTAGCCTTCTGATATGCGGTTTGAGGATCGCGTCCGGCTATTTGTTCGCGCGCAGGTCGTAGCACAGCAGGCGCGGGTTTGTGCCGGCTAGCGGGTCGCGGTGATTTTGCGTTACGTAGAGCAGGCCGCGACTGATCACGGGCGGAGTCCAGGTTTCGGTGGCGCGAAAGAGTTGCGTTCGTGATAGCTGTTTGTATCCCGATGGGGATAGCTCGAGCCACAGCAGGTGGCCGTGTTCGCCTAGTGCCAGAAAGCGGCTGTCGACATCTAACAGCGAGCCCCGGTAGGTGCTTTCGTAGATCGTTCGCTTCGCGCCGTGGACTTCGACAGTTTCCTGCCATTCGGGCACTTCGCGCCAGGCGGTTTTTCCCGTCGCGAGATCGACGGCCATCAGCGCGGCGTCGGGCTCGTTGCGGCCGGCGAAGGCGTAGAGATAGCCGTTGCGGTGAATCGGAATCGTCCAGTGCAGGTCGAACTCGGGCGACGTCCACGCGACGGAGTGGCTGCCGTCCGCGAGCAGATTGAGCAGCGCTGCTCCAGTGCGGTAGGTGGCGGAGATCAAAACCTGATTGCCGATGATCAGCGGTGTCGAGGCGTTGACCGATTCGTAGGTGCGGCTTCGCCACGGAAAACTGAAATCGACCTTTCCGTTGGCGGGGTCGAGCACCAGCAGGCCCCCTGTCGGCGGGCGGCTCTCGCCTCCGGCGAAGACGAAGATACGGCGGCGGCCGTGAACTTCGGCGGGAACAGGCGAGGCGTAGCTTGGGCCCCATTGTTCTCCCGCTCCCCATCGCATCTTGCCTGTCGTTTTGTCGAACGCGGCGACGGTCGGCCCTCCAGGTGCGCCGATGTTGAAGATCAACAGATCGTTTTCGAGCAGCGGCGTTGTCGCGGTGCCGAAAAACTCTTGCGGCACCTTGAATTCCGCGGCGAGGTCGCGCTTCCACAGCACTTGGCCGGTCTCGATATTCAGGCAATGCAGCTTGCCTTCGGCGCCATAGATGTAAACGCGGTCGCCGTCGATAACCGGGCTGGCGCGCGGCCCGTTGTTGTATCCGTAGCGGTCTTCAAAACGCGTCGCGTAGCGAAACTGCCAGTAGCGCTCGCCGGTTTCCGGGCGCAGGCACTCGACGATTTCCTGGTCTTGTTCGCGATGCAGGAAGACCAGGCGCTCTCCGGCGATCGCGGGCGAGCTGTAGCCGGTTCCTTTTCGCATTTCCCAAACGAGCGTGGGCCCTTGCGGCGGAAACTCGCGCAGCAGTTTCGTCTCGGTGGAGACCGCGTTGTGCGTCGGACCCAGGAAGGAGGTCCAGTCGTGGGTCACCGCTCCTGCGGGAAGCGGTTTAGGTCTTTGGTGGAACTTGGCTGCGGAGTTTTTTCGCGCGGCCGGCGGCTTGGTTTCTTTCGGCTTCTCGATCTTCGGCGGCGACGGGTCGGCGAATCCCTTGCTGTTCGTTTCGGCTGCCGCGCCGCGGCCGCTCTCGCATCCCAGCAGCGTCACGCCGATCGTGAGCGCTGCGATTGCGATAAGAGTGGCGTGAGGTCTTTCCATCTCGTTACGGCGATTCGCACGTCTTGCGCGGGTTCAATCCAACGGCGCACTCGGCGGAGAATTCGCGAGCTTGATAAACGACTTCCCTGCTCCTGTTCCTGCCGGTGCGCGTCTCTACTGCTGACGTCTTCGGAGCAAGCGACCGCTATTGACGCTACTGAATCGAGCAGTGCGCCAACCCTCGTTTTTCCAAATACTGCTGGTGGTACTCTTCGCCTCGCCAGAACTTGTTGGCGGGCACGATTTCAGTGACAATGGGCGACCGGAAACGCTTGCTTTGCTCCAACTCTTCCTTCGAAGCACGCGCGGCGGCTTCCTGCTCGGGCGAGTGGAAAAAAATTGCCGAACGGTATTGCCGGCCGACGTCGGGGCCCTGGCGGTTCAGGGTCGTCGGGTCGTGGTTGGCCCAAAACACTTCGAGCAGATCTTCGTAGGACAGGCGCGCGGGGTCGTATTCGACTTCGACGACTTCGGCGTGGCCGGTGCGATCGGTACAGACATCCTGGTAGGTCGGGCTATCGAGCGTCCCTCCCATGTAACCTACCGCTGTGGACGTGACGCCTTTGAGTTGACGAAACTGGGCTTCCACGCCCCAGAAACAGCCCGCTCCAAAAGTGGCTTTCATAGGTCTCCCCAGTCCTTGCGTTGTGAAGTTACGAACGAGTGTTGGCGATGGACCCCACGGCTGGGCGGCCGGCCGATCCGCTCGCCCTTATCATGGCACAGCGCCCAAAGTATCATGGCTCAGCACCAAAGGATCACGGCACAGCACCAAAGGATCACGGCACAGGGCGTGCGTGTCCAAATTATGTAACGCTAAAGCAGACACAGGAGGAGAAACGTGAATCTTGACTTCAAGTTTCGGCGCCTTGGCCCATTGGCCGCGCTGGCCGGCCTGCTAGCCCCGATGGCTCTCGAAGCCGACCATTGGCCGAGCTGGCGTGGTCCTGAAAACGACGGCATGGCCGTTTCCGATGCGCCGCTAAAATTCAGCGCCACCGAAAAGGTGAAGTGGAAGTTGGACCTTCCCGGCAAGGGACATTCCTCGCCCGTGATCTGGCAGAACAAGCTTTTTGTGACGACGGCGATCCAAGTAGGAGAAGCCGCGGGACCAGCGGCCGCGCCGGCGGAAGGACGCCGCACGGTGGGCGGCGCGTTGACGGCGCATAATTTCGATCTCATTTGCATTGATAAAGACACAGGCAAGATTCTGTGGCAAAAAACCGCGATCACCGCGACGCCGCACGAAGGCTATCACGAACGCTATGGCAGTTTCGCTTCGAACTCCCCGGTGACCGACGGCAAGCACGTCTTCGCCTTCTTCGGCTCGCGCGGCATCTACGCATACGATCTCGATGGCAATCTGCAATGGAAGAAAGACCTCAACGTCAAAATGCGGATGCGCAATGCCTTTGGCGAAGGCACGGCGGCGGTGCTCGAAGGTGATACGCTGCTGCTGGGCTTCGATCAGGAGCGCGACTCGTTTCTGGTCGCGCTGAACAAGAGTACGGGCGCGGAGTTATGGCGCCAGACTCGCGATGAGGTGAGCGCCTGGGCGGCGCCTTTTGTGGCCGAGCACGCCGGGCGCAAGCAGGTGATCGTTGCGGCAACCGCCAAGGTGCGCAGCTATGACCTCGAGACCGGCAAGCTCATCTGGGAATGCGCCGGGCTGGGTACGAACGTGATTCCCGCGCCGGTGCAGATGGGGGATGTGGTGTTGGTGATGAGCGGGCACCGCGACCCGAACCTGATGGCGATCCGCCTGGGGCGCGAGGGCGATCTCACGGGCACCGACGCCGTGTTGTGGAGCGAGACGCGCGGCACGGCCTACACCGCTTCGCCGGTGCTCGACGATGGCAGGCTCTACGTGCTCACCGACCGCGGTTTCATCAGCGCGTTCGACGCCAAGACCGGCGAGCCGTTCTATCACCAGGTGCGGCTGCCGAATCCTTACAGCTTCAAGGCTTCGCTCGTGGGCGCCGCCGGCAAGCTTTACCTTTCGAGCGAGCAGGGCGATGTGATCGTGCTCAAGATGGGGCCGGAGTATGAGGCCCTTGCGGTGAACAGTTTCAAAGATCATTCGTTCATTGCGTCACCGGCGATCGTTGCCGGCGAGATTTTTCTGCGCAGCGAGACGACGCTGTTTTGTGTTTCGGAAAAGTAAGCAGTCTGTGAGGACCGGTACTCGTGCCGGTCCTTCGCCGCAAAGCGGCGAGGTGTTTTGAAACGGCAGTGTACCGGCAAGAGTGCCGGTCCTCACGCAGAGCAGGTACAATCGAGGCGTGATGCTCGATCCATCTCTCGCCAAAGTTTTGTTCTGCGGGCTCTTTTTCGCCGCCGCTCTGTTTAGCGCGGACCGGCCGGCGGGGCGCGCCGAATCGGGGCGCTCGGCTGTGTTGGCGCGCAACGGCATGGTCGCGACCAGCCAGCCGCTAGCCGCGCAGGCCGGCCTGCGCATTTTGCAGCAGGGCGGCAACGCGATCGACGCGGCGGTAGCGACGGCGGCGGCGCTGGCCGTTGTCGAACCGATGATGACGGGGCTTGGCGGCGACGTGTTCGCCATGGTCTATACGTCGAAGGGCGAACTCGCCGGGCTGAACGCCAGCGGCTTTTCGCCCGCGGCCGCCGATATCGACTTCTTCCAGCAGCGCAACCTGGACCGCGTTCCCGTGCGCGGGGCCTTTTCGGTGAGCATCCCGGGCGCGGTTGACGGCTGGGCGGCGCTGCTTGAAAAATACGGCACGATGAGTTTCGCCGAAGTGCTGGCTCCGGCCATCGAGTACGCCGAGAACGGCTTCCCGGTGTCGGAGATCATCGCCGCCGATTGGGGCTCGTACGACAACGCAGCGCTGTTCAACGACAAGGAATTCGCGCGCGCTTACTACAAGAACGGCAAGGCGCCCGCCCACGGCGATGTCTTCGTCAACAAGCCTCTGGCTGAAACGCTACGCAAAATCGCCGCCGGCGGCCGCGACGCCTTCTACAAGGGCGAGATCGCACGCCGCACCGTCGAGCGCCTCAACAAGCTCGACTGGCCGGTGACGATGGAAGACATGGCCTACCAGCATTCCGACTGGGTAGAGCCTATCAGTACGACCTACAGAGGGAACAAGATCTACGAGCTTCCCCCCAACGGGCAAGGCATGGCCGCTCTAGAGATGCTGAATATCATCGAGGGCGACGATGTCCGTTCTCTGGGCCACAATTCGGCCGACTATCTGCACCTGCTGATCGAAGCCAAACGGCTGGCGTTCGCGGACCTCGACGCCTGGCTGGCCGACCCCGAGAGGGCGCGCTTGCCGGTCGAAAAAATCATCTCCAAGGAATACGGCCGCGAGCAGCGCAAACGTATTGACGCCAAGCGCGCCGCGGGCGAGGTCAAGTCGGGCATCGACCAGCGCGTCGAATTTCTTACGCGCAATGGCGACACGGTCTATCTCACGGTCGCCGACAAAGACCGCAATGTCGTGTCGTTCATCAACAGCATTTTTTGGCAGTTCGGTTCGGGCGTGGTGGTTCCCGACACGGGCATCCTTTTGCAAAACCGCGGCGCGCTGTTTTCGCTCGACCCAGGCCACCCCAACCGCCTAGCGGGGCGCAAGCGCCCTTATCAGACGATCATCCCCGCGATGGCGTTCCGGGACAACAAGCCATGGCTGTCGTTCGGGGTGATGGGCGGCGACATGCAGCCGCAGGGACACGTGCAGGTGCTGCTGAACATGATCGAGTTCGGCATGAACGTGCAAGACGCCGGCGAGGCCGCGCGCTTTCGCCACTCGCCCGTGGACGGCGTGGCGCTCGAATCCGGCATCGACGCGACAACCATCACCGACCTGAGCCGCCGAGGCCACAGCATCGGCTGGCGCCCCGGAATTTTCGGCGGCTATCAAGCGATTCAGATCGACTGGGACCGCGGCGTGCTGATCGGCGGCAGCGATCCCCGCAAGGACGGCGGCGTGGCGGGGTGGTAGGGCCGTTGATCCGTTGATCGGTTGATCGGTTGATCCGTTGATCGGTTCATCCGTTGATCGGTTGAGCCGCGGTGGCCCGGGACGGTCGCGTCCAAACGCGCGCATCTCGCCTATGAAGACAAGACCAGCGGCTGGTCAGTAGTAGATGCTGTCCGGTACACGTTGCGCGTAGGTCACGCGCACAGGGCAAACATCCCTTGACGTTTGGGCGCGTCGATCGGCCGGGCCCCTGGCCGCATCCGGGCGCAGTTGACCGCACCAGTGGGCTCCCGATAGACTGAGGCTGTAAGTTTTCCCGCCTAGGAAGTCCCCATCGTCTAGCCTGGCCTAGGACACCGCCCTTTCACGGCGGCGACGCGGGTTCAAATCCCGCTGGGGACGCCACTATTATCGTGTATTTTCAATTACTTACCTGCCATTATCGGCTTCCGTGGTGACATGTGGTGACGGCAGGGTTGCGCCAGCTTTTGCGCTAGGCGTTTTGTGCCTCGCGGTGCTCAGCCGGTTTTCCCACGCGCTACCACCTGCAAGCGGGGCTTAGAAGCCTTGCGAATACTGTCCCCAAGCCTCGCTTCCCAGGCGTCCGCGGCTGCGATTTCATCGGCCGCGAAGGCATGGGCATAGATTGCGGCCGTTACCGCCACGCTGCTGTGTCCGAGGCGCTTTGAGACGGTCGGCAGGGGAACGCCGGCGGCGAGAAGCTGCGAGCCGTGCGTGTGTCTCAGTGAGTGCAGCCCGATTCCCTTCAGCCCCACCCTGGCGGCAAGCTCGGCGATCGCGGGACTGACCGTGTTCGGCTTCAGGTAGTCACCATTGGGTGAGCAGAAAATCAAGTCCAGATCCGTGCTGTAGTCTTTCCCGAACAGCCGGCGGTTCCGCTGCTGCGCCTGTTTGTGTTCTCGGAGCACGTCCACCGCGGCGGCCGGCAGCGTCAGTCGTCGGGTCTTGCCGTTTTTGGGCGGCTTAATGCGCAGCCCGGCTTTCGTTTGTTCCAGGCTCCTGGCAACCGTCAACGCGGCGCCGTCCAGGTCGGCATCGGGCCACCGCAAGCCGCAGAGTTCGCCCCGCCTCAGGCCCGTGGCGCTGTCGAGCACCAACATGGCGTAGGCCCATGCGTGGTTGCGGGCGGCGTCAATCAACGCTCCGAGCTGAGCATCTTCAACGATGCGGGCTTCCTGCCGCTCGATCCTGGGCAGTCGGCAAGGGATCGCCGGATTCACCTTGAGCAGCCGCCAACGCAACGCCGTGTTGAGGGCGCCGCGTAGCGTGTCGTGGACATGGCGCACCGTGCGCGGCGCGAGCGGCTTCCCAGACTTGCCTTTGCCGTCCCGGAGTTGGCTGTAGAATCGCTCCAGGGTCAACGTCGACAGCTCCTGTAGCGCTACCGACCCGAGACCGTCAATCGCGTATTGGGCAAGCTGGCCGTAGCGCTCGGCCGTCTTGGGACTCACGTTGCGCTGCGCATACTCGCGCAGCCATTCTGCGAGGAACTCCCCGAACGTCTGCGGAGATGGCTTGACGAGCGAACCCTCGGCCCGCTCCTGGAGCAGTCGTGTCAGTGAGTCTTCGGCTTCGCCCTTTTTGGAGAAGCTCTTGTTGATTCGGATGCGCTTGCCGTGCTCGTCCCGCCCGGCATCGACCTGAAGGCGCCAGACGACGGTACCGGACGGCAGGGTGAGTTTACGGACGCTGCCTTTCACTTGTCCAACTCCAAGTCGAGAAGACCATGTTCGTTGGGATCACCGAGCAGAGCATTCAGTTCGCGCAACGGCCCGGCCAGCGCCTTAAGTAGCTGATCGCGCAATTCCTCATACCTTGGAAAACTGAACACAGCTGCGCAGGCTAGTAACGCGAGCTCGTGATCTTTCACGGCTCGGAC
>JBBDWJ010000191.1:0-24074 GCA_040902925.1 Bryobacterales bacterium | reverse complement strand
CCTCCAGAAAGCAGCCTAAAAATGGACCTTCCCACGAATTCTTGCGCAGAGCCCTATTTTTCAATCCGATCGAGGGCGCAAGTTTTCGGCGTCTCTATTCCAGTTGCATCAGTTACGGCCCTTTGTAGGGACCAAGACACCGCCGCCTCTCTCTACGACGACGCCGCACGTTTGAGAATTCTGCCAGCAAGTCTGTCATCTCCTGCCCGCGCCGCAAGGTCTTGGAGGGAAAGGACGCCGACCAGCCGTTCGTCGGAGTCGAGAACCAACAAGCGCCGCACCTGTCTGCGCTCCATGACGTTTGCGGCTTCCGTCACACTCTGTTGTTCATAGCAACGGGCAAAGTCATTGCTGGCCACGAGACGAACGCGCGTAAGCGAAGGGTCGTGGCCCTCGGCGGTCGCCCGGACGGCTATGTCGCGGTCTGTGATGACGCCAATGATTTCTCCCGCGGATTGAACGGCCAGAAAACCCACGTCGAGATCACGCATTTTCTGTGTGGCTTCGGCAAGAGAAGAGTCGGCATCGACGGTCTCGACGCGCCGGGTCATTACATCGCGGACAGGAAGATTGTCCAAATCTGGGAGCGGAGCTTCGTCGTGCTCTGGGTCGCCGACGCGGGCGAGCGGCTTATTGCTGGTGGCGTAGTCGGCCTTGCCTTCGGAAGCCGAGGAGATGTCTTCCGCGCCGGTTTCTTCGAGAAGTTTTTCCGCGCGCTTCGTCCATTCAGAGCTGTCACAGTGAACCGAAAGGAGAATGCCGCCGCGGCGAATCCGCCCTTCATAGCGCTTCGCCTCGTATTCGGGTACGCCCATGCCGATCAGGCCGCCGATCATTCCGCCCACGGCGCCGCCCGCGCCCATTCCCGCCAGCAAGCCCATAATGGGGCCCGCTGCGATAAATAGCCCCAGCCCCGGAATGGCCAGCGTACCGATGCCGGCAAGCCATCCCAACGCCCCGCCGATAATCGCGCCGGAGCTCGCGCCGGCCGTGGCGCCCTCGGGAGCCTTCGTCGCCTTTTCATGCGCCAAATCTTTGGACCCGGCGTTTTCCGGGAACAGGACGGAGATATCGGTATTGCGGAAACCCGCCGCGCGCAGCGTGGCAACTCCTTCTTCCGCTCTCTCTCGACTGGAATAGATCCCGAAAACCGCAGTATTCTTTGCCATAAAATTTCCTCCTCGTCAATCCCCTACTCGCCTAACGCTGCGAACCCGCACCGTCGACGGTAATCTCGTTTGTCACATTTCCTTCGCCCGCAATCGCTATCGCCCTAAACGCAATACTCTCTCTTTCTTCCGCCGTTCTCACCGGGCCGCGAAGAGTTACCTTGCCGTCGCGCGTGATGATTTTCACGTTTTTGGCGTATACCGATAGCGCTTCATCCACGGTCAGCGCCTTGCGGATCGATTGCGTAGTTTTGCGGTCGGCCGCGCTCAAGCCTTGGTCGTCGGCCGTGAGTCCTCGTGTACGGGCAGCGCTGGATGCTGTCTCGCTGCGAGCGTCGCCCGGTTCGTTAGCCTTGGCAGACGGACCGCGAGAGATCGCGGTATCGCAGGAAGCCGCGACGTGCTCAATCTTGGTCGCGTGGAAAACGCGGCCTTCCGATTCCTTACTGCCGTGTACCGTAATCCTGTGGCCGACATGCTTGGGAAGGTCCGCCGAACCGACGACCGTGATTCGCTCGCCGGACGCATCCTCAACGAGAATGAAGGGATCGGCCTCGTCGCCACGCGTTAGACAACCGGTCTTGGTCAAGCCAAGCGTTTCCTTCACCGCTTCTTCCGTGCTTTCGAGGGCGTCACCAATCTTTCCGGCCGCTTTCCTCCCCGCCTTCTCCAGGGATTGGCCCACGGATTCTTCTTGCCGCTCGGGTTGTTCGGTCCGTTCGGGTTTTCTTTGCTCTGTCTGAGCAAACGAGTATCCGGTCAAAGTGAAGACGGCGAGAGTGGCTAGAAAAGACTGATATTGCACGGTGATTGCCTCCGTCTAAAGTCCGCGGTGCGGCGCCTAACTTGTTAGGAAACCCACTGCGGTTCTCTTGGAGTTAGAAACCAGACGCCACAACGTCGTTACGCAAATCTTGTCTCGCCGCCCGTATAGCGCCCGTATGGTGAAGGTGAGCGCGGCGGTTGTTCGGCGGGCGCCAGACGAAGTTCGCCGCAGGAGCTAGAGGTAGTCAAAGAGGAGAGGAACTCGCGAGAGATTTGGCCCCGCGCGAGCCACGGAGCTTCCGAGCGTAAGTGTTACGTTTGAGGACTATCAGCCCGCGGCTCTATACGATGGCCGCCTGATCTCAAATGGGAAAGACGGGCAGTAACGCGAAGCGCGTCAGTGTTGGAGGGCTACGGGCTGTGTTTTTCGTCCGGGGGTTTGTTCGCGAAGAGCACGATCGCTACACCATCCCAGTTCTCGTTGCCAGTTCCCTTCGCGGCCACGGCGCCCATTTGCATGACGCCGACATAGTTGGGTTTCAGGAAAAACTGCTCGATGATATAACGCCTAACCAGGTCCGCTCTCTCGTGTGAGAGGACGAACTCGTCGGCCTGAGTTTCCCCGGCGCCATAGCCCTCGACAATGATGGGTTGGGATTTTGCGTATTGCACAAGACCGGCCATGGCGCGGCGAATCGCTTCTTTACCACTATCGGAAAGCGTCTCCGCGCCATCGGGCGCGGTGGTGAACAGCCGCGACGCATGGATCCATTCACGCTGCACGGGCCAGCCGGGCGCGGCTTCGCCGGCTTTATATTCCTGCACCGAAATACTGTCCAGATCATAGAATCGCCGCTTCTTGAAGAAGCCGCGGAAAAACCAATTCCGTTTTAATGCTTCAGCATCCTCGGAAAGATCCTTCATCGTTTCGTTCGCGTAGGCGACGGTCTGGCGCAGGTCGGCGGTCAGGCCGGGACCTTCTCCGTCGCCCGGCTGAAAATCTTCGATCGCCTTTTTGGCGCGCTCGGTGACGTCCTTGACGTTCTCCACGGACTCCTTGACGTCGTCAATGATTTTCTTCTCTCGAAACTCCGCAACAGCCTTCTGCACGTCATCGGTTGTTTCGCGAAAATTTCGAGCCGTGGCCTGCACTTCGTCCACCGTGCCACGCAGGTTGGCGTAAAGCTGGTCATCGTTAAAGAGCTTGCCGACAGTGCCCTCGCCCGCCTCGACGCGATGGACAATGAGCTGGACGTCATTGGCGATCTTGTTGCTGGCTGAGGCGACTCCCTGGATGTCGTCGGTGACGCCGGTAATGAGATCGTCAGCATCCTGCGTCGTCTGCGCGACGACCTCGATCGCCTTCTCTACATCCTCTTTCACGTCGTCGACCGAAGCGCTCACCTTCTTGACCGTGTCGCTGACTTCCTGCATCAGATCCGCGAAGTCGAACGGCTCTCGGCTTTGGATCGTGTCGCCGTCGTTGGCGCCCGGGGCTTGCCCGGTTCCGGTGTCCACCTGCAAAAACTTATTTCCTACCAGGCCGTCCGTTTGAATCGTGGCGACGGAATCCGTCGTCAGGATCGGCCGAAGCTCTTCCAGCACGCGGAACGTGACGCGGAAGCTTCCTGTCGGCGACGGGGGCACGCGTATTTCCAGAACTTCACCGGCATCCATGCCCGCCACACGGACCGGCGCTCCCGACTGCAGCCCGCTCAAATCCTTGAACTCGGCGTGAAGTTCGATGTTGTCGGAAAACAACTGCCGGCGGTCGCCGATCAAAAACAGCGCGACGGCGAACAGCAGGAAGCCCGCGACGACGAAAATGGCTACGGTAGCTTTGTTTGAAGACCCCATCAGATCAACCGCCTCCCTGTGCCGTCATGAAATGGCTCACGAACTCGTCGTCGCTTTGTTCGAGATCTTCAGGCGAGCCCTGAGCCGCGATCTTTCCATCGCGCAACATGACAAGCTGGTCTCCGATGCGCCGCGCACTCGGAATGTTGTGTGTAACGACCACGAGCGTAACTTTGTTCTCGGCCTTGAGATTCAGAAGCAGCTCGTCTATCTCCGCGGATGTGATCGGATCGAGCCCGGCGCTTGGCTCATCGACCAGAAGGATCGACGGCTCGTACACGAGCACCCTTGCCAGCCCGGCCCGCTTGCGCATGCCTCCCGAAAGCTCCGACGGCATCTTGTCGTATTCCTTCTCGAGCCCCAGTTGCTCGAGCGTTCGCTCAACCTTTTCCCGGATCTCGTCCTCGGAGTCATCGCCGTTGCGGCGCAAAGGGAACGCTACGTTCTCGCCGACGGAAATCGAGTCGAACAACGCCGAGTTCTGGAACAAAAAGCCCATGTCCTTGCGTACGGCAGCCAGGTCTTGCGAGTCCATTCCGGAGATTTGCCGGTCGCCGATGTAAATCTGCCCGCTATCGGGTTGCAGTAGTCCGATCATTAGCTTGAGCGTGACGCTCTTGCCGGTGCCGCTACGGCCCAGGATGCAATAGGCCTTGCCGCGCGGTATCTCCAACGACAGGCTGTCGAGCACCTTTCGGCTGCCGAACGATTTCGAAACGCTATCAAAGCGAATCGTCGCGGGTCTTTCCTTCATCCCTGGTTTCCCGGGAACATAAACAAAATCGTCTTCACCAGCACGACGTTCACGATGATCAGCAGAATCGAAGAGAAAACCACGCTGCGCGTCGAGGCGCGGCCCACGCCTTCCGCCCCGCCGGTGGTCGTATAGCCCAAATACGACGAGACCGTCGCGATGACGAAACCAAAGACCATCGTCTTGAGCGTAGCGGGAATCAGGTCGACGAAGTTGATGCTCGAAAACGCGCGCTGGTAGTAAAGGTCGAGCGTCATGCCGCTGATGATCGTTTCGGCAAGATAGCCTCCGGTGATCGCGGCAAAGTTGAACACCGTCGTCAGAATCGGCAGCGCGATCAGGCACGCAATCAGCCGTGTCACGACCAGATACTTGAACGAGTCGACCGCCAGCGCCTCCAACGCGTCAATCTGCTCGGTAACGCGCATGCCGCCAAGCTCGGCGCCAATGCCGGCGCCCACCCGCCCCGATACAAGAAGCCCGGTGACAAGCGGCCCCGTCTCTTTGATCATCGCGATCGCCAGCGCGGCGGGAATGAGCGACTCGGCCCCGAACCGCTCCAGCGACGAACGGGTATGCATGGACATCACAATGCCCACAGAAAATCCCGACAGCGCTATGAGCGGGGTCGACAGCCACCCGAGAGAGTGGGTTTGCCGCAGGATCTCCGAAAACTCAAACGGAGGGCGGAATGCTTCGCGAAGCGCCCGCAATCCAAACAAGCAGTAACTGCCTGCCTCTTCGAGGGCAACTGGGATTGCATTTCGGAAGTTTGCGGGCATCTATTTCGGTTGACTCGCTGGCAGCTACGCCTGTTCTAGGCAGACGGACCTATCCTGCTTGGTGGCCTCCATCACATAGATGCGCGCGGGCACGAGAAAGCTACAGAGCGGTCTTCTTTTTTGGAATCCTGCCTGGAAAAAAGGGGGTGGTGAGCGCGGAAGGAATCGAACCTTCAACCTAGTGATTAAGAGTCACTTGCTCTGCCAATTGAGCTACGCGCCCGGAAGTGTGTGACGAGGAACGAACTCGGGCTGCAGGCGCACGCCAATGCGGCGCGCAAGCTTGGCTGCCCGAGGTTTGATTGTAGCATTCCGTTGCGCGCGAGCGTGATTTTTGATTGCGGAATCCATCTCAGTTCGCGCGGGCGCAAGACACTCGCATGGTGCGAGCCTCGGTGTGAAGCGGGGATTACACTCGGTTCGGAACCCGCCGCCTCTCGCCTGGCTGTAGAGCAGCGGGCCACGATTCCGGCCCGACAACAGCACCTTCCGCGTGCGTTTGGGCGTGCCGCGGTCGTCGCCCAAGGCGGACGCAAGCATCGGCTATAGTGGGTTAATGTTGCGGTTGGGGTCAGTCGCACGCTCTCTCCTCGTGTTCATCGCCGTGGCCGCCACCGCCGCGGTGCCGACCCCTGAGGCCCATTTCGGCCACCGCATGGGCGCCGACCGCGCACTGGTCGAATGGGATGACGTGGTCTCCTATTTCACCCGCCTCGCCGGCGAAAGCGACCGGGTCGAGGTCAGCGAACTGGGCAAAACCACCGAAGGCCGGCCGTTTCTGCTGGTCACCGTCGCGGACGCCGCCACGCTGCAGGATCTCGAACGCTACCGCCAGATTCAAAGCCAGCTCGTCGACCCGCGGATCACGACTCGCGAGCAGGCTGAAGCGCTCGCGGCCACGGGCAAAGCGGTGGTGCTGATCACTTGCTCGATTCATTCGACCGAAGTCGCCTCGACGCATACCGCCATAGAGTTCGTGCACAGGCTGATCACGCAGGACACGCCGCGGCACCGCGCCATCCTTGCCGGCACGATTTTCCTGCTGGTTCCCTCGCTCAATCCCGACGGAGTCGACAAAGTCGCCGCCTGGTATAAACGCTACCTCGGGACGCTCTACGAGGGCGCCCCGATGACCGAGCTGTATCAGAAATACACCGGCCACGACAACAACCGCGACTGGTACATGTTCACGCAGGCCGAGACGCGGCTGGCGGTGGAAAAAATTCACAACGTCTGGCATCCGCAGGTCGTTTACGACGTACACCAGATGGGCTCCAGCGGAGCACGTATTTTTGTGCCGCCGTGGACCGATCCCATCGATCCCAATATTGACGCCCTGCTGATGCAGCAGGCGAACCTGATGGGCGTCGGGATGGCGGTCGACCTGACGGCCACAGGCAAAAAGGGCGTCGTCATCAACGGCATTTACGATCACTTCACGCCGGCGCGGCACTACCAGAGCTATCACGGCGGCATGCGGCTGCTTAGCGAATCCGCCAGCGTGCGCTACGCGACGCCTGTCAACGTTCCGTTTTCTTCGCTCGAATCCGAGGCGCGCGGCTACAACGCCCGCGAGTCGAGCTGGAACTTTCTCGAGCCCTGGCCCGGCGGACGCTGGACGCTGCGCGACATCGTCGACTACCAGTTGATCGCTTTCGAATCGTGCCTCTACCAGGCCGCCACCCGGCGCGAAGACCTGCTGCGCAACTTCTACCGCATCAGCGAGCGCGTGATCAGCCGCGAGAGCCCCTGGGCGTATCACATCCCCAAGGCGCAACATGACCCCAACGCCATGACCCGGCTGCTCGAAACCCTTTCGTTCGGCGAGGTCGAAATCACGAAAGTTCTCGGAGATCACAAAACGCCAGGCCGGTCCTTTCGAGAAGGCGATTACCTGATTCGCATCGCGCAGCCTTTCGGATCCTTCGCGAAGACGCTGCTCGAAAACCAGAACTACCCCGACTTGCGGCTCTACCCCGGGGGGCCGCCGCGAAGGCCCTATGACGTGACCGCACATACGCTGCCGCTGCTGCTGGGCGTCGACGCCGTCGCCGTCGAAGAGGCGGTCGACGATCTCGATCTGGCGCCCGCCGGGGCCATCACGCCCGCCGCGGGCTCAATCGCCGAAAGCGCCGTACTCGCTTTTTCGCCGGCCTTCAGCCATGCCTGGAAAGCCGTCAACCGGTTGATGAAAGAGGACATCCCCGTCTATCGCGACCGGCGCTATGGAACGTTTTATGTAGCCAACCAGGGACCGGCGAGCGCGCTGCTGGGCCGGCTCTCGACCGAGTTGGGGCTGCAATTCACGGCCAGCGAAGCCGATCTGCCGGCTCAACGCCGTTTGCGGACCTCGCGCGTCGGGCTGTACCAGGGCCATGTCCCGATCATGGATGAAGGGTGGACGCGCTGGGTGCTCGATCAGTATGAATTCCCCTACGAGAGCGTGGATAACGCGCGGCTGCAAGAAGGAGGGCTCTCCGGCGAGTTCGATGTGATCATCCTCCCCGACGCGCGGCCCAGCACGCTGCACGCCGGCTATATCCCCGGCGCTCTGTACAACGGAGCGCCAGCGCCCCCCGAGTACACCGGCGGGCTGGGCAACGAGGGCGCCGAGGCTCTGCGGCAGTTTCTCGAAAGCGGCGGCACCGTGCTCGCCTTCAACCAGGCATCCTCCTACGCCATCGATCGCCTGCAACCCGGCGTCCGCGACGTGCTCGCCAACGTGGGCAATGACCGTTTTTACGGGCCTGGGTCGCTGCTCAACGCGAGAGTGGATATCACGCACCCGCTGTGCTTCGGGATGTCGCCGCGCCACGCGGTGTGGTTCGAGTCGGGGCCGGTGTTCGAAATGCCGCAAGCTGGGAGCCAGGCCGGCAACACGGTCTCGGCCCGCAGCGTGCTCACCTACCCGCAAACGGGTATTTTGGCCTCGGGCTGGCTGCTGGGCGAAAAATTTCTCGCCGGCCGCTCGGCCGTGATGGACGTCTCGGTCGGCCGCGGCCATCTGGTGCTGTTCGGCATCCGCCCGCAATACCGCGCTCAGTCCAACGCAACGTTCAAGCTTCTTTTCAACGGACTCTACTACTGGGAGCCGTGAGCGACTGCCGTGATCAAGATTGTGTCTCGCCACGCAGGCGGAGCCTGACCGCGGCGAGCGCTGATGGCTTCAACGTTGCTCTCGAATTAGAATCCGCGGTAGGCCTCGCGGCGATGGCGTACACTGTTCCACTCGGATGGCACAGGCCTTTCGTTGACCGTGTAGGCGACCCGGTAATCCCCCACGCGAAGCCGGAAACGATCCGCGGAACCCTTCAGCTTCCTGGTTTGCGAAAAGTTCATTGGGTCCTCGCAGAGCGCGACGACCTTGGAAAGAATCTTGACGCGAAGGTCGTGAGGAAGCCGCTTCAGCTCGCGCTGCGCCGCTGGGGTGATCTCACACTCCCACTTCGCTTTCATCGATGCCGAGTTCTTTTAGAGCTTTTCGGAGTGGGATGCCTGGCTCCTGCTTGTGCTTTTCGGCATAAAGGATGTCGGCCTCATCTTCGGTGAGCACTCGCGGGGGCTTGCTGTCCGAGCGGGCTGGCTTCCGGTTGGGGCCGCCAGACGCTTGGCCGGAGTTTTTAGCGCGTTTGTTGTGCCGGCTTTGCACGGCTTTATTGTAGCCTACGTCATTTGCCGCAGAGACGATCCCGCCAACCAAACGGCTCGATTTAAACTGGACTCATCCAAGCCGTGAACTACTTCAACTACTTCACCGAAATCGAAGAGCATTTCCAGCGCGCGCGCAACACGGGAATGTTTCTGTTCTCGCCGCTCGACTGGGCGATTATCGAAACCTGGAAAGAGGCCGGCGTGCCTCTCGAAGCGGTGCTGAAAGGCATCGACCGCGCCTTTGAAAAGTGGCATGCGCGCAAGAGAAAAACCCGCACGGTCAACTCGCTCGCCTATTGCGCTCAAGAGGTACTGACCGCCGCGCGGGAAATGCAGGACCCCGCCGCCGACGCGAAATCGCGCGCCACCGAGCTGCCGTTTCGCAACGAGGAGCTGGTGGAAAGCTTTTCACGCAACGCGGCCGAGTTGAGGAAGGCCGCGGGCGAAGCAGGTGTAGCGGCGCAGGCGGTTTACGCGCAGATCGCGGACTCGCTCGAACAGCTTGCCGCGGCCGCGCTGGACGGGCGCCTCGACGATCTCGAAGCCGTCGAGCAACGGCTTACGGTTCTCGAAGAGAAGATGATGGCGGCGGCCATGCAAGCCGTTTCCGAAGACGAAATGGTCGTGGCGCGAACCGAGATGCAACGCCAGCTTGCGCCCTACCGCAGCAAGATGAGCGCCGAACAGTTGGCCCTGCTCGAAAGACAGTATTTGCAGCGGCGCACCCTCGAACAAGCAAGGCTGCCGCGGCTGAGCCTTTTCTACCTGTGAGCCCGCTCGCCGCTTTCAGCCCATTCTGGCGGGCCCGAGCAGCCCAGGCCCAATCACGCCCGAGCCGGGTGTGCCGGGCCGGGCGTCCCATAAGAACAGCCAGCTTCCGGCCGGCAGCCACACCGACAGGCCGGTGACGTTCACCGGTGGCGGCAAAGGCCAGCGCGGGAACATCATCACGGGTCCGTACTGAAAACCCGCTCCCGACAAGCCAAAAGCCGCTCCGGCAGGGTCTTCCGGATCGTGAAGCTCCAGCCGGCCGTCGGCAATGCGGTGGACTCGCGTCCGCATCACGACCGCGGCTCTGGCCCCCGCAATCAACAGCATTCCGATCGCGGTCTCGTCTTCCGACCAGCGGCCGAGCAACTCCACCGCCTCTTGCGGCGGGATGGCGTTGCGTTTCATATAGTCAGTCCAATGTTCCATGGGCGAACTCCCTCCCGGATTATATAGCCGCCAGATTCGAGAGGGCAGCGGCTGAACCAAGCATCCGGCCTCGGCGGGCCGGGTACTATGCGTGCGCGTCCACCAGGGCAATAGGGCTGAAGGCCGCTCTATCCGATAAGCCAATAAGGCCTTGATGATTCGTGAGACGACAGAGCCGGCGGGTCCGCGGGAAGCGGCTCGCGATGTTCCACAACAGGGCTTCGAACGCATCCTGGAAGCGATTCCGGAGCCGGTGGTCGTGGTCGGCGAGCAGGGGCGGGTTTGCTTTGCCAATGCCGCCGCGCGCGGCCTGCTGAGCTGCGGCGGCAAGCTGCTCGACAGGCCGCTTGGGTTCGGTCCCCCTCGCGAGGTCACCGAGGTCTGCTTCCGGGAAGCGGACGGCGAGGCGAGAGTACGGCAGATGCGGGCAGCCGAGACGCAGTGGCGGGGCGAGCGAGCCTGGGTTGCCACGCTGCACGATGTGACCGGGCCGAATCGCACCGCGGAAAACTTGCGGCGAAGCGAGGCCCGCCAGCGGGCGCTGCTGGAGTCGTCGCTGGACTGCGTCGTGGTCATGGACGCCCAGGAGCGCATCTTCGATTTCAACTCCGCCGCCGAGCGCACCTTTGGCTATAGCCGCGGCGAAGTTCTGGGACGTCCGATGGCCGCTCTGCTGTTTACAGCGGCGGTGCGGGATTCGTTTCACGCCAGCCTGAAACGCTGCCTGGAGGGCCGTTTGGCGCGATTGTTCGACCATCGCGTGGAAGTCACCGCGGTGCGCAAAGGCGGCGCTGAGTTTCCGATCGAAATGGCCGTCTCGGTGGCGCGCTACGACGGAGAACCCATCTTCACCGCCGTGTTGCACGAGATCACCCAGCGCACGCAGGCCCATCAGAAGCTGCTGCAGCAAACCCGGCACCTCGAGCATGCGGTGGCGGCCCTTGAACGCGTTCGCGAACGTGAGCGCCAAGTGTTGGCTTCGATTCCCTCGATCTTCATCGGCCTCGACGATCAAGCCAAGGTCACCCATTGGAATCCCGCCGCCGAAAAGCAGTTTGGGCTTCCAGCCGAGCGGGTGATCGGCAAGCTTCTTGGAGATCTGGCGATCGGCTGGCCCGCGGACCGCATCAACGAAGCGACTACTCGCTGCAGCCGGCTCAACGAAGCCATCCGCCTGGATGAGATCCGCGTAACGGACTCCGAAGGCCGCGAACGCGTCGTAACGCTGACGGTCAACCGCACCGAGACCCGCGGCAACGAGGACGGCGGCGTGGTCCTGGTCGGCACCGATATCACGGCGCGTAAGGCCATGGAAGCCCAGCTCATGCTGGCGCAGAAGATGGAATCCATCGGCCAGCTCGCGGCCGGCATCGCTCACGAGATCAACACGCCCACGCAGTACGTCAGCGACAACACGCGATTTTTGCGCGACGCCTTCCAGGACTTCAAGCAGGTGCTCGACCGCTTCGAGCTCCTACGGGCCGAGGCGCGGCAAGGAGCCGTAGCGCCGGCGACCCTGGACCAGTTGGACACCTTCCTGGCAGACATCGATCTGGCGTTCCTGACCAGCGAGACTCCCAAAGCGATTGACCAATCGCTGGAAGGGTTGAACCGGGTCGCCGAAATCGTCAGCGCCATGAAGCAGTTCTCGCACCCCGATCAGGACGAGCCGGAATTGACGGATCTCAATAAGGCCATCGAAAACACTGCGACCGTCGCGCGCAACGAATGGAAGTACGTGGCCGAAGTAGCGCTCGATCTCGATCCCGAGCTGCCGGCAGTGCCGTGCCTGGCCGGCCGCTTCAACCAGGTCATTCTCAACCTGATCGTCAATGCGGCGCACGCGATCGGCGATCTGGTCGGGGACGGTTCGCAAGCGAAGGGCAGCATCCGCATCACCACCCGCAAGACGGGCGGCCACGTCGAGATCCGAGTGACCGACACCGGCCCAGGCATTCCAGCCAAGATTCGCAACCGGATCTTCGATCCTTTCTTCACGACCAAGCAGGTAGGCAAGGGCACCGGCCAAGGGCTCGCCATCGCGCACAACATCATCGTCGAGCAACATGGCGGCACGATCGATCTGGAGTCCGAAGAGGGCAAGGGGGCGACGTTCATCCTGCGCCTGCCTCTGACAGGCAACGAAAGGCCGCCCGAGAACAAACCATGAACCCGCACATCCTCTTCGTCGACGATGAGCCCAACCTGATCGATGGCCTGCGCCGCATGTTGCGGTCATTCCGCCAGCGCTGGGACATGGCTTTCGCCACCAGCGGCTCTGAAGCGCTCGAAATCATGGCTCAGCGGCCGTTTGACGTGATCGTATCCGACATGCGGATGCCCGGCATGGACGGGCGTCAACTGCTCGAGGAAGTGGAAAAACGCTACCCGCAGACCGTGCGCGTGGTTCTTTCCGGCTCGGTGGGTGCAACCGAGGCGCTCGGCTCACTGCGGCCGACACATCAATATTTGTCGAAGCCTTGCGACGCCGACACGGTCCAGAACACCATCGAGCGCGCTCTGCGGCTGCGCGAGCTGCTGCCGCAGGAGAAGGTGGGCCGCCTGCTTTCCCAGACCGGCTCGGTGCCGAGCCTGCCTTCGCTCTACGTTCGGATCATGGAAGAGCTCAACTCGCCCGACTGCGAGATCGGCAAGGTGGCGGAAATCATCGCCTGCGACGCCGGCATGACAGCGAAAATCCTGCAACTCGCCAACTCGGCGTTCTTCGGTTTGCGCGGGCCCGTCTCGACGCCGAGCGACGCTATCTTTCGGCTCGGCTTGGACGTCGTCAAGGCGCTGGTTCTTTCGGTCCAGGTCTTCTCGGCCTTTGAATCCGAGCACGTCAAGCGGTTGAAGCTGAACCGCGTCTGGCCCCACAGCCTGTCGACGGCCTCGCTGGCGCAAAAAATTGCGGTGAAGCAGAAGGCGGCGCCGGAGATCGTGGATCTCACCTTTACGGCCGGACTGCTGCACGACGTGGGCAAGCTGATCCTAGCCTCCAACGTTCCCGACGAGTATCACCAGGTGCTGACGCGCAGCGGCGCCGCAAAGATCAACGACTGGCAGGGCGAATACATCGCCTTCGGCGTGACGCATGCCGAAGTCGGCGCCTATCTGATCGGGTTGTGGGGCCTGTCGGACACGCTCGTCGATGCTATCGCCCACCATCACCGCCCGGAGCGCTCGAGCGGGCGCAAGTTTGGGCCGCTATCCGCCGTTCACTTCGCCGATGCGCTCGAGCATCACCGCCGTATCGAAGGGGGCCGCTACGCCGCTCGCGATCTCGACCTCGACTATCTGGCGGGCGCGGGTCTGGGGAGCCTGGCGGCCGAGCCCGAAGCCTTGGTGGCTGAGCTGGGCGGAACCAAGGAGTGACGGTGGAGAAAATCCTGCTGGTCGACGACGACCAAAACATTCTTGCGGCCTACCGCCGGACTCTGCGCAACGAGTTCCGCGTCGAGACGGCCGATGGGGGCGAAGCAGGACTCCAGGCGATTCAGGCCAATGGTCCTTTCGCCGTTGTAGTCTCGGACTTGCGCATGCCCGGCATGGACGGCAACCAATTCCTGCGGCAGGTGCGCGCCCACTTCCCCGACACGGTCCGTATGATGCTCACCGGCCAGGCCGATTTGCAGGCCGCCAGCGAAGCCGTCAACGAGGGCAACATCTTTCGATTTCTGTTCAAGCCCTGTCCGCAGGAGGTGCTGACCAAAGCCCTGGGAGACGGTCTGCGGCAGTACCGGCTCGTTAAATCCGAACGCGATCTGCTCGAGAACACGCTCAGCGGCACGGTGCAGTTGCTGGTCGATATCCTGGCGCTGGTCAACCCGGCGGCATTCGGCCGCGCCTCCCGCCTGCAGCAGACCGTCAGGCTGTTGCTGCCTCACTTGGGGCGCGAAAACGCCTGGAAGCTTGACGTCAGCGCCATGCTTTCGCAGATCGGCTTAGTCAGTCTGCCGAGCGAGACGGTCGAAAGAACTTGCCGCGGTGAAACACCCACGGCCGACGAGGCCGCCATGCTCGAAACCCACCCGCAGTGCGGACGCGACCTGCTGGCCAAGATTCCCCGCCTCGAAGAGGTGGCTCACAATGTCTCCTACCAGGCCAAGCGGTTCGATGGATCGGGACCGCCCTATGAGGGCATCCGCGGGCGTCAGATCCCGCTCGGCGGCCGCGTCCTGAAGATCGCTCTCGACTACGATGCGGTCATCCAGTCCGGCATGACGCCGGAAGAAGCCTTCTCGGATCTCAACGGCCGCAAGGGTTGGTACGATCCGGAAATCCTGACGACTCTGCAACAGGCTGTTCTCAACGTACGGAGCGGCTATAACTTCCAATTGATTTCGTCGTCGCAGTTGAGCATCGGAATGCTGTTGCCCGACGGCGTGAAGACGCCCACGGGAAATCTGGTCGTGGGCCAAAGCGCCGAAGTCACCCCCGCCATGCTGACCAAGCTCCAGAACTTTGCCCGCTTTCAAGGGCTCTCTGAGCCGATTCGGGCGCTCGTGCCCCGGGGCCACGTCGTCGCCCCGGTTGCCGAGCCGGCCCGCAAAGAAGACATCCACCCGCCCGCTTGACCGTCCATTTGCCCGACTGCCGCTGTTTGACTTGGCCCCGCCAAATTGCCGACCGTCCTAGTTGGCCGCCAACCTGACTTATTAAGCTTATTAACTTTATTGTTATCAAACACATACATGCACCTGCGATCTTCGATCCGGATCGGCCACGGGCTGTGGACGGAGCTACCTTACGGGTCCAGGCCTGGCCCTGTGGGGTTCCCGTACTTAGAAAATTAGATATTATGACTTTCTGCTCCCTTGACTTGTTGTCCTATCTTTCATTATGCTCTCTATTTGAATTTCGGCATGACTAAATTAGGTACGCTTGGCTTGCTGGTACTGGTGTTGGCGGTGGCTATAACCTCCCCGGCCCAACAATCCCAGCTAGAGCCAGGCGCGGGCGAGTTGCTGAAGCGTCTCGATTTGCTCGAAACGCGCGTCCGCGAGCTCGAAGCCGAGCTGGCCCGTTTGAGGGGCGAGGGGACGCCCCAGCAGGCCCAGGCCGAAGCCGCCCAGCCGGTAAAGGACCAGCCTCAAGCGGTGGCGGCAGTGACCGAAGCGCCTGTGCCTGCGCCTCGGCCGGACGTTCCGCGAAAGCTTCCGATGGCCGAGGTCCTGCCCAGCCCCGGAAGCAGTTCGGCGGATTTCGCCAGCCAGGAAATTCGCATGCCCATCTCGGGCTACATGGACTACCACTTCAACAAGCCCAACGGCGAGCCGGGCACGGCCGACTTTCATCGCTTCGTGCTGCTGTTCGGGCACAGCTTCAATGACCGGATCCAGTTCTGGTCGGAGCTCGAGCTGGAGCACGCCCTGGTCGAAGGCGGCGAGCCAAGCGGTGAATTGGAGCTCGAGCAGGCCTACCTCGATTTCCGCATCAAGCCGTGGCTGAACGTTCGCTCCGGGATCATGCTGACGCCGGTCGGGCTGATCAACGAACGCCATGAGCCGCCGACCTTCAACGGTGTCGAGCGGCCGTTCGTCGACACGGTGATCATTCCAACGACATGGTTCGAGCCGGGCGCGGGCGTTTTCGGCGATCTCGGCAAAGGCTTCACTTACAAGGCGTACATGATGGCGCCGCTGAGCGCCTCGCGGTTCAACGCCGAAGAAGGCGTGCGCGAGGGACGGCAGCGGGCTTTCCAAGCGATCACGCAGAACCCCGCTTTCACGGGGCGGCTGGAGTATCACGGGCTGCCCGGCCTTTCCGTCGGAGCGAGTGTTTGGACCGGCAAGAGCGGCTTCGAGACGCCGGGCATCAATCCGCGCGTAAACGTCATCGAGTTCGACGGCCGCTTCAGCGTCTCGCGCTTCGATTTTCGCGGCGAGTTCGCGCAAGTGACGCTCGATCAAACCGAGCGGCTAAACTCATTGCTGCAGCGGACCACGGGCGTCGATCCCAACATCGCCGAGCGTATGAGGGGGTATTACTTCGAAGGGGCTTATCACCTGCTTCCGCCCGGGTTCCGCCACGACTTCGTGGTCTTTTCGCGGTATGAGAACTTCGACACGCAGAACAGGATGGCCCCCGGCTACCTGCCGCTGAGGGAATTCGACCGCGACGCGTTCGTAAGCGGCTTCACGTATTTTCCGGAGCCCGATGTCGCCCTGAAGTTCGACTACTCGGTGTTGCGCAACCAGAGCCGCTTCATCCAAGCACGCAACTCGTTGAACCTGGGGATTGGATGGTGGTTTTGACGATGAAGGGATCACTGCACGCGATGAAAGCAGGCGCCTTGGCGGCCGCGGCGCTGCTGGCGGCGATCCTGCTGCTGCCGCGCGCGTCGGGTACGGAGCCGGCGGGCCCGGAGACCGGGAGTTCGGAGCCGGCGAGTTCGGAATCGGCTAATTCGGAATCATCGGGCGCAGGCGAAAAAGCCGGTCGCGTGATTTCGATCGTCGCCGAGCGCTTCACGTTTGTGCCTTCGCGGATCAAGCTCAAGCAAGGCGAGGTGGTTGAGCTGCGAATCCGCAGTCTCGACACCAACCATGGCTTTCATATTCGCGACGCGGGCGTGAACGTCATCGTGCCCAAGCGCGGCAAGGGCGACGCCCGTATTCTTTTCCGGGCGCAAGAGAAGGGCGTGTTCCCGTTTGATTGCTCGAAGGCTTGCGGAGCAGGGCACACCATGATGACCGGGCGGATCGTCGTCGAATGACCACAAGACTCAGCCGTATTTTCGTTGCGACGGCAGCAGTACTGCTGGCGGTTTCGCTGCTGGCGCAGGGTCCGCTGCCCCGCCGGGCACGGGCTCGCGCGGCGCGCGTGGCGGCCGGAGCGCCGTCACAGCCGCTTTCTCCCACGGCGGTTTCGCAGGGACGCCCTTCGCAGCCCGGTAATCCACTCGCCGGCATCACCGCCGATGAGTTCGAGCTGTTCCGGATCGGTCTCGGCGATTTTGTCGAGGTGGAAGAGGCCGGCGAAGGGCTCGGGCCGGTGTTCAACGGGCTAGGTTGCGCGCAGTGCCACGCGACGCCGGCAATCGGCGGCGTCAGCCCGGTCGCGGAGGTCCGCGTGGGCTATCTGGACGACGACGGTACCTTCACTGTATTGGGCGGCGACACTCTTTACCATCTATTCTCGCTGCCGAACCAGGAATGCCAGCCGAGCATTCCCCCGGAAGCAAACGTGATCGCGCGGCGGATCCCGATTCCGTTGTTTGGAGCCGGCCTGGTCGAGGCAATTCCCGATGAGACGATTCTGGCGCTGAGCGACCCGGAAGACCGCGACGCCGACGGCATCCGGGGCCGCGCCTCGATCATCGTCGATGTGGGAACCGGCCGCGAGCGCGTCGGGCGGTTCGGATGGAAAGCCCAGCACGCCACCTTGCTGACCTTCGGCGCGGACGCCTACCGCAACGAGATGGGCATCACCAACGATCTTTTCCGCAACGAAGTCGGGGCTGGGATCGACCCCGAGGCGCTGCGGTTGTGCGACCCGGCTTCCGATCCCGAAGACGCCCGCGAGCCTCTGACCGGGCTGCGCGGCATTGATGCCTTCGAAGCATTCATGAAGTTTCTGGCGCCGCTCGACCGCGGGTCTATCGACGAGCGCGTGATTCGAGGGGAGACGGTTTTTCAATCCATTGGCTGCGCCACCTGCCACGTCCCGGTGCTGACCACCGGCGAGAGCTCGAATCCCGTATTTGACCGCCGCGGCGTTCCGCTATTCTCTGACTTGTTGTTGCACGACGTGGGAACCGGCGATGGAATCGAGCAGGCGTCGGCCCGGCCCGGCGAGATTCGCACGCCAGCGCTGTGGGGGTTGCGATTCCGCAGGCCGCTGCTGCATGACGGCAGCGCGGCAACCCCGGAACAAGCCGTGCTGCGGCATGGCAACGAAGCCGGCCGCGCCGCGGAGCAATACCGCGAGCTCCCCGACGATGACAAAGCCGCATTGCGAGCCTTTCTCGATTCGCTATAAGTCCTCCATCTCCTATACGTCCTGCATGTTCTATCCGTGCTCATTTCTCTATGAGTACCTAACCCTGTAGGGTGAATCTCGGGCGTCGTCTCAAGTGTTTCGAAACGCGGTTCTAGGTTGCCGGAGCGGGCGATTTTGATGTATACTCGCACGATTGGCGCGCGAACCTGCAACGTCGCGACGCGCTTGTTTTCGGGGCAATTTCTCGGCCCGACGGCTCCGAACAAACCCGCGGATGTCTAACGCGGATCAGCACTCCCGGAAAAGTTCCTCTGGCTGCTTTTGCGCCAACTTGAGCCCCCTTCTTGCGCGAACCCGATCACCCTCGACCTCTATGCCTAAACCCGGGGAGGTTAGACGTGAACAAGCGATTTGAGAGCCGGTTGGGGCGCCGCTCCCGGAGCGCCGGTTGCGTTTTTTTTGCGCTCGCGCTGCTGGCCACAATGCTGCCGAACAGCTTGACGGCTGCCCCGCAACAGGCCCGCAGCCAGCCGCCGATCGTGGTGCAGGTGGGCGCCTTTCGGGGGCCGACGGGGGCGGCCGCGCTGGCGGTCAGGCTGGAGGAGAAGGGTTTTACCCCCATCGTGGTACCCGGGTCGGACTTCTACCGGGTGGTTCTTGGGCCCTTCGCCAGCACCCCGGAAGCGAACACGGCAATCTCGCGGTTGAAAACGCAGGGCTTCGAGGGATATCTCCGCAAGGACATTGCGCTGCCGGCCGAAAGCGGGCAGAGTTCACGGCGAACGGAAGCTCCCACGCGGCAGCCTGCCCCGGCGCCCACCCCGGCTCGACCTCCGGCTCGCACACCGCCGGCAGCGCAACCTCGGACGACGCCGCCGCAGACTGCGGAGACCCAGACGCCCGCCACCCGGACGCCGCCAACGCAGACGCCGCCAGCGCAGGCAACACCACCGGCCGAGCCCGTGCGGCCAGCCCCGCGGCCCACGACGCCGCCCGTTCCGCAGCCCTCGGTGACGGCGACGCAGCCGCCGGCTGAGCCTCCACCCGTGCCTAGGCCAGGAATTCCGCCGGCGCCGGCCGAGACGCTGCCGCAGCCGGTAACACTGGAGCCGGCCCCGGCGCCCACGGTGGCCGAAACGAGGCCAAGAACACCGCCGGCCGAACCCGAAGCGCCGGCCCCCGAGCCGCGGATTAGCGTGCCGCAGGTCGCCGACCCCACGGTTCCCGAACCCACGGTCCCAGAGCCTCCCGTGACAGGACCGCCTGATACTGTGCCGCCTGTTACAGAGGCGCCTACCACCGAACCGTCAGCCACGGAGGTTGCGGTGATCGGCCAGCCCCGCGGGTCGAGGCTCAAGATTTTGATTTTGGAAGGCCAGGGCGCCATCAATAACATCAAGCAGCGCACCTCGCGCGATCCGGTGGTGCAGGTCGTGGACGAGAACGACCGCCCCGTTGCCGGCGTGGCGATTACTTTTGCACTGCCGAGCCGTGGGGCTAGCGGCGCGTTTGCCAATGGCGCGCGCAGCATGACGATTCTTACCGACTCGCAGGGCATGGCGACCGCGACGGGTTTCACGCCGAATACGGTGGCGGGAGACGTGGCGATCCAGGTTTCGGCTTCCCATCAGGGGCAGACCGCGTCGACGCTGATCGCGCAGTCGAATGTAGCCGCGGGGGCCGGGATGTCGGCCGCCACCATAGGGATCATCGGAGCAATCGTCGCCGGAGTCGCAGTTGGCGCCGCCGTCGCGCTGAGCGGTGGCGATGACCCGCCGCCGACGACCGCGCCGCCAGTCGTGCCGCCCAGTGGAACGGCGACCGTGCGCCCGGGTGGCGTGACGATTGGCCCGTCCCCTTAGCGATGGAATTCCCCGCTTGTAGCGGGTAGAGCGTCTCTTTTGGATTACGATTTGCGCCGGATTAGGAAGATGAGTTCTGGTCGGGATTAGGAGCCCACGGAATGCGTTTTGGCTGGATAATTGGCGTGCTGCTCGGCGCGGTTCCGCTCAACGCACAGACAGCGGGGACGGCAGCGCTAAAGCCTCAACCGCCGCTCGAAAGAAAAGCTGCCGCGGGGCCCATGCGCGTCGCCCTGGTCGCGACCGCCGATCCGCTGGGCAGCCCGTTGATTGGCTTCGCCGCCCAGGCGGACGGCGCTGGACTTTATGCTCTGCAGGGCTTTCCCGGCGCGGCCTTCCCCGGTCCGCGGCTAACCCTGGCTCGCGCCGCCGGCCTGCCGGCCATATCCTCGGCCGGTTCCTATGCCGTGGCGCGCGGCGCCCAGCCAGGTGAGCTGCTGGTCTACGGCCTGCGCCCCAACCCTGGCTCGGGCATGCTGCTGCCAAGTGCGTTTTTCGTCAACGCGCAGGCGGACCGCATTGTCCTAAGCCCTCTCGGCGGCGTGGCCCTGCTTTACGATCGCGAGCGGCGCGAGATCGAAGTCGTCGCCGGTCTTCCCCGCCAGCCGCACTCGCTGTATACGGTTTCCCTGGCTGGCTTGGGCGGACTGCTCACGGCGCTAGCCGTTTCCGATGACGGCGCGGTGGCGCTGGCCGCGTTTTCGAACGAGAACGGCAGCGGCGAGATTTACCGCCTGCAGCGCGATGCCGCTTCCCACACCGGGACGGCTTCGCGCGCCGCGGCGGCGGGCCGTGTTGTCCACATGTCGTTCGTGCCTCAGACGCGCGACGCTCTGGTCGCGGACTATGACCGCGGCCAGGTGCTGATGCTCAATGACGGCGGGCGTCAAGGCACGCGAACCATCGCGGGCCGGTCTGACGGCGTGCGCGCGCCGGTCGCCGTGGAGGCTTCGACCAACGGGAGCGTGTTCATCGTGAACGAAGGTTCCGGCACGCTGGTCGTCGCCGGCTCCGGAACGGCGACGCCGGGCCTGTTCTCTTGCGGCTGCGTCGCAACGGGACTGGAGCGCCTCAAAGATCCCGATTCATTCCGGCTGACCACCGGCGGGGGCGTCCAAGCGGTGTTGCAGGCCGATCAGAATCAGCCCGGCGTGTTCTACGTTCCGGCCGGCGAGGAAGCAGCGCAGCCCTCCGGCGCCCAGACGCCATCGCGAATTCGAAAATGATGAGATTCCTGCAATCCGTATTAGCGCCGGCCCGAGGCAATCTCAGGGCCTTGCATACGCCGGCCGCCGCCGCGATGACGGTGCTGGTGTTGGCGATGATTCTGCTGCCGCGGGCGGCGATGGCGCAATCGTCCTCATCGATCGAAGTCGAGACCGCCCCGAACGTTTGGGGATTGTGTTCAACTTCCACGCAGCCCGGCTCCGTGTTTGCGCCGCTCACGTCTCCGGCGTCCCCGACGGTCGACGACTCGACCATGTTCCGGATTCGCAAGAACAGCATTTCGACCGAATCGGAGAATCTCGAGCTGCAAGGCATCGAGTTCGCGGCCACTTCGTCAGGCCCGTTTGCGTCGCGGACGGGGAGTCAGGTGCAGTTTGGTTCCTCGCCGTCGCTGCCGAGATCCCTTTCCAGCGGCGGGCAGCAAGTGTTTAACATCTCGTTTACTCCGCCGGAAGCCGGCATCTACCGCTTCATTTTTAGAAGCCAGTTCTGGGACGGCGGTTCGTGTACGGTCGACATACCGGTGACCCTGTCCGCCTGTCTAATCAGCCAGGTCGAAGGAATCGATCAGAACGGCAATGCTACGCAAAACGCACTCGATTTCGGCAACGTGACGCTTGGCCAAGAAGTGCTGGGCGTGCTGCAGTTCGGGTTTTCCGAACCGTTCATGGACGCGGGCATTGTCTACTCTACGGTGGAGGAACCGTTCCATATTGCCGAGGGATTCGAGTTGTCGCCCGACCTGAGACTTGCGACGTGGGATGTCAGCTTCATGCCAACCACGACGGGGGACTTTCGAGAAACGGTCAGCTTCGTTGCGCTGCGCGACGAAGACGACGACGCTTGCTTCGTCGAGGTACTGCTCGAGGGACGCGGTACGGGAGAGGCAATCCCCGAGATCTCCATTACTTTTGGCGAGGCCGAGTGCGGCAGTACGCTCGAAATACCTGTGACGATCAGTAACCTAAGCGGGTTGTTGCTCCAGGGCCTCGATGCGCGCGTGACAACCGGGTATGACCTCGCCCCCGACCCTCTTGCCTTTTCTTTGGAACCCACCGGATCCACCTCGACGCGTTCCTTCGTTCTGCGGTATCCGCTCACGGGTCCAATCTCCTCCGGCCCACAAATCACCGTGACGCAGGTGGTGTCGGGCAGAAGCACGGTCCTGTTGCGCGAGCCCATCCCCGAAGCCGCCTGCATCCAGATTGTGGAGCCCGTCAACCTCAGCGTGAATTTTGGCGACGTGACGGTCAATGAAGCAGGGCCGCAGCGCTCGATTCTCATCGCGAATCGGGGAAACATCGCGGCGACCGTGACGGCGATGCTGGGCGAATCCGGCCCGGCGCAAGGTTTCGGTCTGGGTGAAGGAGACGAGATCGCCGATCTGACCATTGCGGCGCTAGCTCAGGAGACCCTACCCGTAACGTTCACGCCACCGAGCGCGGGAGCCAAGCTGTCGTCGGTGGACTTCACGAGCACGGTGACCGCCGAGATTCCCAGCGTCACCCTGATGGGCAACGGCGTGAATGAAGCGCAGCCGAGCCTGCGGTTCGAGTTGAGCGGCGTACCCGTCAATCCAGGCGGGACGATCCGGTTCCCGTCGACCGCGCTCGGCGAGAGCAGCTCGCTGCCGCTGGTGGTCACCAACGACGGCAACGCGCCGGCGCTTGGGCTGGCGCTCAGCGCCGCAAACGGCGAGTTCGATGTTTCCGGCGCATCGCCCGAGGCGCTCGCTCCAGAACAGTCCGCCAGCTACACGCTGACTTTTACCCCGCAGCAGAGTGGAACGCGCAGCGGCCAATTGACGCTCAGCGCCGAGAACGTGGAGACCGCCCTGTTTACGCTCGAGGGCACGGGCGCGATGGGGCCGGTCGACATCGATGGCATCGGGCTCAGCGCTACTGTCACCCCGGCCCAGACTCCCCTGCCCACGGTCGGGTTGGAACTCCCGGCAGGCGCGGCCACCGAAACGCTGGAAGGGGATTTGGTGCTGGAGTTTGTCCCCAATCTTTCGCAGACGCCGAACGGTTTTCTGGCGGCGTATCAGGCCGTGCGTTTCATGGCGGGGGACGGCGCCGATGGCCGCACCATTCGTTTTCAGGTTCCCCAGGGACAGCAACGCGCCACGTTTCCGGAGGAAGCCGCCGCCGGGGTTGACCCGCTGCTGGCGCGCTTCCAGTCGGGTACCGTTGCGGGCTCGATTCAATTCCACCTCGAAAACGTACGCACGCTGGATGGCGACGCCGTGCCCGTCACCGACGCCATGGCCGGCAGCGCGGCGATCGCGCGGCTAGCTCCGGCGATTCGAGCGACGACCACGCCAACAACGCCGACGGGCATCAATGTCATCGCCGACGCGGTTTCCACAACGCGGGAGATCACGGGGGTCTGCCTGGCTCTGCAAGCCGCGCCCGGAACCGAGTTGACCTTCACGCGGCCCGATCCGACGTTCCTGAATCAGGCTTTTACGCAATGGTTCGTCGAAAACGAGGCGAGCTTCGCCCCTGGCGGAGCATTTCGCGTGACCATTCCCATCGACCTCAGCAACGCGCAAACATTCGGGTCCGCCCAAGTGTGGTTGCGAAACACCGAAGGCTGGTCGGGGCCGAACAGTCCCTGCCCCTAACCCACCCGTCTCCCGCTTCCATGAAGCGGGCTGACAAAACACGAGGCCCCGTGCCGGCCGGCAGCAATCTGGCAAGATAAGACTGAATCGATCTGCCGTTGTCTTAGATGCCGTCTTGCCGAAAATTCCTGCTCGCACCCGCGCTGCTGCTCGGCGCCGCGATTCCGGCGGCCCCAGGCGCGTCCAAGGATCAAGCCGCCCCGCCGCCCATCCACTTCGAAGACGTAGCCAAAACCGCCG
>JBBDWJ010000190.1:0-25076 GCA_040902925.1 Bryobacterales bacterium | reverse complement strand
TCATGCCCCCCAGCACGGTGTAGAGCCCGGTGAGCACCACCAGCCCGATCGCGCCAATCCAGAAAAAGTCAATGCCCATCCAGGTGTCGATGCCCAGCACCTGCTTGAAGACCACGCCGCCCGCGTAGACTGTGACCGCAACCTTCGTCAGCACGTAGCTGATCATCGAGATGATCGAGAGCAGGGAGCGCGCGGCAGGCGAGAATCGCCGTTCGAGAAACTCCGGCATGGTGTACACCATGCTGCGGGAGTAGAACGGCACAAACACCCAGCCGAGAATCAGCACCAGCCAGGCGTGCATTTCCCAGTGCGCCGCCGCCAAGCCGGTGCGCGCGCCGGTGCCGGCCAGGCCGACCAGATGCTCCGAGCCGATGTTGGAGGCGAAGATCGAAGCACCGATTGCCACCCAGCCCGCGTCGCGGCCGGCGAGGAAGTAGTCCGAAGACGTCTCCTCCTTCTGCCGCAGCACCCAGACCACGATGCCGACCATGCCCGCGAAAAACAGGCCAAGGGTAAAGGAGTCCTGCCAGGCCCAGGCAGTCGCGGCCACCTCGGAAGGATTCATCTTCTCTTCTCCCACTCAGCCGGCGACGACGCGGCCGGTTGTGATTTATTGCGAACCACTCAACAAGAAGCGTTCGCCCCCACCCGCGAAATTTGAGGAGGTAATGGTTCTCTCATGCGGCGCCAGACTCCTCGAAAGCCGTCAGGGCGTCTTCGCCGGCGCCGTCGAATCCCGGATCACTACTTCCGGATGCACGACGATCTCGTGACTGGAAACCCGCTGGCCCTCCTGCGGCGCAAGCGCTTCAAACACCAGTCTCCCGATGCGCTCCCGCGGCACGTTGACCGTGGTCAGCGGGGGATTGGTGAACTCGGAAAGATTGATGTTGTCAAACCCGGTGACCGAAATGTCTTGCGGAACGCGATGACCACGGCTTTGCAGCTCGCGCAACACGCCCAGCGCCATGAAATCGTTGACGCTCAGAATCGCCGTAGGCTGGAAGCCCGTGGATAGCAGGCGCCGCGTCGCCATCCGGCCGCCTTCCGGCGAATCGACATCAGCCTCGGTGGCGAACTCCACCGAGCCGGCGTAGTGATCGAGCGCGTTCAGGAATGCGAGCCGCCGGGCCTGCAGCGAAGCCAGGCCGGTGTGGTGTCCAACGAACGCCATCCGCCGGTGGCCAAGCGAGTACAGGTACTCGACCGTCTTCTGCATCGGTTTTTCCCAATCGACGGTGATGTGCGCGGCGTTCGGCGTCGCACGCCCTACGTCGTGGAACACAACCGGCAAACGGCTCTCGGTAAGCTCCTCGATCAGCGAATCGTCCATCTCCGAAACGATCACCGAAAGGCCCAGCAGCCTGCGCCCAAGCATCGACCGCACGCTCGACGCCAATCGTTGGGTGCTGTATCCGGTACTTTCGACAACGACCTCGTAGCCGTGGCGGTCGGCCGCCGCTTCCAGGCTGCCGAAGATATCCACGAAATAAGGGTTCTTCAGATTCGAGACGATCATTCCCAGGGTGCGGCTTTTGGCCCCGGCCAGCGCTTTGGCGTGAACGTTGGGGTGGTAACGCAGCTCCCGAACCGCCTCCAGCACCCGCTTGCGGGTAGTCGGACGAACCTTCCCGGCGTTATTGAGAACTCGCGAAACCGTGGCGGAGGAAACTCCCGCCCGCCTGGCTACTTCTTCCAACGTCATCATGTCTGGTTGCTGACTCTTCCTCTAGTGCCCGTCCGATGAAAGCGTTTACCTGATTTCGTGCAAAATGGTAAAACAAAAGACCGGTTGGATGCCACGACTATTTGGTCAACGATCCCAAACGGTCTTCGCCATGCCCCCAACGAAGATCGCTAAGTATAGCTGAATCAACAGATCAATGCAGCCGCGGGCTCGGGAGAGGCGCCGCCGCGCGCAGGCCGATGCCGATTTGCCGGAGCGGCAAGTGCTAACCTTTGCTTCCCGGACTCATGCTTGCAGCGCGGCATACACCGGGCGGCGGTTCGCCGTCGAGGAAGGATTGTAAAACCATGACGCTCAAAGCCCTTCGCGAGCAGGTCGTCGAGGCCAATCTCGAGTTGGTCCGCCGCGGCCTGGTGATCTACACCTTCGGCAACGCCAGCGGAGTATCCCGCGAAGACGGTCTGGTCGTCATCAAGCCAAGCGGCCTCCCCTTTGAGGAGCTGAAGCCGGAACATCTTGTGGTGACCGATCTCTCGGGCGCCATCGTCGAGGGCAGTCTGCGGCCTTCGTCCGATCTCCCCACGCACGTCAGGCTCTACCGCGACTTTCCCCAGATCGGCGGCGTCGTGCACACCCATTCGAGCTATGCCACCGCCTGGGCGCAAGCCGGACGCGAGATCCCCTGCCTGGGAACCACGCACTCCGACTACTTCTACGGGTCGATTCCGGTCACCGAAGAACTAGAGGCGGCCGAGATCGAGAGCGCCTACGAAGAAAACACCGGCGGCGCCATCGTGCGTCGTTTTCAGGGTCTTGATCCCGGCCAGATGCCGGCCGTGCTGGTGAGAGGTCATGGCCCGTTCTGCTGGGGACCTTCTCCGGAAAAGGCCGCCCAGAACGCCGTGCTTCTGGAAGAGATTGCGAAGCTGGCCTATCGGACGGCGACGCTCAACGCTTCCGCGCCTGCCATCGGCTCCGCCTTGCTCGACAAGCATTTTCTACGCAAGCACGGACCGGCGGCCTACTACGGGCAGCCAAAGGCGCCCACGCGGTAGTCGCGGCCGGGACGGTGGACGTGCGGACAGTCGAGCGGGGACAGTTGCGGGCGGGGACAGTCACCCGACTCATACTGTCAGGCAAAAGGCAAAGTTTGCAGGGCGGGTGACTGTCCCCCAGGGCACCGGTGACTGTCCCCTGGGCACATCGCTGCTAGTCGCAGCAGTCTACCGCGAAGCCGCAGCCGGCTTTCCAGCGCCCTGCTTGAGAACGACAATCTTGTTAGCCTCGCCGCCGGCGAAAACCTCACGGCCGCCGCCAGGCCACTGCACTTCGATACGGTCGTAGCGGGCATGGCCGCCCAACCCAAAATGCAGTCGCGGATCATTCTGAGACAGAAACCCTGAACCGCCGTGAACTTCGCCGGAAACCCGCTCCGCTCCCGCGTAAACGAAAACACGGGCCCCGATCGCGTCGCGATTGCATTCGACTCCCACCACTGAAGTCAGCAGCCAGTTTTTCTTCGGAGCCGAATTTTTCAGCAAGCTCGGCCGAGCGCCCATGTTGTTGATGACGACTTCGAGCGAGCCATCATTGTCGAGATCCGCCTGCGCCGAGCCACGCGATGACCACGGTTCGCTAATCCCCGGGCCGGCTTTTTCGGAAAGGTCGACAAAACGCCCTTTGCCGACGTTCCAATAAAACAAGCGGCGCTGCCGGTACGACGTCGACAGGTTCGCCTTGTCGACCTCGGGATAAACGTGGCCGTTGATGATCAACACGTCCTTGAGCCCGTCATGGTCCGCATCGAGAAAATGAACGCCCCAGCCGAGAAACTGCGTGTGGATCCCAAGGCCCGACAGGTAGACATTGTCGGTAAACGTGCCGTCGCCGTTGTTGTGATAAAGATTCGGCGTGTCGTCGCTGAAATTTGTCTTGATGAGATCGAACAGGCCGTCCTGATCGTAATCGGCGACCGCCACCCCCATGCCCGCCTGCTCCTGGCCGTCTTCGTTTAGCGCGACGCCGGTCAAAATGCCGGACTCCTCAAAGGTTCCGTCCTTCTGGTTGAGATAAAGAAGGCTCGGCGTCGAGTCGCAAGCCACGTACAAATCCGGGTAGCCGTCGTTGTCGAAATCCGAAGCCAGGGTGGTAAAACCATAACAGGTGTCGGGCACGCCAACCGTACTCTTCGCCGAAACATCGCCAAAGCGGCCGCCGCCCTCGTTATGGAACAAGTAATTCCGGCCGGTGGGCAGTCCGCGCGGCCCGCACATCACCGGCATACCTTTCCACTGGCAAAAACCACCCGCTCCGGGCGCGGGCACTTTCTTGATGTCGAAATCGACGTAACCGCTGGCGGCCAGATCCAGCCGTCCGTCGAGGTCGTAGTCGAAGAACGTGCAGCCGGTGTCCCAGCGTTCCGCGGTGACCTTCAGGCCGGCCTTTTCGGTGGCATCGCTGAACTTGCCGCCGTTGTTCTCGTAAAGCCTGCTCTGTCCCCAATGGGTGACGAACAAGTCGCGGTCCCCGTCGTTGTCGTAATCGCCCGCGCAGGCGCCCTGCGCCCAGCCCGCTTTTTCGAGGCCGGCTTGCTTGGTCACGTCTTCGAACTGAAGATTTTTCAGGTTGCGATAGAGCACGGAGCGGCCAGCCTCGGGGTCGTCGAGCGTCGCGCCGTTGGGGATGAAGATATCCATCCAGCCGTCGTTGTCGTAGTCGAAGATGGTCACGCCGTTGCCGGTGGTTTCGACGATGTACCTCTTTGCGTTGGCGTCGCCAAAGACATTCACGGTGGTGAGCGCGGCCTTGACGGCAAGGTCTTCGAAATGAACCTCAATCGGCGGCAGGTCGGTCTCAACGCGCACGCCCGGCCGCGCCGCACGACCGGTAGCCATGCCCTGCGCGGCAAGTTCGGGAACCCAGATGCCGGCGCAAATCAGAAGTAGTGCGGTAGATCGAAAGAAATTCACGATTCGTCTCGAGGGCTTGGAGCGCCGGCCGCGGCCGCCAGCCAGCGATTCAACGCCAAAAAAGCCGCCGCCGCCAGACCCCATTGCACCAGGCATGTCATCACACTGGAGGGATTAAAAGGATCATACCAATCGTCGGGCGCATACACGGTGGCCGACAGTGACAGCCACCACACCAGAAGCACGGTCGCGGCGCAGGGCACGAAGAATTTTATGGTGGCGTCCCACCACGCGCCCAGATTGAGATCCTTGCCCGAGGCGAGGATTTCCACGCGCCGCAGCCGTTCCGCGCCGTAGCGCATCACGGCGAATGCCACCAGGCCGCCCGAGAGCATCAGCGCCACGCCCCAGACAAAATCCTGGTTGCTGAGAAAATCGACGCTCATCGCCGAGGGCAGGCCGCAAACGAACGCCAGCGGCATGATCAGGAAGATGGCGTTGCGCCGCTGCCAGCCGATATCAATCAACACCCGTACCAGCAGTTCGAGTTGCGCAACCAGCGAAGTAAACCCGGCCACAGCCAGGCCGAAGAAAAAGATGCAGGCCAGCAGTTTCCCAAACGCCATGCGCGCGAACAACTGCGGCATCCAGATCAACGTCAGCCCGGTGGATGCCGGTCCGCTGTCGCGCGCGATGTTGAGCACTTCGGGCCGGCTCATGCCCATGCCGTGAGCCAACACGGCAAACACGGTGCCGAACACCAGCATGCCGGCCAGCAGCGAAATGAGGTTGTTGCCTATGGCGGTCAGGAAAGCGCTACGGGCGAGGTCGTGCTCTTTGCGCATGTAGCAGCCGTAGGTGAGAAACAGGCCCCAGCCGGCGCCGGTGTCCCATGCATTTTGCGTCAGCGCTTCGAGCCAGATGCGCGGGTTCGACAACTGCCCCCACTCCGGTGTAAACAGATACGCCACACCCTCCAGCGCGCCCGGAAGCGTGATGGCGCGAATCAACGAGATCACGACCGTGAGCAACAACAGCGGCATCAACACCGTGTTGACGCGTTCGATCGAACGGATGCCGCGCCAGACCACCGCGCCGCCCAACAGGATCGCGACGGCATGAAAGAAGCTAGGCCAATTGCTCGCCTGTAGCGCTGCCCAGGTCGACATCGCGGCTTCCGTCGAGGTCGGCAGCGGCGTGCTGACCGTCATCAAAAAGTAGTAGATGCACCAGCCGACGACGACCGAATAATAGAAGGTGATCGCCGCCGTCACGAAGGCGACAAAGGCGCCCATCCAACTGTATTGCGGGCCGGCCAGACTCGTGAACGCACCCACGGGGCCCTTGCGGCTGGCCCGTCCCAGCGCATACTCGGCGATAATCAGCGGGATGCTCCACAGGAACAGGAACACCAGCCAGGCGACTAGAAACGCGCCGGCGCCCTGCTCGCCGCCGGCCTGCGCGGCGATCCGCGGAAAGCGCCAGATGTTGCCGGTACCGACAGCGATTCCGAGCACGCTCAGCATCAAGCCGAGCCGCGACGAGAACCGCTGGTGAACGCTGGAATCGATTTCGCGCATGCCGGGCGCCCTATGTGGCGCAGCGCCGCAGTCTCAGGGAGCGGCGCACCAGGGATCAAGTCCGGAAAGGCCTCAGTGTGGCACACAGCGGCGTTTGATTCAGGGAGCGGACAGGGCAACCGTCACGCCGGTCAAGCCGTCCAGTATAGCCGCGCGGGCTCGTACAATAGGGGATTCCTGGAAGTTGTCCGCAAACGGCAAGGAGAACGACGTATGACAGCAGACTGGCACGGGATTTTTCCCGCCGTCACCACGCAGTTCCACAAAGATCAATCCCTCGATCTCGAAGCGACAGCCAAGCACCTCGAGGCGCTGATCACCGGAGGCGTCCACGGCGTCATCATGCTGGGAACGGTCGGGGAAAATACCTCGCACGAATATGACGAGAAACTGACGGTGCTGCGAGCCGCGGTGGAAGCGGTTGCCGGGCGCGTGCCAGTGTTGACCGGAGTCGCCGAATACACAACGCCTCTGGCGTGCAAGTTCGCCGCCGACGTGGAAGAACTCGGCGTCGATGGCCTGATGGTGCTGCCCGCGATGGTCTATAAGACCGATCCGCGCGAAACGATCACACACTTTCGCGGCGTCGCCCGCGCCTCTAACCTTCCGATCATGGTCTACAACAATCCGGTCGCCTACGGCACCGACATCACCCCGGAAATGTTTGCCGAACTCGCTGACGAACCGACCCTGGTGGCGATCAAGGAGTCTTCGGAAAATGTCCGGCGGATCACGGATCTCAAAAACGTCACCGGCGACCGCTACATTCTGTTCAACGGCGTCGACGATCTGACGCTCGAAGCCGCAATGCTGGGGGCGACGGGCTGGGTCTCAGGCCTGGTCAACGCGTTTCCCGAAGAGTCGCGATTGCTGTGGGATCTCGCGGTGAGCGGCCAATACCACGCGGCGCTCGATATTTACCGCTGGTATACGCCCCTGCTGCATCTCGACACCAAGCCGAAGCTCGTGCAGTACATCAAGCTTGCGGTGGCCGAGTGCGGCTTGGGATCGGAGACCGTGCGCTCGCCGCGCCTGCCGATTACGGGCGCGGAACGCGAGGAGATTTTGGATATCATCCGGCACGCCATCGCGACGCGCCCCACGTTGGCGCACTCGGCGTAGCGGTGATAGCGCGACGAAGCCGGTATCGCCGCGGAAGGACACAGCAGCGACGTGACGGAGTTGTCACGCTATCGATCCGCCACGATTCTTAGCCCCGACATGATGAATCAGGGAATGCAGCCGGTCGAAGTCATCGATTCCCACACCGGCGGCGAACCGACGCGCGTCGTTATCAGCGGCGCGCCGGATTTGGGCCTGGGTACGATGGCTGAGCGGTTGGCGGTCTTTCGCGAAACGCATGACGAGTTTCGCTCGGCGGTGGTCAACGAGCCGCGCGGCTCCGATGTCGTCGTGGGCGCACTGTTGTGTGCGCCCGTGAACCCGCGCGCCGCCGCCGGCGTCATCTTCTTCAACAACGTCGGATATCTCGGCATGTGCGGCCACGGGGCGATCGGGCTGGTGGTCACGCTCGCTTTTCAGGGCCGCATCGGTCCTGGCGAGCATCTCATCGAGACGCCGGCGGGCGATGTTCGCGCTGTTCTCGACGCTTCAGGCGAAGTGACGATCGAGAACGTCCCGAGCTTTCGAACGGCTAAGCAAGTGGAGATCGCCGTCGAAGGCCACGGCCCCATCCGCGGCGACGTCGCCTGGGGCGGGAACTGGTTTTTCCTCGTCGGCGATCACGGCCAGGAAATTCATGTGCGTAACGTCGAGGCGCTGACCGACTTCACCTGGCGCATTCGACAGGCGCTCAATCGCGCGGGCATCACCGGCGACAACGGCCACGAGATCGACCACGTAGAGCTGTTCGGTCCGCCCGAGCGCAGTGACGCCGACAGCAAAAATTTCGTGCTGTGCCCGGGCAAGGCTTATGACCGCTCACCGTGCGGCACCGGCACGAGCGCCAAGCTGGCCTGTCTCGCGGCCGACGGCGTGCTGAAACAAGGCGGCGTCTGGCGCCAGGAGAGCATTGTCGGCAGCCTGTTTGAGGGCCGCGTCGTCAAAGCAATGGACGGCAAGATCGTGCCCTCGATCACCGGCTCGGCCTTTGTCCATGCCAAGGGCACCTTGCTCTTTGACCCGCGCGATCCTTTTTGTACAGGCATTGGCCGATGAGCGGCGGCACGCCCGATGTGGTGATCGTCGGCGGCGGCATCGTCGGCGCGGCGTGCGCGAATGCTTTGGCGAGCGAAGGCCTGTCAGTCACCATCGTGGAATCGGGCGTGGTCGGAGGCGGCGCGACGGCTGCCGGCATGGGCCACGTCGTGGTGATGGACGATTCGGAAGCCGAGTTCGCGCTGACCCGCTACTCCTGGCAGCTCTGGCAGGAGTTATCCGCCGAGCTGCCCCCCGAGGCCGAATACGAACCTCGCGGAACGATCTGGGTGGCGGCCGACGAGGAGGAGTTCGCGGCCGTTTCCCACAAGCATCAGTACTACAGCGAGCGTGCCGTGCCGGTTGAAGTACTTGATCCGCGGGCGCTCCGCGAGGCCGAGCCGCATTTGCGCGCAGGGCTCGCCGGAGGTTTGCTGGTCCAAGACGATAGCGTCGTGTACGCTCCCTGCGCGGCGAGTTGGATGATCCGGCAGGCCCAGTCGCGGGGGGCGGTCTTGCGAGCGGGATCGCGGGCAGTGGAAATCACCGGCACTGCGGTGCGGCTTGCCGACGGAACCAACCTCGCGGCCGGATTCACGGTGAACGCCGCCGGGGCCTGGGCGCCGCAACTCACCGCCGGCCTGCCGATCCGCCCGCGCAAAGGCCATCTTGCTATTACTGATCGGTACCCAGGGTTCGTGCGCCATCAGTTGGTCGAGCTCGGCTACTTGAAAAGCGCTCACGGGTCGGATGCCGAGTCGGTGGCGTTCAACGTCCAGCCGCGCTCGACCGGCCAGGTGCTGATCGGCTCGTCCCGGCAATTCGGAGTCGAGAATTCCTCGATCGACCGGCCGATTCTCGCTAAAATGATTCGCCGCGCCATCGACTACATGCCCGATCTTTCGGAACTGTCGACGATTCGCACCTGGACCGGCTTCCGGGCCGCCACCGACGATAAGCTGCCGCTGATCGGGCCGCACCCTGCGATTGCGGGGCTCTACCTGGCCACCGGCCACGAAGGGCTGGGGATCACTACGTCGCTCGGAACCGCGCGGCTCCTCGCGGATCAGATCCTGGGTCGCGAGCCGGCGATTCCAGCCGCTCCCTACCTGCCATCGCGCTTCGGGGAGATGATTCCGTTGATCGGTTGATCTGTTGATCTTCTGATCCGCAAGCACGTTATGCCCGATTCCATTACTGTCGAGGTGAACGGTCGTCCAGTAAACATTGCCGCCGGCAGCATGGTGTCCACCGCGGTGGCTCTGGCGGGCGAGTCGGCGCTTCGTGTTTCTGTTAGCGGTGAGCCTCGGGGCCCACTTTGCGGCATGGGCATCTGCTTCGAATGCCGCGTGACTATCGATGGCCGGGCGCACCAGCGCGCCTGCCAGATCCTATGCCGCCCCGGCATGCAAGTGTGGACGGATGCCCGAAAAAAAAGTTGAGGTGCTCGTGGTCGGCGCGGGTCCCGCCGGCATCGCCGCGGCGTGCTGCGCTTCGGAGGCCGGGCGCAAGGTCGTTGTTCTCGATGACAACCCATCGCCGGGCGGACAAATCTGGCGCCGGGAAAGCCGTCGCTCGAGCAGCCCGCAAGCGGTTTATTGGTTCGATCGCTTGCGCCGCAGCCGCGCGGAGGTGTTGTGCGGCGTTCGTGTCGTCGGCGGGGCGGACTGCGGTGCGCTGCTTGTGGACCACGACGACGGCATATCGGAAATTCAGTACGACAAGCTCATTCTCGCGACCGGCGCGCGCGAGCGTTTCCTGCCGTTTCCGGGATGGACGCTGCCGAACGTTATGGGAGCGGGCGGCCTGCAGGCGATGGTCAAAGGCGGTCTGCCGATCGAAGGGCGCTCCGTCGCCATCGCAGGAAGCGGCCCGTTGTTGCTCGCGGTCGCGTCCTATCTCAAGAAGATGGGCGCGCAAATCATGCTTGTCGCGGAGCAGGCGGGCTCCGTGAATCTGATGCGCTTCGGATTCCATCTGATCGGCGAGCCCGCCAAACTTCGCGAGGCATTCGAGCTGCGATGGGGGCTCGGCGGAATTCGATACCGGACCGCCGGTTGGCCGGTAGCCGCCGAGGGAAACGGCAAGCTTGAAAGCGTAACGTTTTCAAATGGCCGCACAGAATGGAAACAACGTTGTGACTACCTGGCCTGCGGTTTCGGTCTCGTTCCTAATCTCGAAATTCCCTTGCTGCTCGGTTGCGAGATCCAACATGGCGCGGTGAAAGTCGATGGCCATCAGCAAACCACGGTCCCGGGAATTTTCTGCGCGGGGGAGACAACGGGAGTCGGCGGCCTGGATCTTGCATTGGCTGAAGGACAGATCGCCGGCTACGCGGCAGCCGGGCGCCCCGAGCGAGTGCGCGAATTCAGCGCCGCGCGAGCCAAGGGCCTGCGCTTCAAGAACGCGCTGGACCGCGCCTTCACCCTGCGTGAAGAACTGAGAACGATCGTGAAATCCGAGACGCTCGTGTGCCGCTGCGAAGACGTATCGTTCGAGAAGTTGCTTCAACACCCATCGTGGCGCGCCGCCAAGCTCCAGACTCGCTGTGGCATGGGCCCATGCCAAGGCCGCGTCTGCGGCCCAGCGGTCGAGTTTCTGCTCGGCTGGAAAGCCGAATCCGTAAGACCGCCGATCTTGCCAACATCACTAGGCAGGCTGGCCACCGTAGGAGAGCCAAATCCGAGCTAAGGAATGATACGCTGCAACACAAAGCAAGTGGGGACGGGCGCTCCCGCCTGTCCCTCGCCGCGAAACGGCGACGTTCCCACTGCCGCGAATCGTGTAAAACCCGGAAGGTCACGACACCGTCGTCTACCCACAATGATCAAAGCGACCAACAAACCCTCTCTTGGAGCACCTATGCAAACAAGACGCGCAGTACGGTTGGCACTATGTATCGTCGCGTTTGATCTCGCTATCCTCACGACTGCGCCGGCGACGGCGCAAGGCCAATCAACCGAGATCCTCGCCGTGGTCGAGAAATCCGCCGACGACTGGAACCGCGGCGACATCGAAGCCTTCGTGCAGTGCTACGAGCAATCGCCCGAGACGACGTTCGTGGGTGCCGAAGTTTCGCGGGGAACCGACGCCGTTCTGAGCCGCTACAAGCGCGCTTACCCGGACCCTGCCCGGATGGGTAAGACAACCTTCTCCGAGTTGCAAGCCCGGCCTCTGAGCGCGGACCTGGCGATCGTAACGGGCCGTTTCCATCTGGCGCGAGACGCTCAAGCGGGCGGCGATAAATCGGGTCTCTTCACCCTCGTGATGCGGAAAGGCGCCACTGGGTGGCGCATCATCCACGATCACACGAGTGCCGACAACTAAACAGTCGAGAGCGAAAAAGATGTCGATCTGGTTGTTAAGATGCGATTGGTCTTGATGCATCTTGACATGCGTAGCCAAGGGTCCCGCCGGACCACAGGGAGCGCCATATTTCAAATCTCTGTGAGCGATCTGTCATGCAGGCTGGCAACCTCGTTTTAGTCCTGGCCGCTGTTTTCGCAATCCCTCTGACGGCGCAGAGTGCAACGCGCTTCGAGCCGCTCTATCGGGAAGCGCTGGCGCGCCGCGAGGCGAGCTTCGGCTCGGAAGACTCTCGAACCACGCAAAGCCTGGTCGATCTGGCGCTGTTTCTGAATGAGCACGAGCGGCCCGGAGAAGCAGAGCCTTTGCTGCGCCGCGCCATAGCTACTCTCGAGAAAATGGAATCCCGCGAAAACCTGGCGAGCGCAGTGGTGAACCTGGCGGATGTCCGTCTGGCGCTGGGTGAGGGGGAGGATGCCGAACAACTTTTGCGAAGAGCGCTCGCGTTGCGCGAAGGACCTGCTGGAGTTGGAGAAATCCTCGACCGCTTGACCGCGCTGCTGCGTCTGAAAGGCGATCTCGACGAAGCAGAAGTTCTGTCGCGCCGCGCGCTCTCATTCGGCCGGACTGCTGAGCGGCTACGCGGACTTGCGGTCACCCTCGATCCGCTGGGAAAAGACGAGGAAGCCGTCACGCTTCACCGCGAGGCGCTCGCGCTTCAGGAGCGCGAGTTTGGCTCGGTTCATCCGCAAGTAGCGCTGACGTTGAACAGCATCGCCCTGCTTGACTTCGGCAGTGGCGACGTCGAGGCAGCCGCGCCGCTTTTCGAACGCGCCTTACTGATCTTCGAACGAACGCTCGGCCCCGAAAGCCCCGAGGCCGCCACCGCTTTAGACAACCTCGGCAATGTGCGCCGGGCGCAACGCGACTATCAGTCGGCGGAGAAACTTTTAATCCGCGCGCTCGACATCCGGCGAAACGCCTTGGGCGAAGACCACGCCGACACCGCGGTCACCTGCAACAATCTCGCCGGCGTCTATCACGTACAGGGCAAACTCGACGAGGCGGAACCGCTCTACCGCCAAGCGATCGCGATTCGTGAACAGCAGCTTGGCGAATATCACCTTGACGCCACGCGCGCGCTCTACAACCTGGGTCACCTGCTGCGGCAAAAGGGAAATTCCGCTGCGGCCATCGAAGCGTTCTCGCGGGCGCTCAAGGCCGCCGAAGCCGCGCTGGGAGCCGACGACGCCTTCACCAAAGAGATCCGCGCCAGCCTCGGGGCCACGCAACGCTGATCAACGCTGAGGCCGCAGCGCATCGCTCGCTTCATACACACCGATCCAGTGGTTGTGGAACACAAGCTCCGGCTGAGGCCGCACGGCCGGCATGTGGCACGACGCGCAACCCTGTTCCGGGCGGCACACCTGAGCCGGCGGACGGCTCGCGGCGCTATGGCACGCCGTACACTTCTCGTTGTAAAAAGCCGCGTCGTTGCGCCGCAGCGGTTCATGCGGATCATGACAGTTCTTGCAGGTAAGGCTGCCGGCCGATTCCTGAAAACAGCGGCTCTGGGGCAAATATACCGGCTGATGGCGCACGTTCCATGCGTCGCTCCAATCGATGGCGACGCCGTCGGAAGCGGGCGGCCGATGGCATTGGCCGCAGAACTCCATCTGCGCCGAAGCCCCCAACCGGGACGGGTTGCCAATCGCTCGTCGCGCCGCATCCACCTCGCCCTGCGCGATCAACTCGCTGTGCTGGCGGCCCGCGCCATGACACGACTCACAACGCACGCCTAACTCCGCGGGGCGAATTGCAAAGCTTTCCCCAAGCGACGGCAGCCCCGTCGAGTGGCAGCCAAAACAGCTCAAGATTTCCGAGCGCGGACTAAAAATCTTGTACCGAACGCCAAGCGCCTCGCTGACGCCGGTAGGATGTTGATTCTGGTGCCCGGGCGTCAGCGCCAATCCGACCTGCGGGTAAAAACTGGTTCGCAATTCCGCGTAGAAGTCCTCGTCCAACCGGCTGACGAAGGTCACCGCCTGCTGGCCGGCCCCGAAAGCCCAATCGACGACTTGTTGGCGCACTGTTTCTTGTTGAGGCACCGTTTCGCCCTGACGAACGCGAAATATCAGCGCATCCTCGACGCGCTCGATTCCATACTGAAACGAGCCATCCAGACGGGTCTCGATTCCCTCGAAGCGGGCCGCGAGCGGGTGCTCCATCGCCGGCGAAAGCGAACGGGCATGCCCCGAGCGTGTCTGAGAGTCGAACTGCTCGCGGTGGCACACCCCGCAGGATTCAGCTCCCACGTAATCCGCTGGGTCGGCGATGGCGACAGGCGCCAAAAGAGCGATCCAGAGTGGAAAAGGGAAGACCCGCCGCACGCAACCTATAATAGTAAACGCCAATGGAACGAATCGGCCTTGGCTATATTCTGCTGGCTGCTTGGTGCGGGCTCGTCTCGGCGCCGCGGGTTTTGCTTGCGGCTGAAAAGCCTGCGATCAAAGCGCCGCGCGCGGTCTGGCAAGGGCCCGAGGTCAACACGCTCGGCGCACCCTCGCGTGACGGCCGCTGGCTGTCCTACGCAGACTCCTCCTCCGGCGACCTCGCCGTGCGCGATCTGAATTCGGGCGCCAAACGATTTGTCACCCGCAAGGGTCCCACGCAAGACAGCGAGTTCGCGTACTTTTCGGTGATTTCCCAGGACGGCGCCACGGCGGCGTACGCCTGGTTCAACGACGAAGGATTTTACGATTTGCGGCTGGCGGAAATCCCGGCTGAGGGAGATACGCCCAAGCCGCCTCGCGTGCTCTACCGCAATCCCGAGGCCGGTTTCGTGCAACCCTGCGCCTTTTCTCCCGATGGCAAGCAGGTTCTCACTCTGTTCTTCCGGCGCGACAACATCAGCCAGATTGCCCTGGTCTCAACCGCAGATGGCGCGACGCGCACGCTCAAGTCGCTCAACTGGGTGTATCCCAAGCGCATGGATTTCTCGCCTGACGGCCGCTGGATCGTCTACGACAATCTCTCCAAGGACGGCGCCGAGGAGCGCGACATCTTCGTGCTGGCGGTCGATGGCAGCAGCGAGACCAGGCTGCTCGAAGGCTCCGCAAACGATCTGTTTCCGCTGTGGTCGCCCGATGACCGCGAAATTGTTTTTTCGAGCGACCGATCGGGATCAACCGGCGTCTGGGCTGTGGCGGTCGAAGACGGCCGCGCCACGGGGGAACCGCGCTTGCTGCGCGATGGCCTGGACCGCCCTTTGCCGCTAGGGCTTACCGCCGCTGGCGATCTTTACTACGGCTTGCGCACCGGCCGCACCGATGTCTACGTCACAACGTTCGATGCATCAGAGCTTCCGAAACCCGCCATCGCCGACACACCGGGGCGCAACTTCGGCGCCGTGTTTTCGCCCGACGGCTCTACGCTTGCCTATTTGTCGCTGCGCGGGTCGGAGAATTATGGACAGGAACATCGGGCCGTGCTGCTCTACTCGATCGCTCAAGAGGAATCGAAAGAGCTGCCGGTGCGGCTGGCTCACGTCGAGCGCATCGCATGGTCCCCCGACGGGCGGCGTCTGCTGCTTGCGGGAAGCGACCGGCGCGCGCGCGGCGGTCTGTTCGAGTACGACATCGAGAGTGGCCGCACCTCTACCGTCGTGCTGCATCCCAAGGCCGGCCACCGCGGCCTGGAGGGGACGTACAGCGCCAACGGCCGCGAGATTTTCTATGTCCGGCCGGGATCGCCGCAGGCTCTAGTGCTCTTAAATCGCTATGACCACTCCGAGCAACCACTGCACAACGCGCGCGGCAACAGCCGGTTCGCATCGCCTGCCGTTTCTCCGGATGGCGGCCGCCTCGCCTTCGCCGTGCTGGAGCCGGAAGGAAGCGGAACCGGCGATATCCTCGTGTTCGGGCTCGGCTCTGGAACCGCGACGAAGCTGCTCACACTGCCTAGCGGCCGGCTCACCGATCTGGTCTGGATGCCCACTGGAGACGAACTGATCGTGGGCACCGAAGGATCGTCGGGAGCGCAGCTCTTTCGCGTATCGACGGCGGGCGATTCCATTCGGCCGGCTCTGCTGCAGCCGAAGCGGCAGCCCGGGGTCAGCGTTCACCCCGACGGCAAGAGTATCGCGTTGACGATCGGCGAGGCTGGCAGCGAGATTTGGGTTCTGGAAAATGCAACGCCCGCGGCGAGCGCCGCACCATAAGAGCCATAAGATCTGTCGCTGGCGGTGCGCCTAATCCGCGCTCGTCGACCCAATCTCGATGCTGCAGACCAGACAGGCTGCGAAATGAATCCAGGCGGATATCGCCGCAGGCGATCCGAGCCCCAAGTGCCAGGGTGGGGTACACGATCCGCGAGGACCGTATCCCATCGACCGGGCGGTGTGAGATTCTGCTGGGCCGCGAAATCGACCCCGCCCTCGCGGGTGGGGCTCGGATCGCCTGCGGCGATTCGCTCGAAGTGCTCTGGTGATCTATTGCCTAGCGGTGATCTACTCCCGAGCCTTGTTCCTCAGCCTTTGAAAGCTTGCGCCACGACGTTGGCGCTCGGCCTCGCGCTCTTTGCCTCCTCACCTTCGCTTGCCGACGGCCCTCGCACTCCTCCCCTGGGGCTTGACGCGTACATGCCGGTCCCGGCCGCCAACCCGCTAACAAAGGAAAAAATTGAACTGGGCCGCAAGCTGTTTTTCGATCCGGTCCTTTCGCGAGATCGCACGCTGTCGTGCGCGACCTGTCACGACCCCAAGCTGGGATTTACCGACACCAAGCCCGTGGCGGTAGGTGTCGATGGACAAAAGGGAACGCGCCGTTCGCCGCGGCTCATCAATCGCGGCTACGGAAAGCTTTTCTTCTGGGACGGCCGTGCCGCAAGCCTGGAAGAGCAAGTTCTCCAACCGATCCAGAATCCGATCGAGATGGCGATGACTCTGGAAGGAGTCGAAGCGCGCTTGCGCGGCGACACAGCCTACGTGGCCGGCTTTCAAAAAAGTTTTGGACGCCCGCCAGACGCGGACGCGCTGCAACAAGCCCTGGCGAGTTACGTGCGGACCATCGTATCGGGCAATTCCCCGTACGATCGCTACGTGGCCGGCGAAGCCGAAGCCCTCTCTGCCGCCCAACGCCGCGGGCTCGATATCTTCCGGGGTAAAGGCAACTGCTCTGTCTGTCACCTGGGTCCCAACCTCACCGACGAAGAGTTCCACAACACCGGCGTCGGCTGGAAAAACGGCGCGAGCGAAGACCACGGCCGCGCGAAGGTCACCGGAGATACCACCGACACGGGAGCGTTCAAGACTCCAACGCTGCGCGAAATCGCCGCCACAGGTCCCTACATGCACGATGGCAGCTTGGCAACGCTTGCCGATGTGATCGAGTTTTACGACAAGGGCGGCGAGCGCGACCCGAACTTGAGCATGGAAATGCAGCGGCTCGACCTGACGCCAACCGAAAAAGCAGACCTGGCGGAATTTCTAAGAGCGCTAAGAGGGGAAGTGCGCGAGGGATTGTAGGCGCAGTGGGGCAGACAATCCTGTCTGCCCAAGAATGCCTGGAGGGCTACCCATTCCATGCATACGCTAGCCCGCCGGTCTAAGAACACAGGCATGACTACCCGAGCAACAAGAACACAGGCAAGATTGCCTGTGCCACAAAAAAAAGGCCGCCGCCCGCGGGTTGCGGACGGCGGCCTGTTGGGAACAAGTTCGAGCCTAAGCGGCTACCAGATCAACCGCAAGCTGTACTGCAACTCGCGGCCCGAGTGGGTTACGAGCTGAGCGGTAACCGCGCCAAAGCTGCCGCTGTTGACGTCGGTAATGGGGTTTTGCCCCATGAAGCTGTTGCTGAGGTTGTAGGCCTCCATGCGCAGCTCCAGCTTGAGGCGCTCGGTGATCGGCACGAGCTTGTTGAGCGTCATGTCAAGATTGGAGTAGGAGGGGCCCCGCAGATCGTCGAAGATCCACGGGTTCGACCGCCGCGTGAACGCCGGCAGCCGGCTGAACGCATCGGTGTTGAACCAGCGCTGGCGGGTTGGATTGTCCAGCACGGGGTCGCCGCTGACCACCGCCGGGTTGGTGCGGAAACTCAGCAGTTGGCCGCTCTGGAAGCGGTAGATTCCGCTGATCGACCAGCCGCCGAAGATGGCGTTGAGGGCCTTTGGCGCGCCGCCACCGAACCGGCGGCCGCGGCCGAAGGGCAATTCGAAGATGCCGCCGAGCGTCAATGTCTGACCCGAGTACGTATCGCGCTGGTAGTCCAGCGTCTGGTCGAATTGATCCACTTCGTCGTAATACTCCTGGGCTTTCCCGCGGTTGTTGTTGTAGCCCAGCAGGAAGTTGAAGCCGTTGGCGAACGGCCGCTGGATCTTGAGCTGGAAGGCGTTGTAGCGCTGCCCGCCGACCCCCTCGCCAAGCAGGTTGATATCGGTGTAGAACGGATAGGGCCGGATCAACTGGCTGACGTTGACGTTGCGCTGGTTGCGCAGCGGGCCCGGCACGATGTTGGCCGGCAGCCCGAAAAAGGGATTTGGAACGCTTTGATTGATGGCCGACTGGGCGTCGAAGCCGATACGCGGGTCCGCCATGTTGACATTGCGGTTGACCGGGTGGTTGTGGCCGAAGTTCATGAAAAACGTCGCGTCCACGATGATCCGGCTGAAGATTTCGCGCTGCAACGAGACGTTGACACGGTCGTTGATCCCCTGCCGGAAGTTCTGTTGGAAGAACTGCCCTTCGCCGCCTCCGGTTCCGACGACAGCGTAGATGCCGTTCGCCTTGCCGGCGGGCTCGACCAGCGGGTTGGGGTTGGCACCCGAGGAGGGGTAGGGATCGGAAAGAATAGCCCTCGGGACGCCCTGGAGTAAGCCTTGCGGAGCCGTCGTTGCCGTGAAACCGGTGTAGGGCGTGCTGCCTAGCGGATCAAGGTACGCGTGGGTGGCCAGCGCGTCGCGGCCCTGGATCGGGGGTATCGCGTAGCGCGCGTACCCGATGCGCAAGGCGGTGCGGTCGTTGAGCCGGATCGCCAGGCCGGCGCGCGGCAGAATGATGTTCTTCTGCGCGTTCCAGGTCCCCGGGTTGTCTTGATCGGTGAAGATCCAGGCCCCAGCGATATTGAGGGGCTGGCGGCGCAGCGCCATGGCCTCTTCGGGGAACGGCGCCATCGCCGACGCCAGCTCCGGCAGCGCCTGGTTGAAATCCATGTAGCGCGACAGCCGGTATTCCGGATCGCGCATGGCGGTTTCGTACTCGTAGCGCACGCCGAGATTCAGCGTCACGTTCTGGCTGATCTTGAAGTCGTCGTGTACGTAGAAGCCGAAAACATCCACGTTCGGCCGGTTGACCGGAACCGTCGCCACGCCGCGTCCGCCGCCGATGACGCCGAGCATCATCGAAGCGTAGGCATGGCCGACCGTGGCCGTCTGCGGCGCGAAGATTGTGTCTGCGGTTTCCTCGGGGCGGAAGGTGAACTGCATGCCTTGCGGGCGCGCCGCCTCGACGCGCTGGGCGCGGTACTGGTGGCCGAACTTCAAATAGTGGCGGCCAGCCTGCTTGGAGAGCTTCACATCCCAGTTGTAGGTCTGCGGCTCCTGGAACCAATAGCCCGAGCGTCCGAAGGCAGAGGTGGATTCGGCATTGGCAATGATCTCGGGGTGATACACCGTGGGGATGTCGCGCACGTGCGACGTATACCACTGGTTGCCCGGCCAGAGCCGTTCCAGGCCAGCCTCGCCGATCTCGACCTCGGGCGCCGAGAAGCGGTCGGTGATCTTCGACCATGACCCGCGCACGTTGAACACCGTGGTCGGATTGACGGTCCATACGATGTCGCCGGAACTCTGCCAGGTGTGGCGCTCGCTGCCGGCGCGCGGTTGCAGGATGGAGCCGTTGGTGAAATCGGGATCGACCTGGTCGGTATGGAAGCGGCTGATGCGCCCGAACACGCGGACGTTTTCGCTGACATTCCAATCGACGCGGTCGGAGAAGTTGTAGTACTTGAACTCCTGCGGGTAGGTATAGCGGAAGTTGTTCAGGCCCGCCACGTTATCGCCGGGGTTGTTGGGCTCGAACATCTCGCCCATGACCGTGACCGCCGTCGGGTCCAGACGCGACTGCGGGATGACGTTGTTTGCAAACGGCTCGCGCGTCGAGGTATTTGAACCCGTTATCTGCGTGGTGAAAGGATCGTGGATCATCCGCACGCCGCCGTTGCGGTTCAAGCTATTCGAGAAATCGCCGCCCTGCTCGAGCTGCGTCGGCAGCGTGCGCGTGAGAGTCAACGGCTGACGAGTATTCTGCCCCTCGTAGGCGAAGAAGTTGAACACTTTGTTCGCCACGATCGGGTTGCCGCTGGTTACGCCCCAGACGCTGCGGCGCACGATCGATTCCTGCGCGGTCAGCGGGTTGGGCCGGGCGTTGAAGACCGGGTTGCGTCCGAGATAGTAGGCCGAGCCGTGCCAGTCGTTGGTGCCGCTTTTCATTTGCACGGATACGATGCCGCCTGCCGAATGCCCGTACTCGGCATCCACGGCGTTCTGCTGCACGTTGACTTCGCTCACAGCGTCCATCGCCGGCACGTAGGTGCCCTTGGCGCCGACAAGCTGTGGCACGCCATCGAGCAGCACGTTGTTTTTGTAGGAGGTGTTGCCGCCTACGTCAAGCTGGCTGGCCGCCCAGTGGTGATAGGGGCTGGTTTCCTGGTTTCCGCGGTAGACGACCGCTGGATCGAGTTGCGCCAGCAGGAACGGGTTGCGGTGAATGATCGGCAGCTCGTTCGCCATCTTGGTGTCGAGCGTGGTTTCCATGGTGGTCTGGTTGAAGCTCACCGCCACGGGCGATTCCTCGACGGTGACCGTTTCGGCGATGGCGCCGACTTCCAAAGCGGCGTTAACGGTAACGTCAGCGCGCGTCTGGACCAGGATGTTTTGTTGCACGAAACTACGAAAGCCGTCGACTTCGACGCGCAGTTCATAGCTGCCGGGAAGCACCTGATCGAAAACATATTGACCTGTCGCCCCGGTCTCACGAAGAGTTTCGACGTTGGTGTTGACGTTGCGTAGCGTCACTCGCGCGGCGGGAATAACAGCGCCGCTCGAATCTGAGACGATACCTTGAACGCGTCCGCGCAGTTCTTGCGCGGCTGCAGTGGCGGAAAACAGCAATGCCGATAGCAGAGCAATGAGCGCCACGTGGCGCGGCGAAAAGATGGCGTGCGACGCCATGGGCGGTGCTGGAACAGCACGCAGACTGGGCATGCGAGACCCCTCCTTGAAGAAGTTGACTGAGATGTAGTACCCGAAACCCTAAAAGCTGTCAGGCATTGTATCCGAAAGCTCGTTCCCTGACTACAGTTTTTCGCCGTACTTGATGAGGAATAAGGATCTGGTTCCGGCGGCACAACACACTGGCCGCCCCCCGGCGGTGGCGTTCGGCCAGGTAAAGAACCGGCGCTTTCACGGAACATCACACCCAGGGCCCTAGCAACAGGGTCCGCGCGGTCGCTACATCCGGCCGACGCCAGATGTTCTGCCATGCGAAACGAGAGACCTCAACAGACTTAAACTGCTTCGGTAAAGGAGGCGTTAGCAATAGAAAGAAAGAACTTAAGGGGGACGGTGCCCCGCCGGCGGTGGAAGTGACCCCGTCAGCGCTTCCAGTCCTTGAGCACGCGGCCGGCGGCGTTGTGCCCGGCCGCGCCGATGACCCCTCCGCCGGGATGTGCGCCGGAGCCGCACAAATAGAGCTTGCGGATCGGAGTGCGGTAGCGCGCCCAGCCCAATACCGGGCGCGCGAAAAACAGTTGGTCGAGCCCCATCGCACCGTGAAAAATATTGCCGCCCGTCATGCCGAATCTTCGCTCGATGTCGAGCGGAGTGAGCACCTGGCGGTGGAGCACGATCGAACGGATGTTGGGCACATACTCGGCAATGCAGTCGATCACGCGATCGGCGAATTGCTCGCCAATGTCGTCCCAGCTTCCCTCGCGTAGCGTGTAAGGGGCATATTGCACGAAAATCCCCATGACGTGCTTACCCGGAGGCGCGAGCGACGGGTCATAGTAGGTCGGCAGCGTCATCTCGATGATCGGCGCTTGCGAAGGGCGGCCGTATTTCGCGTCGTCCCAGGCGCGCTCCATATATTCGATCGTCGGGCAGATGTGCATCGTCGCGCCGTGGTGCGGGCCTGGCCCGGGCATGGCCTTGAAATCCGGCAGTGCATCGAGGGCCAGGTTGATCTTCAACGACGTGCCTTCCGAGCGATACCGCCGGATCGCCTCGGCGAATGAAGGCTCCAGTTCGGACTCGCCGACCCATTCGAGAAACGTGCGCTTGGGGTCGCCATTCGACAGCACCACGCGGCCCCGAATTTCGTCGCCGTTTTCGAGCACCACGCCACGAGCCTCGCCATCGCGAATATCGACGCGCGAGACCGTAACGCCGCAGCGAATCTCCGCGCCGCGGCTGCGCGCCGAATCCGCCATCGCGGCGGTCAGAGCGCCCATGCCGCCGCGCACAAATCCCCACAACCCGCGCACGCCGCCGACGCCGCCCATGTAGTGATGCAGCAGGACGTACGCGGTCCCCGGCGACATCGGCCCGCCGTTGGCGCCGATCACGCCGTCGGTCGCCAGCGTCGCGCGCATCGCTTCTGACTCGAACCATTCGGCCAAAAACTCGTAGGCGCTCTGGCCGAGCATCTTGATCAGCCCGCTCAGTTGCCGCTGGTCAAGCGATTTGAGCTCCAAGCCCAGCTTGCCCAAATCGAAGTATTCGCCGAGCGACTGCGGAGGCAGCGCCGGCGGCACCCGGAACAGCAGCGGCTCGACAACACGAGCCAGCCCGTCAACGAAATCGCTGTAAGCCGGATACGCCCGCGCGTCGGCCTCGGAAAATTTGGCGATCTCTTCGACCGTACGGCGCCGGTCCTGCCACATCGTCAGGGTGCGGCCGTCGGGATAGGCCGTAAAAAATGCCGGGTCCTTGGGGTCAACGCGGTAGCCAAAGCGCTCCAGTTCGAGTTCGTCGACCACCTTCTGTTGCAACAGGCTCACCAGGTAGGCCGCCGTCGAGAACCGGAAGCCGGGAAAGGTTTCTTCCGTGACGCACGCGCCGCCGACCATCTCGCGCCGCTCGAGCACCAGCGTTTTCAGGCCAGCCTTGGCCAGCAATGCCGCGCTGACCAGCCCGTTGTGGCCCGCGCCGATGATAATTACGTCGTACATGGGTGCCTGTTTTCCCACTCGAGGGCGCCGGCGGCGCCCGGTCCACCCCCAGCGCTCGATTGTATCTCCCTCGTAACCGCTTCACTCGCCTTGACTTTCCAGCGGTCGGTGTGCGATTGTTTCCTATTCATTTACGGCAGGCGGTCGTCACGATTGACGCTCATCAACGTATGCAGGAAGTCAGAGAGCTGCACCTGGAGCTTGGCAGCACCCTGGACAGCGCCGATGCAGCCGAGTTGATCGTACAGCGCCTGGCCGAAGAATACGGTTTCTCCGCCGAACAGATTGAACATCTCGGCATGGCCGCCCGCGAATCGATGGTCAACGCCATCGTTCACGGCAACGCCTACAGCAAAGAGAAACACGTCCGCTTTTCGGTGGTTGTCGGTCCGGAAAAGATTACCGTCACCGTGCGGGACGAGGGCTTGGGGTTCAGCCCCACGGAAGTGCCCGATCCCCTCTCGCGAGAGAACATTTTGCGCGGATCGGGCCGCGGTCTGCTGCTGATTCGTGCGTTCGTGGATCATGTGGAAATCCACCCCGCGGAGCCGGTCGGCACGGAGGTCGTGATGGTGAAATTCAGTTCGCCCCAGGCCGGCGGCCAGAGTGAGCACAAGGAGGAGTAGGAAGTGAGTCTATCAACGAGCATACGTGAAGTGAGTGGGGTCGTGATTGTCGATCTCAGCGGTCGCATCACGCTCGGCGAGGCTTCGGGTAAACTGCGCGACACCGTTCGCGACCTTCTCGCCAAGGGCAATAAGAAAATTTTGTTGAACCTGGGCGATTGCACTTACATCGACAGCTCCGGCCTCGGCGAGTTGGTGTCCAGCTACACTACGGCCGCCAACCAAGGCGCCAAGGTCAAGCTGCTGAACGTCCAGAAAAAGGTGGACGACCTGCTCCAGATCACCAAGTTGTATACCGTGTTCGACAGTTATACCGACGAGTCCGAAGCCGTCGCCAGTTACTAGCGGTTGCACCCGCCACACAAGCCGTTCGCGGAGAACGGGTCGCGTGCAGGGGACGGCTATCGCGTTTTTGCGGCGTTTCTTGATGGTTTGAGAGATCCCGGGAAATCTCAGGCCGTTCGGGAGCGCTGGGCGCGAAGTTGGCTGTCCCTTGGCCGCGCCTGCCTGCCTCAGAAAAACATCGCCTGCCTCAGAAAAGCAGCGAAAAACCCGCCGAGAGTTCCAAGTTGTGCAGCCGTCCGTCGCCACCGGGCAGGTCGAACGGCTTGCCCGTCACATGGTCGCGCACGTCGAGCCGGATGCCGTAGCTTTCGGTCATCTTGAACTTGACCCCCGCCCCGTAGTTGTAGCCGAACTTGTTGTCGCCGGCCCCGGAAAAGGAAGATACACCCGGCGGATTGAACACTGAGACTCCGGCCCCGCCGGTGACGAACGGCCGCACCACGCTCCCCTCCGGAAACGCGTGCAGCATGAAGTTGTAGTAGATGTTGTGGATCGACATGCTGCCGAAGGACTGGTCGAGAATTTCCAGACTGCTGTGTTGAAAGCCGTAGGAAACCTCGTGGCCGATGAAATCGCCCGTATTGAAATCCATGCGGACGCCGATGCGAACGCCGTCGTCGATCGTGTATTCGGCGGGTTCTTCCCCAAATGCCTCCTCCAGACCGACAGTGCCGCTCAAGAAATGACCCCAGCCCCCCGAGATTCCGATTTCGGCGCCCTGGCCAAAAACGGGCAGCGCCGTGAGCATCAATGTGACGATGGCGATGGCGACAGTACGCATGAATTCTCCTGAACAACGGTTCGAAAGGGACGCCCTTCCATTGGCGTCTCGCATGAAAAGCAACGCTGTGCCTTCGGACGCCGACGCCTGCGCCCATGGAAAGACCTGATCCCTGTGACCGTTTCTGCGTAAGGAAAGTTTCAAAATAACGGGTGGAACCACCCGGTGGGTCACCGGTAGCGCACGAATTCGATCACGTGCCCGTCAGGATCGCGGCAGAAAATCTGGTCCATTCCCAACGCCTGATTGCTTCCTTCTCCAAACTCGATCCCGGCGCCTTCGAGCGCTTTCTTTACGGCGCGGAGATCGCTAACCTCCAGCGCCATGTGGTCGGAGCGGCTGATGCGGCCGGCCCCAACGCGGCCTCGCGCGGCAGGGACGGGCGCGGCTCGTCGGCGGCCGAGACGTTGACGAGGTCGAGCGGGTGGGAGGTCGGCTCGACGTCCGAGAGGTCGAG
>JBBDWJ010000189.1:0-25087 GCA_040902925.1 Bryobacterales bacterium | reverse complement strand
GATGTTCAGCACGTTTTCGAGCGTCAAGGGCTCGAAGTAGAGCCGGTCGCTGGTGTCGTAGTCGGTCGACACGGTCTCGGGGTTGCAGTTGACCATGATCGACTCGTAGTCGAGCTCTTGCAGCGCAAACGACGCGTGGCAGCAGCAGTAGTCGAACTCGATGCCCTGCCCGATACGGTTCGGCCCGCTGCCGAGAATGATGACCTTGCGGCGGTCGCTGGGGTTAGCCTCGCACTCCTCCTCGTAGACGGAGTAGAGATAGGGCGTAAAACTTTCGAACTCCGCGGCGCAGGTATCAACGCGCTTGAAGACGGCGCTGACGCCCATCTGCTTGCGCTTCTCGCGCACGGCGTCTTCGGAAGCGCCCCACAACCTCGCCAGGCGATTGTCGGAGAGCCCGTAGCGCTTCGCCTGCGCGACTGTTTCTTGCGGAACCGTTTCGAGCGACTCCGACTCAATACCCTTCTGAAAGTCGACGACTTCTTTGACCTGCCGCAAGAACCAGGGGTCGATGCAGGTCATCTCGTGCACGTCCTGCACGGTGCGGCCTTGCTCAAAAGCGTAGCGGATGTAGTTGAGGCGATCGGGGTTGGGCGTGATCAGCTTGTGCGGAATCAGATCAGGATCGTAAACGTCGGTGCCCGACTTGCGGCCCGTCTCGAGGCTGCGAATCGCCTTCCATAGAGCGTGCTTGAAGGTGCTGCCGATAGCCATCACCTCGCCGATGCTCTTCATCTGGACGCCGAGCAAGGCTTGCGTACCGGGGAATTTTTCAAACTGCCACTTGGGAATCTTGACGACCACGTAGTCGATGGTCGGCTCAAAGCAGGCCGGCGTTTTCTCGGTAATATCGTTCGGGATCTCGTCGAGCCGCATGCCGACCGCGAGCTTGGCGGCGATCTTCGCGATCGGGAAGCCGGTGGCTTTCGACGCCAGCGCCGAGCTCCGCGAAACGCGCGGGTTCATCTCGATGACGACCATGCGGCCGGTTTTCGGCTCGATGGCGAATTGCACATTCGAGCCTCCCGTATCGACGCCGATTTCGCGCAGGCAGGCAAGCGCTCCGTCGCGCATCATCTGATACTCGCGGTCGGTGAGCGTTTGCGCCGGGGCGACGGTGATCGAGTCGCCGGTGTGCACGCCCATCGGGTCGAAGTTCTCGATCGAGCAGATAATGATGCAGTTGTCGTTGAGGTCGCGCATCACCTCGAGCTCGTATTCCTTCCAGCCAAGAACGCTTTCTTCGATCAGCACTTCGTGCACCGGCGAAATCTCGATCGCGCGGGTCAGCAGCTCGACCATCTCTTCGCTGTTATAGGCGAGGCCGCCGCCGCTGCCGCCGAGGGTGAAGCTTGGCCGCAACACGACGGGGTACCCGACTTCAGACGCAAAATCGAGGCCGCCCTGCACGTCTCCGACAAGCCGCGAATTCGGCACATCGAGACCGATCTTCCGCATCGCGTCTTTGAACAGCAGCCGGTCTTCGGCCTTCTTGATGGCATCGAGCTTCGCGCCGATCAGCTCCACGCCGTATTTGTCGAGCACGCCGGCCTCGGCCAGCTCGACCGACCGGTTGAGTCCGGTCTGGCCGCCGACAGTCGACAGCAGCGCATCGGGACGTTCCTTGGCGATGATCTCGGTGAGATATTCGAGCGACAGGGGTTCGATGTAGGTGCGCTCGGCCAGCTCGGGATCGGTCATGATCGTCGCCGGGTTCGAGTTCACCAGCACCGTCTCATAACCTTCGCTGCGCAACGCTTTGCAGGCTTGAGTGCCGGAATAGTCAAACTCGCAGGCCTGGCCGATCACAATCGGCCCCGACCCGATGATCATGATCTTGTGAATGTCGGTGCGCTTCGGCATCTAACTCCCGCTAAACTTCTGAGAATCTCTCAGGGGGACAGTCACCACGTTTCGCACTCAACCCCCTGTTCCACCGGCAGCGTCAGCGCGAAACGTGGTGACTGTCCCCGCCGGCACCCCGCCGGCACCCACGTTACTCGGCGGCACACACACGCCCGCCGCCCGCGTGGAATTGCAGGCGAGCCCCGCTCAGGCTGCCTTCATTAGATCAACAAATTGCTGAAACAGGTAGCGCGAGTCGTGCGGCCCGGGCGCGGCCTCCGGGTGATATTGCACGCAGAACAACGGATCCTTGCGGCTGCGGAAGCCTTCCAGCGTCTGGTCGTTTAGGTTGACGTGGGTGACCTCGATGTCGCTGGACTTGAGCGAGTCCGGGTCGACGCAGAAGCCGTGGTTCTGGGAAGTGATTTCCACTCTGCCGGTCAATTCGTTGCGGACCGGATGGTTGACTCCGTGGTGCCCGAACTTGAGCTTGAACGTCTTGCCGCCCACGGCCAGCCCGAGCATCTGATGGCCCAGGCAAATTCCAAAGATCGGAGTGCGGCCGACCAACTGGCGGATGTTCTCTGCCTGCCTGGCGAGCGGTTCGGGATCGCCGGGGCCGTTGGAGAGAAAAACGCCGTCGGGCTCGAGAGCCAGCACTTCGTCCGCGGTCGTCAACGATGGCACCACGGTCACGCGGCAGCCGTGCTGCACCAGCGCGCGAAGAATATTGTGCTTGATGCCGAAATCGTAGGCGACCACGTGCAGCGGCGGTTCGCCGCCTTCTTCCGGCCGCTTGGGGACGACGATTTCCGATGGCGAGCAGGCATCGAGGCCGCGCGTCCACTCGTAGCGCTGCTTGGTCGAGACGGCTGTGGCCAAATCGAGGCCTTCCATCTTTGGGATGCTACGCGCCTTTTCGACCAGCTTGTCGGCGTCGAGCTCCAGCGTGGAAACGACGCCGCGCATCGAGCCGCGGTCCCGCAGATGCCGCACCAGGGCGCGCGTATCGATGCCGTCGATTACAGGGATCGATTGCTTGGCCAGAAAATCGGCGGCGTGCTGCGTCGAGCGCCAGTTGCTGGCAACCGTCGAAAATTCGCGAACCACCAAGCCTTCGATATAGGGCTTGGCCGACTCGCTGTCGTCGGAGTTGGCGCCATAATTCCCGATGTGGGGATAGGTCAGAACAACGATCTGGCCGCTGTAGGATGGGTCGGTGAAGATTTCCTGGTAGCCGGTGATGCCGGTGTTGAAAACGACTTCGCCATAGGCCTCGGCCCGCGCCCCGACGCCTCTTCCACGAAAACAGCGGCCGTCCTCGAGGGCGAGCACAGCCTCAAAATTCATTCCAAAACTCCAAAGCGCTCCAAGGGCCAGTAGGCGAAAACCGCTTTTCCAGTGATATGACGGCGGGCGACGGTCCCCCAGGTACGGCTGTCGTTGGAGGTGTTGCGATGGTCTCCAAGGACAAAGAACTCACCCTCAGCCACGATGACGGGCCGCGAGCTGCTCTGGTCGCGAAAGCTGGGCAGAACGTACGGCTCCGGGACTTCCTTGTTGTTGACAAACAGGCGTCCGTCGACGATCTCCACGACGTCTCCGGGCAAGCCGGCGACTCGCTTAATATAGGATTTGGAAGGGTCGAGCGGGAACCGGAAGACGATAATGTCACCGCGCGCGATGTCTTCGAAGCGATAGACGAACTTGTTGACAAAGATTCGTTCCTGGTCTTCGAGCCACGGCAGCATGCTCGTCCCTTCGACCTTCACCGGCTGGTAAAGAAAGACGATGACGACGGCGGCAATGGCGACCGAGAAAAAGATGTCGCGCAGCCAGACCTGAACGTCGAACCAGAACGAGGGCGGCGCCGAGGCGCCGGGCGCTGCGATGGCCTCGCTCACCGGCTCTAGCGCGGCCGTGGAAGCTGCTAATCCCACAGCCCCGGTACCGTCATTGGCATCAGCCGGGCGGTTGCTCTCGAATGATTCCATGGATGTGGGTCGAGCCTGGGAGGATACGGCCTCTCGTTTTTGTATCACGATCCCCGTCGGAGCGACAAGGCGGTTTACCTAAATAACGACGAAGCGGCCGCGCCTTGGCTGAGTCAGAGCGGCCTAGGTTGCTAGCTTTTTTCAAACGAGCGTGCAGCCGCCGCCTCGCCCGGGCTCCGTCACGCCGCGGTAATCTTTTGACAACGCTGGAGTTCGGGCCGACGGCGATCCGAAACATCCGCCGCAAGTAAAACGATGAAGGCAGCCTTGATTATTCCCGCGCTCAACGAAGAGCGGTCGATCGGACAGGTACTGAAGGAGATTCCCCCGGACGTTTTTGGCCAGGTGATCGTGGTTGACAACGGCTCGACCGACCAGACTGCAACGGTGGCGCGGTCCCTGGGGGCGCTCGTCATCGAGGAGCCCCGCCGCGGTTATGGCAGCGCCTGCCTGCGGGGGTTGGACTACCTCGACCCCGAAACCGAAATCGTGGTTTTCCTGGATGCGGATGGCTCCGACGTTCCCGCCGAGGCCCCGCGGTTGATCCAGCCCATCTCGGAAGGGCATGCCGACCTGGTCGTAGGCTCGCGCGAGTTGGGAAGCCGCGAGCCGGGCGCTCTCGCGGTTCACCAGCGGATGGGAAACCGTCTCGCCGTGGTCTTGACTCGGGCGCTCTACGGCTTTCGCTACACCGACCTGGGCCCGTTCCGCGCCATTCGCTTATCCAGCCTGAAGCAGCTCGAAATGGCTGATCGCAATTACGGCTGGACGATCGAGATGCAAATCAAGGCGCTGCGAAAGGGACTGCGCGTCGAGGAGGTGCCTGTGACCTGCCGGCGCCGTCTCGCGGGGGACAGCAAAGTATCCGGCACCTTCGCAGGAAGCGTGGCCGCCGGAGTCAAGATTCTTTGGACGATTGCCCGCTGGGGGTTTCGCGAAGCCTGACCGTCAGCCCGTCTCCATTCGAGTTCAAAACCACCTCGAGGAACCGCACTTCAGGAATGATCGCGTCGGCCCCGGCCAGCTCTTCCACGCCATGGGAGGTCGCGACGGCCACTACCCGTGCGCCAGCGGCTCGCCCTGAGCCCACCCCAGGCGGCGCGTCCTCAACGACGATGCAATCCGCCGGACTGACCCCAAGCCCTTGCGCTGCCAGCAGGTAGGGCTCCGGGTGCGGTTTGCCGTGCCGGATGTCATCGGCGGTGATCAGCACCTGGGGCGCGGGCAGGCCCGTCTGTTTCAGGCGGCTGGTTGCGGTGAGGCGCGTGCCGGAGGTGGCCACCGCCCAACTTCCCTCGGGAAGCGACTTCAACAACTCGCCCGCTCCCAGGAAGGCACAGACCCCATCCGTGTCGGAGGCCTCGCCGGCTTCCAACCGGGCGGTCTCGTCGGCGGCATTCAAGTGCGGCGCCACTTCCCGGATCGTCTCGACCGTAGGCCGGCCGTGCGCCGCCCGAATGACCTGCGCCGGGTCGAGCCCATGCTGCGTGGCCCAGCGAGTCCAGTGGCGCTCGATGCAATCGGTCGAGTCGACCAGCACGCCGTCGAGGTCGAACAGGATCGCGCGGCAGGTGAATTCTTGCATAGGCATTTGGCTTCAGCGCTTGCTTGAAGGTGGATCGATTCGGCGGGCATACCCGGCTCGGTGCAATCCCGGGTGTGCAATCCAGACAGCGAACCTTCATCCAGTATGGCTAGGATGGCCGCCATGGCGCCTAGCTCTCGCCAGCTAGGCAATGGCTAGGAAGCTTTTCCGACCAGCTCGAGAAAGGCCTGCGCCGCGTACGAGAGTTTGCGTTTCGCCGGGTAGACCAAGCGGATTTTGCGCTCGACCTCGATTTCATCCACGGAAACCTCGCACAGCAGACCGACGGAAATGTCTTGCTCGACGCACATTCGCGGCAGAAAGGTCACCCCCAGATTGAGCCGCACCATGGCGCGGATCGTCTCAATCGTCGGCATCTGGACGTCCATGTTGAGCGCCACCTGGTGACGGCGAAAAGCCTCGATCACCCGGGCGCGGTAGGGCGAGATGACGTTGTGGGCGATGAACGTTTCCATGCCCAGCTCGGTGATGCTCACTTTGCCGCGCCCGGCAAGCCGGTGCTGGGGCGATGTCACAAACGTCAGCGCGTCGGTGTAGATTTCGAGCGATTCGAGGTGCGGGTCGGCCGGATCGTAGCTCACCGCGCCCATTTCGAGCGACCCTTGCAGCACCGCCTCCGGAATGCGGCTCGACAAGCTGCGGCGGATCTCTACCTTCACGCTCGGGTACTGCCTGCGGTAGTCAACGACATGGGAAAGCAGATAAAGCGCGGTCGACTCGTTGGCGCCAATCGTCAGCTTGCCGGCGCGTTTGTCGCGGAGCTCCTTGAGGGCGTTGGTCAACTCACGGTCGAGGCCGTCGAAGCGGTTGGCAAATTCGAACACCATCCGGCCGGCATCGGTGAGCACCAAGCTTTTGGAAGAGCGGTCGATCAGCTTTTCGCCCAACTCCCCTTCGAGGCGCTTGAGAGCCAGCGAGACCGCCGGCTGCGTGCGCAGCAGCTTTCTCCCCGCACCCGAAAAGCTACCCTCTTCGACGACCGCGACGAATGTTTCTAGCAGTGAGGCGTCCATGTGCGAATTCTCACCTTCCGGGGCGTTTGAAACGGGACATCCGAATCAATGAGGGCCTGCTGAGCAGGCTGTCGTGCAGGGGCCGCCTTCCGGTCGCTGCCTTCAGCAGGCGCCAATCCCGCCGTTTGCCCAAAGGATTGTCAATCGTACTAGCTAGAACCATAAGGAAAGGTTATCTTATCAGTCAAACAAGCAGCCAAGGTAGATGATTATAAATTTGATTTATAGATGGGCTGGATGTTTTACTGAAGAACAAGCTTCTCGAAGCCAGCCCCTGAGGGTGAAGGAGATTTCTCGTGTCCGACCGGGTATTCATTTTTGACACCACCTTGCGTGACGGAGAGCAGTCGCCGGGCTGCAGCATGACCGTCGCTGAAAAGTTGCGCGTAGCGAAGCAGCTTGTCGCGCTGGGTGTGGATATTCTCGAGGCGGGCTTTCCGATCGCGTCGGAGGGCGATTTCGAGTCGGTGCGGGCGATTGGCTCCGAGTACGGCCGCGACGTGACGGTGGCGGCGCTCGCGCGCGCTGTCCCTGCCGACATCGACCGGGCGCTGAAGTCGCTGGAGACATCTCAAGATCCCCGGCTGCACTGCTTCATCGCGACCAGCGAGATCCATCTCCAATACAAGCTCAAGAAAACCCAGCAGCAGGTGCTCGAAGACGCCGTACGGGCGGTTGAGCGCGCCAAGGCGCACGTCGACGACGTGGAGTTTTCGGCCGAGGACGCCACGCGCACCGAAATCGACTACCTGTGCAGGATTTCGAAGGCCGCTGTGGACGCCGGCGCGACGACGATCAACATTCCAGACACCGTAGGCTTCATGGTCCCCGACCATTACGCGGAAATCATCGCGCGCGTCGTCGAGGCCGTGGAAGGCCGGGCGATCGTCAGCGTACATACGCACGACGATCTGGGTCTGGCGGTAGCCAACTCGATGGCTGCCCTACACGCGGGGGCGCGGCAGATCGAGTGCGCCATGAACGGCATCGGCGAGCGCGCCGGCAACTGTGCGCTCGAGGAAGTGGCCATGATCATGAACGTGCGCCGCGACCGCACACCCTTCCACACCAACATCAAGTCCGAGCTGCTCTACCCCGCCAGCCAGATGCTGGCCGAATGCATCACCTTCGGCCCGCAACCGAACAAGGCGATCGTAGGCGTGAACGCGTTCGCGCACGAAGCGGGCATCCACCAGGACGGCTACCTAAAGCACCCGTCGACCTACGAGATCATGCGGCCCGAGCAAGTCGGCGTCCCCAGGACGAACCTGGTGTTGGGCAAGCACAGCGGCCGGCACGCGCTGCACGAGCGCGTCAAAGACCTGGGCTACGGCGACCTCGCCAAGGACGATCTGACCAAGGTTTACGAAGCGTTTACCACGCTGGCCGACGCCCGCAAGGGTTTGACCAACGACGACATCGCCAGCCTGCTCGATGAGATGGGCTACCGCAAGCAAGTCGAAGCGCCAGTAGCCTGAGCCTTCCTCCTAACCTGTGAAGTGCGGACCGGTACTCTTGCCGGTCCGAAAGCTTGACCCGCTAGTCATGAACGACGAACCTGCCGACCCCCCGCCGAGCGCGGAAGCCATCCTGGCCGCCACCAAGGCGATCGGCTTCACGATGGCATCCGAGCCAAAAACAGGCTCGCTGCTGCGAACCTTGGCGGCCACAAAGCCCGCTGGCCAATTGCTCGAACTCGGCACCGGAACGGGGTACGCCACGGCCTGGCTGCTGGACGGCATGGATGCCGCTTCCGCGCTGACCACAGTCGAGTCCGAAGCAAGATTCCAGGGCATCGCGAAAAAACACCTCGACGAGGATGATCCTCGAGTCCATTTCGTGCAAACCGATGCGGCGGATTACCTCAGCGGGGCTGAGTCCAGCCGCTTCGATTTGATCTTTGCCGACACTTGGGCCGGCAAGTTCACCCATCTCAACGAGGCCATAGCGCTGCTCAAGCCCGGCGGCCTCTACGTCATCGACGACATGCTGCCGCAGCCAAGCTGGCCCGAAGATCACGGTAAAAAAGTGGCCCTAGCGCTGGAAGAACTCGCGGCGCGAGCCGACGTACTCGTGACACGATTGAACTGGGCCACCGGGATCATCCTCGCGGTGAAAACCAAGTCAAATTCTTGATGCCGCCCGCCCCTTCGGCACGCCAAAAAACGTCCATGCGAAGATAAAGATCTTCGTGCAGCGCCTGCAAATGCTCGAAGGAACTCGTCGCCCTGCGGCCGTGCGCCTCGTGGGCGCCGCGTGCCTGACCTTGACCCTCGCGCTCGCCGTGGCCGGCGTCTGCCAAGCGCAGGTGTGCCGGCTTTCGGTAGCTGGCCTCAACCGCGAGCGACGCGTGATGGGTCCGGTAAACGTCGAGTGCCCCGACCGGCTGCATAGCGCTCCCTTCGGCAACTGGGGTGTCACCTCCAACTTCGGCCACAAGCTCGATGGACACCAGTTCGACGGCTGGTGCCGCGACAACCAGGAGATCGTTGACAACAGCGGCGTCCGCCGCCGGGTGTGCGGCAATCGCTGGCAGGAGTGGAACAGTTGCACGGACCACGACTTGTTCCGCGCTCCGAATTGCACGCTCTACAACGCCGCCGACTGCAGCGAACAGGTTTCGACCACAGGGGTAAACGTGCTGGGCACGCAGGTTGTCAACATTCCGGTGAGCTGCCCCGCGGACACCGATGCAGACGGCCAACTCGACCAGGGCGGTTGCAGCGACGTGCACACCTATTCGCACGGCCCGAATTTCATGTCGATCTACGAGCTCGACCCGATTACCGGCGACGATTTGATCCAGACGCTGATCTATCCGGAAACGGTCGTCGAGCTGAGCTGCGATTTCTGGGGATGCTTGCCGGCGGGGAGCCAATGGCTCCCGCCGGCCGCCTACGACAGCCCGCAGTCGCCGCCGAAAATCTTCGCCGAGATGGCGCTGGCCGTGGGTTCCGGTAGTTTCGTTGACGCGAGTGGCGTCTGCAAAGCGGCGACGGCGCTCGAAACCGTTTCAGCAGCCAGTTTCCAGGGGCCGTTGTTGGCCACGGCCTCGCTCGCCAGCGCCTTCGGGCGCTCTTTGTCGGCCACCACCCAGGCGGCCGTGTCTTTGCCGCTGCCGGAGACCCTGGCCGGCGTGCGGGTCACCGTCACCGACCGCAGCCAGCGCGAATCGCCGGCGAAACTGTTGTTCGTGTCGCCTGAGCAGGTCAATTTTCTGGCGCCCTTATCATCATTGACGGGCCCGGGAACCGTCAAAGTTTTTGGCCCTGGCGGTGAGCTGCGAGCCTCGGGGCTGGTGCAGATCGAGCAGGTGGCGCCCTCGCTGTTTGCGGCGAATTTCGACGGCCGGGGAGTCGCCGCGGCGATCGCGGTCCGCGTCGGCGCTGATGGTACGCAGCAAGTCGAGGAAGTTTTCCGGTGCATTGGCCAGGACGTTCGATGCTCGCCGGTCGCGCTTGATCTGGGCTCGGAGTCCGAGCAGGTCGTTCTGGTGTTGTTCGGGACCGGTTTTCGCTGGCGCATGTCGCTCGCCGTGGTAAAGGTCACGGCCGGGGGCGAGCCCGCCGAAGTGCTCTACGCGGGGGTGCAACTGGAATATCCGGGCTTGGATCAACTCAACGTGCGCCTGCCGCGTACTTTGACGGGCCGCGGCGAGATCGAAGTCGTTTTGGAAGTGCAAGGCAAAGCCGCTAACCGGGTGTCAGTGGCGATCCAGTGACCGGCAGTGAAACGGCTGCCGGGGCCGCCTCCTCTGTAGCTTCCCGGCCAGGCCCCGCGCATTTCGTACAATGATTTTCGCCGCCGCGCGCGGCACGAATCCGATATGCAGTACCGCACTGTACGAATGACGCCTCCTTCTCACAGCGGCGCGGACGCGGCCGGGTTCGATCCCCAGGCGATCCTCAGTCCGGAAGAAATCCGCGTGCTCGGCTCGCTAGTCGAAAAAGAGAGTACGACTCCCGACTACTATCCCCTGACGCTGAATGCGCTGCTGGCGGCGTGCAATCAGAAATCGAGCCGCGATCCCGTGGTTTCCTACAGTGAAGCAAGCGTGCAGGCCGCGCTCGACAGTTTGCGCGAGAAGGGCCTCGCCCGCGTGATCACGAGCTCGGAGGGCGGGCGTGTTCCGCGATACCGGCATGTCTTCGCCGAAGCGTTCAGCCTGAACCAAGCCCAGTCGGCGGCGTTGTGTGTGTTGATGCTCCGGGGGCCGCAGACCGTGGGCGAAATCCGCGGCCGGACGAACCGTATCTACGACTATGCCTCGCTCAACGAAGTGCAGGAGACGCTGGACGAGCTGGCCCATCGCGTGCCGCGGCCACTGGTTGCGCAACTAGCTCGCCGCGCTGGAACCAAAGAACCTCGCTTTGCTCACCTGCTGAGTGGCGAGCCCTTGGAAGCCGAAGCGGAGGGTCATTACGACACCGAAGCGGTTCGGCCGGCGCCCGCCCCGGATCAGGAAACCCAGCAGCGCATGGAGAAACTCGAGTCGGAAGTCGAGAGCTTGCGCGCCGAAGTGGAAGAACTCAAGCAGGCGCTGGAAGGCTTCCGGAAGCAGTTCGAGTAGCGGCTCGACGAGGCGCCGCCGGCGATGGAGAGCTTTGTGACGGTGCGGGGGTCTGGCGCGTGGGGAAGCGGGATCGTGCGTTCCCAGTCACTTTTTCGAGCGAACGAAATCGCTCAGCAGTTGAATCTCTTCCTCGCTCAACCGGTTGACGTATGGGGGCATCACATCGCCGCCGAACATCACTTTGACGCGGAAATACTCTTCGCTGGGCGTGCCGCCAGACAGCGGTAGCTTCTCGTTCTGATACATACGGAACAGGCTCGGGCCGAGCTTGGTCGTCTGCGGTTTGTTGATCTCGTGGCAGACCGAGCAATTTCGCAAATAGAGATAGCGGCCTTTCAGCAAGGGTTTTTCCCACGGAGGCGCCTTCTTGTCCGCCGCCAGCGCGCAAGCAGCCCACGCCAGGGCGGCGAAGAACAGGAACAAAACGCGAACCGTCATGCCCGGGCCTCCAGAGGCTTGACGGCGATCGCTCCGGCTTGGATCATCGTCTCGCTCGCCCGGGATGCCTGCGGTTCGTTGCATTGCAGGCGCAGATAGACAACCTCGTCTTGCGGCGTCGGCGCCGGCTGCTTCCTCGCGCCGCTGAACAGGCCGCTCTCCCACAAGAACGCCGCCATGGTGCCTGCTATTGCACCGGCCATAGCCATCTCGAAAATGATCACGCCGACCGCCCAGTACGAGGTCACGGGCATGCCGCCGGTGATCAGCGGGTAGTCGCGCTGGGTCCAGAACATGAAGACCGTCGCCAGCAACGTATTGAAAATGGCGCCAGCTACCGCTAATGGAGACATGAAGCTTCGACGGTCCAGCACGCCGGGGTGAAACTCGACGGGCTTGGCCGAGAAAACATCCATGGCTCCCTTATCGAAGCCTTCATTCGAGAGGGCTTCGATCGCGGACGCTACGGCATGCGGCTCCCGAAACTCAGCGCTCAGCAACATCTTCGTATTCCCAAATCGCGATGATCGGAACAAACTTCGCAAACAACAGATAAAGCAGAACCATGCCGGCGAACGTGCCGGCGGTAATGGAAATCTCGACCCAACTCGCCGTATATGTTCCCCAGGTAGCCGGCAAGGCAGGCTGCGCCAGGGTTCCAACCACAATCAAAAAACGCTCCAGCCACATGCCCACCAGCACGGTCACGCCACAGATGCAGGTGGTGAAGATCGACCGCAGCCTGCGAATCCCAAGCAGCGTGAACGGCACGATGAAGTTGCAGGTGATCATCACCCAGAAGTAGGGCGCGTAGTGGCCGTAGACGCGGTTGTTGAGCACCGAAATCTCGGCGTGCTCGTTGCCGTACCAGACAGTCAGATGCTCTGACAGTGTGAAGTAAAGCCACACCAGGCTCATCAGCAACAGCAGCTTGCCGAGATTGTCGAAATGCAGCGGCCGAAGGTATTTTTCCAGGTTTAAGAAACGCCGCAGCGCCGCCATGACCAGCACCAGGGCGGCAATGCCGCTGAAGATCGCGCCAGCAACGAAATACGGCGCGAAGATCGTGCTGTGCCACATCGGCGCGATAGCCATCGCGAAATCGAACGACACCACCGAGTGGACCGAAACGGCCACCGCGAGAATCATGCCCGCCATCAGTTTCATGGCCCGTTCGAGCGCGTGCCACTGGCGGTCGCTGCCGGTCCAGCCAAGCGATAGCAGCCGATAAATGCGGCTTCGCAAACCTGTCGTATAGCCGGCGAGCCGCGCGAAGTCGGGAATCATCGGCAAGTACAAATACAATGTGCTGCCGGTGACGTAGACGAAAATCGCCGTCATGTCCCACAACAACGGCGAGCGAAAATTGGGCCACAGCAGGCGTTCGTTGGGGTAAGGGATCAGCCAGTAAAACAGCCAAGCGCGGCCCAGGTGGATGATCGGAAACGTGCCGCCGATCATCAGCGCGAACACCGTGATGGCTTCGGCCGCGCGAGTGACGGGCTTGCGCCAGCCCGCGTCGGTGAGCCGCAGGATGGCCGAGATCAGCGTGCCGGCGTGCGAGATGCCGATCCAGAAAACGAAGTTGACGATGTAGAAGCCCCAGAACACCGGGCGCCGGATGCCTGCGACGCCGATCCCTTCACTGAGCTGCACGGCCCACGCGAAACCTGCCCAGAGAATGATCAGCACGCAGATGCCGGCGACAGTGAGGTAGCGGGCGCTTACCCCGTGCAGGGGGCGCATCAGGTCTTCCTGCACTGCGTGCAGTTCTCTCGGTGGCAGTCCGGTGGTCAGTGTGGCCATGGTTTGCGGTTGCGCTCCGGACTTTCTACTCGGACCGCTCCAGGTAAAAAACCCGCGGCTTGGTGTTCAACTCACCAAGAAGCTGAGTCGAACGGCCGGCGGCGACCCAGCGCGAGACCTTGCTGTCGGCGTCGCTCAAGTCCCCAAAAGCCATGGCCTCGGCCGGGCAGGACTGCACGCAGGCCGGCTGCACGTCGCCGTCGGCCAGCGGACGCCCATCGGCCTTGGCGTCGAGCTTGCCGCGCTGGATGCGCTGCACGCAGAAAGTGCACTTTTCCATCACCCCGCCGGGCCGCACCGAAACGTCGGGATTGAGCTGTAGGGCGAGCGGCTCGGGCCATTCGGGTTCGAACCAGTTAAAAAATCGCACCTGGTAGGGACAGTTATTGGCGCAATAGCGCGTGCCGACGCAGCGGTTATAGACCTGAACGTTGAGGCCCTCGGCGTTTTGATACGTCGCGTACACCGGGCAGACCGGCTCGCAAGGCGCGTCGTCGCACTGCTGGCACATCACCGGCCGGTATTTGACCTTGATGTTGGGGAACTCGCCCTCGTAGTAGCGGTCGATGCGGATCCAGTGGTTGGCGCGGCCCATCGCCGCCTGTTCCTCGTCGATGAGCGGGATGTTGTTCTCAACGTGGCAGGCCACGACACAGGCCTCGCAGCCGGTGCAGCGGTCGAGGTCGATGGCCATGCCCCACTGGGGCGGTTTTTCGCCGATTTGTACGAGTTGCTCTGCCAAATCACCCTCTCAGTGGCCCAGGCGACACCGCCTGCCTAGTGGCACAGGCAATCCTGCCTGTGCGCTGATGCTGTTCGTTCTCGATCTTTCACTAACACACACGGCCTAGTCGCCGCTGCGGCGAGCGACCGGCATGAGTACCCGGTCGCCACTTCGGCACAGGCAAGATTGCCTGTGCTACTGCTACTCAGTGCCGCTCCGGATGCGGCTCTTGGTCGACTAGCGCGAACTGCACCAGACGGCCGCGCTGCCCTACTTTTTCGAGCTTCACTCGCGTTGCCCCAAAGGCCAGCGCGCCGCTTTCGCGCTCGAATGACGCCGCGACGATTGCCAGCGGATTGGCGCCCCGGCCCGACGCATAGCGGCCGTAGTGACGATGGCCTTGTCCGATGGCCATACTCACGACCCCCGGAATCGCCGCCGGGTGGACGTAGGCCGGCGCGTCCATCAGCCCTTGCGAGGAGCTCACGCGCACGAGATCGCCGTTGATGACGCCAAGGTCTCTTGCCGTTTGCGGATCGATTTCGACCGGCAGACCCCACATGGCGCTCGACGCCGGGTCCGGCAGCACCTGCAGCCAAGGCAGATTCGCGCCGCTGCCGTCGCCGAACTGCACCGAGGGGTAGGGCTGAAACAAGTACGGAAACTCGTCTGCGCCGCCGTTGAACTCCGCTTCGCGTAGCGCCGGCACGGTGAACTCGGCGGAAGCGGAAGCCGCAGTCTGCGGTTCGGTCCACCAACCACCCTGCCGCAACGCATAGGAAGTAAATTCCGCGGCGCCGCTCCAGTCCGCATCCTTCGCCGCGTGCTCGGCAAACATTTGTTGGAACGAGGATTCGGGAGTCATCGCCTCCATCGGCCGCCCAGCCGCCTTCGCCAGATCCACCAGCACTTGCTCGGTGGAATGAGTTTCCCCCAGCGGGGCGACGAAGGCCCGCGATCCCGTAAGGCCCGCGCTTGGGGCGACGTCGGCAACGACCGCGGCTGACGACTCCAGTGGAGCGTGGTCGGGAAGGATCAGATCGGCGTACGTCGCGCTGTCATCAATGAATTGCGAAAAGCTGATTACCGCCGGAACAGCTTCCAGGCGTGATACCGAGGCGGGCAGCAAATAAGCCGGGTCGGCGCCATCGAGGAGCACCAAGCTCGCACCGGCGAGGCGTTCCATGAGATTCGCCGTCACAGGCCGCGAGGACCCGATTGCCTCCAGGGGCGATTTCGCAGGTGGTAGCACGCCTCCCTTGTTGCCCACGTTCCCAAGCAACAGATTCAAGGCGCTCGAAGCGACCACGGCGGCCAAGGAATTGCTTTGGACGACGGAAGCGCCCGCCACGACGAGCGGGGAAGTGGCCGTCGCAAGTTCTTCCGCGATCCGCCGGACCATGCGCAGCTCGAGGCCGCTGATGGCGAGCGCGCGGTCCAGATCAACCGCCGCATAGGCTTCGCGGAGGGCCGCGGGTGCGGTTTCCAACGCCGGAGCCCATTTTTCGGCGACCAGCAGATGTCCGATGCCGAGCGCCAGGGCATGCTCGCCCCCCGGCCGCACCGGCAGCCATTTGTCGGCGCTCCAGGCGGTCTGTGAGAAACGCGATTCAGCGTGCACTAGCCGGCCGCGCAGGCCGGGCCGGCCCCGCCGCATGTGGCCGAAGCGTCGCGCGTAGAAGACCGGCGAAACCCAGCCGCCCAGGAAATCCGCGCCGATGCCAAGAACGTAGCTAGCATCCTGGATTTCGTAGTTCGGCAACCCCTGCCACCCGAAAACGGCCGCTGCCGCGCGGCGTTCGACGGAAAAATCCATCAAACCGACGGTCGAAGCCGGCGGGGCGCCCAAAGCCTCCAGGAACCGGGCCACCGTCGCGCTGCGGGTTCCGGTCTGCGGGCGCGACAGGTAGACGATGCCTCCCGGATTGTCGGTCAAAGCCTTGGTAAGGGCTTCGACAGCCTGGGCCATGGCGTCTTCCCAACTCAGCGCTTCGAACTGGCCGCTGCCACGGGCCCCGGTGCGTTTTTGCGGTCCTCGCAGCCGGTCGGGATGGTAGAGGCCCTGGATCGAAGCCTGCCCGCGGGCGCAGAGACGCCCGCCGCTCACCGGGTCCAGGGGATTGCCCTCGATTTTCTTGATCGCGGCGATCGCCTGGAGAACCGTTTCGCCCTCCACCTGGATTTGCCGCTCGGCCTGCATGACGCGCACGATCGTGCCGCAGCCGGCGCCGCATTCGCGGCAAACGCTCGGGTGCCATTCCTCAACGCCGGGAACGATTTCCTTTTCGGGAACGAGCAGGGGAATGATCTCGCGGGCGGCGCTGCCGCAAGCGCCCGTGACGGCCGCGCCCGAGGCCGTGCCTACGAGCTTGAAAAAATCTCGCCGTTCCATGAATCTCCGCGCTTGAACCTCTGCTGCTCTCTTCAGCCGATCGCCGGGCCTAAAAATGGCAGGCGGCGCAATCCTCGCTGGCTTTCTGCTGACGGTGACAGGTGAGGCAGGTGCCCATGGTGTGCTTGACCTGCGCTGTCGCAACCGTCATTTCCGCTACGTTGCCGTGGCACGTGGAGCACTCCATGCCGGCTCGCACGTGGGGTGAGTGCCGGAACGTGACGTGCCCGGAACGATTGAACTCGTAGACCCGAACCCACGGGATTTCGCGTTTCTTCTCCGCAAACTCGCGCAGCTTTTGCACGCCGGGACCTTCCGTCGCCACCTTCTCATGGCAAAGCATGCACTTGGCAACCGACGGCATGCCGGCTTCATCGCGCGTATCCACCGTGATGTGGCAGTCGATGCACTCCAGGCCGGCCTTGGCGACGTGCTGATTGTGGGGGAACTCGACAGGCTGCTGTTGCGCACTGAGGCTCAAGCCGACTAGGGCTGGCGCCAGCACAATCAAGCCCAAGACGTACCAACGCGGCAGCAAAGAAACGATTCTCCCCATTGTGGAACTCGGGCAGGAACGCCCAAGGGTTACGGAGGGCGCGTGTAACAACCCACCTCGCCTGCTACGCACCCCAGCCCGGAAAAGGCGGAATTAGTCCCCCATCATACGACGGGGCGCGGTCCAACGGCGACGTTGCCTGCGCGGGTTGCGATCCGCCCGCGGCTACGTAGCCAGAGGGGTACAGGCACCCGCCGCAGCAGATCTGCTTTCAGCCGGCCGTGCATTCGAGTGCGTCAAAAGGCCTGCCTGCTCTTGAGCGTCGCGGCTCGAATTCGCTAAATTAGGAATGTTGCCACCCGCTCGGTTGGTCCTCTGCGTTGAGTAGCCGGGCCTGCCGTTCAAGGTCTTAATCACTCGCCCGCTACCCTGCCGCGTTGGAAAAACCATCACTATGTCCTTCTTGCACTAGAGTAGAGCTATGTCCGAGATGACACGCGCACCCATGATTGAGGCGGCCGGCCTCAGTAAGTTTTACGGAGACTTCGCGGCCATTCGGAGCGTCTCCTTTTCGGTTCCGCAGGGTCAGGTGGCCGCCTTTTTAGGCCCCAATGGCGCCGGTAAATCGACCACCCTGAAGATTCTGACCGGCTATCTGACCCCGAGCGAAGGGGCGGCCCGCATCGCTGGTCTCGATGTGCTGCAGCACCGCATCGAAGCGGCTGGCCGTATCGGCTATTTACCGGAGAACGGTCCGCTCTACCCGGAGATGACGCCGCTGGAGTTGCTGCAGTTTTTCGGAGAGGCGCGCGGTTTGTCGAATGGCGCGCTGAAAGGGCGCATCGACGCTGTCGTCGAGCAGTGCAACTTGCAGAGCGTGATCGAGAAGAGCATTCACAAGCTCTCGAAGGGCTACCGGCAGCGCGTCGGCATGGCTCAGGCCCTGCTGCATGAGCCCGAAATCCTGATCATGGACGAGCCCACCAGCGGCCTCGACCCCAACCAGATTCACGACGTCCGGCTGCTGATTCGCAGGCTGGGGGAAACCAAGACGATCTTGATTTCGACCCACATCCTGCAGGAAGTGACCGCGGTTTGCGACCACGTCATCCTGATCAACGAAGGGCGCGTCGTATTTGACGGTACGCCGCTGGAAATGGCCGCCGGCGGCAGCCTCGAAGACGCTTTCCATCGCTTGACGACGCCGAGGGTGGCGGTCGAACCTCTCCCAGCCGCGTCCGTGCCCGCCGAGGAGTCTGGCAGTTTTCTGCAATCCGAAGGTGGATCGCTCGACCCTGGGGCTCGCGCGCCGGTGGATTCCCAGGCCGCGCCGCTGACAGGTCCTGGAGTGGAAACAACAGACGGCGCCGGTCTCACCGATTCGACGAACTCCGCCGAAGGGCGCTCCACAGGAGGCGCGTGATGAACGACCGTTTTCGGCTACCCAAGGCCATTCTCAAGCGCGAGCTGATCAGCTACTTCAGTAGCCCGACCGGCTACGTCTTTATCACGCTGTTTGTGTTTCTCAGCGCGGTGGCGGCCTTCTGGCAAGAGGCATTCTTCGCCAACAATCTGGCGAACCTCGATCAGTTGAACCAGGTGATGCCTTACCTGCTCGTGTTCCTGATCCCGGCAATCTCGATGACGATGTGGGCCGAAGAGAAGCGCAACGGCACCGATGAGCTGCTGTTGACCTTGCCGGCAAGCGACCTCGACATCGTGCTGGGGAAGTATCTGGCCGCGCTCGCGATCTACTCGGTGGCGTTGTTGTTTTCTTTCAGCCATGTGATCGTGCTGATGTGGCTGGGGAGTCCCGACCTTGGCCTCATCTTTTCCACCTATCTCGGCTACTGGCTGATGGGCGCGGCTCTTTTGGCGCTCGGCATGCTGGCTTCGCTGCTTACCGACAATCTGACGGTCGCGTTCATTCTGGGAGCGCTTTTTTGCGCGGCGCCGGTTTTCATCCAGCACGCCGGCGTGATTTTTAGCGGCAGCCTGCGCAGCTTTATGGTCAGCTTGTCGTTTGTCGAGCAGTTCCGCGACTTCGCCTCGGGTGTTGTGTCGCTTTCTTCGCTGCTCTATTTCGTTTCTTTCGCGGCTGCGATGGTGTATCTGAACGTGGTGTTGCTGGGACGCCGCCACTGGCCGACGAACAAAGGCGCCGCGCCTCTCGGCCGCCACTATGCCGCCCGGGCCGTCGCTTTGGTCATCGCCGTCGCCAGCCTGACCGTGCTCGCAGCGCGGCTTGGGGGCCGCCTCGACGTCACCGCCGAGCAAATTCACTCCTTGAACAGCAGCACGCGGGAGCTGATTCTGGGGCTCGATTCCAAGAGGCCGGTTTTCTTGCAGGCGTACCTGAGCCCCGACGTGCCGCGCCGCTACCTGCAAGCCCGCAACGACATCGTGGCGATGATGCGCGAGTTCGACGCGATCGGCGGCGGGCGTGTGTACACGCGAGTCGTGGAAACCGAGGCCTTCACGCCGGAAGCCCGCGAGGCGCAGGACCGTTTCAACATCCGGCCGCGGCCGTTGCAGGCTTGGGAGCAGGCGCCGGGCAGCCCTGATGAGATTTACATGGGCATCGCCTTCACGAGCGGTTCCAACGAGTTCGTGATTCCGTTCTTCGACCCGGGACTACCGGTCGAATACGAGTTGATGCGCTCGATCCGCGTGGTGGCGAACGCGGAACGAAGGAAAGTCGGCGTGCTGCGGACCGAAGCGAACCTTTTTGGGGGATTCGACTTCGAATCCAAGCGCCAGAGCTCGGACTGGTCGATCGTCGCCGAGCTACGCAAGCAGTATGAGGTGATTGCCGTGCCGCCCGGCCAGGACTATCCGCCGGATCTGGACGTGCTGCTGGTAGCTTTGCCTCACACTTTGCAGCAGGCCGAGATCGAACGCCTGACCGAGTACGTCAAGGCGGGCCATCCGGCGCTGCTGCTCCTTGATCCCCTGCCGGCGTTCAACATCGAGATGTCGCCGCAGCAGACGCCGCAGAATCCATTCATGCCCAGCGCCGCTCCGCGCATACCCGCGGACGTCCAACCGGTGCTCGATGTGCTTGGCGTCGACTGGCAGCGGGACCTCGTCGCCTGGGACCGCTACAATCCGCACCCGCAATTCCGTCAGCTTCCCCCGGAAGTGGTTTTCGTGAGCGCGGGCAGCGGCGCCGCGCGGGCGTTCAACCCCGAACAGCCGGTTTCGTCGGGATTGCAGGAGGTGGTGCTGCTGTATCCCGGCGTGCTCAAGGCGGCGGAAGGCGCGTCCACGGAATTTACTCCGCTGCTTGAGACAGGCAAAGACTCGGGCACGGCGATGTGGAACCGCCTGGTGCAGCGAACGATCTTCGGCGTGCAACTGGCGACGAATCTGCCGCACGAGCCCGACGAGGAATCCTACGTGACCGCGGCCCGCGTCGAGGGTAAGGAGGGCGACAAACCCGTCAGCGCCATCGTCATCGCCGACGTCGACATGATGGGCGAACAGTTTTTCGAGCTGCGCCGCCAAGGTGTCGAGAACCTCAACTTTGACAATGTCACCTTCCTGCTGAACTCCGTCGATCAACTTGCCGGCGACGAATCGTTTATCGCCTTGCGCAAGCGTCGTCCGCGGCACCGCACCTTGGAAGCGGTCGAAGCGCAAACCCGGGGCTATGAGGAACGCCGCCTGGCGGATACCCAGGAAGCCGAAGCGACGGCGCAAAAGCGGCTGGAAGAAGCGCAAGGCCGCCTGGATAAGGCCGTCGAGGCTTTGCAACAGCGTGCCGATCTCGACGCGCAGACCCAGCGCATTATGATTAACAACCTGCAGAACGTCGAGAACCGGCGGCTGCAGGTAGCGCGCAAAAACATCGAGGACGAGAAAGAGCGCCAGATCGAACGCAGCCGCGCCGATATGGAGGCGTCGATCCGCGGCATCCAGAACACGATCAAAGTGCTCGCCGTGGCGCTGCCGCCGATCCCGGCGTTTTTGTTGTTTGTGCTGGTCGCCCTAAGGCGGCTGCGGCGAGAAAAGATCGGTGTTCCGCTCGATCGGCTGGTGACGGAAGCACGATGAAGATCGAGGTACGAGTCTGAGTGCGGCCAAATTCAGGCGCGAGGCGACTGGTGCGTGGAAAGCTTCGTTGAGGAGGTACAAACGAACGGTTTTCAGGTTGTAGCGAAGCAGATCGCGGAGGCGGAAGTGCTGCTCGTCGCCAAGATTCTCACTGCATTTGAGCAGCAGCCAACGGGACACTCCTTCCCGGAGTCTTACTTCTCGAACACGTAGGGATCGTCTAAAGCACGTGTTCTCCGGGCGTTGGCTCCGCCTGCCAGGGTTCGAATCCCAGACACCTGTTCCGCCCGTGTTGGTCGAGATCGGTGAGATCGCGACCGGCCTCTTCTCTCCGGCCCTCTCCGCCGCCGAAGCCAGCCGCCGAAACCAACCATTGCCGTTGTGCTCCTGTCATGATAGATTGATATCTGCTTATGGCAGACATCAAACTCCCGGCACTCGATCGTGAACTGAAGAAGGGCGCCGCCGAACTGCTCCTACTGTCCGTGCTGGAGGCCAGACCGAGGCACGGCTACGAGCTCGGCAAGCTCATCGAGACACAGTCGGGCGGGCGGTTGGTGTTCCACCTCGACTCGCTCTATCCGCTGCTCTATCGCCTCGAAGAGCGCGGCTGGATCAAGGGGGCGTGGGTCGAGAAGGCGGGCGAGCGCCGCCGCCGTTTCTATCGGCTGACGCCAACGGGGCAGCGCGTCCTGTTGCGGCAGCGCCAGTCCTGGGACGAGTTCGTCGAGGCCGTTCGGCTGGTTACGCGAGGCGAACATGCCTGACTGGAAGTCGCACATCCGCTCGCGCCTCCAATCGCTGCGCCTCTCGCCAGCTCGTGAAGCTGAGATCGCCGAGGAACTTGCGCAGCACCTCGAGGATCGATGGCACGAACTCATGGCGAACGGCGCGACGCCTGCCGACGCGGCCGAGACCGCGCGGACCGAGTTCGACGACGGCCGCCTCCAATCCCTTCTTGGACACCTGCGCCAGGCGCACTGGCACGAACTGCCGCCACCGGGCCCGTCGCGCGCCTTCTCGCTCGACAGCGTCCTCATCGATTTGCGTCACGCCATCCGGGCGCTGAGGGCCACACCCAGCTTCACCATCGGCGCGCTGCTCGTGCTGGCGCTCGGGACAGGCGCGACAACCGCAATCTTCTCTGTTGTCGATGCCGTCGCACTTCGGCCGCTGACGTTTCCCGACCCGGACCGCATCGTCGCGGTGGGCATGCGCGCGGACGCGGTGAGCATGCGCGCGGACGCGCCGGCCGCGGGCGGTGGGGGGCCACAGCGGCCGGGATCAGGCCCGCGGCCAATGGGAGCCATGCTCGGCGCCAAGCCGCCAGATCCGTACGCCCTGACGAACGTGACGACGCAGGACTACCTGGACTGGGTGGACCGGCAGCACGTCTTCGAGTCGATGGCGGCCATCAACGACATGGGCGACGCTGTTCTTCAGCCTGCTGCCGGCGAACCGGAGCTCGTGAGAGGCCAGCGTGTCGCGGCCAGCTTCTTCGACGTGCTGCGCGCGCGGCCCATGCTGGGTGCGGTCTTCACGCCGCAAAACGAGATTGCCGGCAGCGGCCACGTGGCCGTCGTGAGCCATGGCCGGTTAGCCACTCATGAGGCCGGTTTGCGCACTACGCCTTGATCGTCTACAATTGTTGATAGTCTAGGTATATGGCAAAGCCAACCGATTTTGTCCAAGGCACCCTCGATCTGCTGATCCTCAAGACTATTTCGTTCGAATCCAAACACGGCTGGGCCATCGCCAAGCACATCCAACTCGTCTCACAAGAAGCTCTCCAGATCCAGCAGGGTCGCTGTACCCGGCGCTGCACCGTCTGGAGCAGCAAGCCTGGATCAAGGCCGAGTGGCGCCCGACCGAGACCGGGCGAATGGCAAAGTTCTATTCCTTACACGTTTGGGCCTGCCGCGTTCGGGACGGAAGCAACTGGAAGGGAATTGGCGAACTGGGTTCGTCTGTCGACGGCCATCAACATCGTGGTCCAAGAGGCTTAGCCATGCGGATTTTAGACAAAGCCCGTTTGCGGCTTCGATCGCTGTTCGGCCGTCCGAATGTTGAGTTTGAGCTCGAAGCCGAACTTCGTTTCCACCTCGATCAGCTCATGGAAGAGAACATTTCATCCGGTATGCCGCCCGGGGAGGCCCGCCGGGCCGCGCAGCGCATGATCGGAGGCATCACGCAATACAAGGAGGAGTGCCGGGATATGCGCCGCGTAAGCTTTGTCGAGGATCTTGTACAAGACGTACGTTTCACGATTCGATCTTTAGCGAAGAGTCCAGCGTTCACGGCAGTTGTCGTCGCCACGCTGGCGCTTGGGCTCGGAGCAAACACTGCCATTTTAACGATCGTGCACGGAGTGCTGCTGCGGCCCCTCGACTATCCAAAACCCGATCAGCTCATGGTTCTGACGGCGGAATCTCCGGCCACTGGGGTCACCCGAAGTGCGCTCTCCGCGCCAGAGTACACCGAGTTCCGCCAGATGAATCAGTCGTTCGCGGCGGTTGGCGCCTATTCGACCGGCGGCGCGGCGTACACAACCGGCGAGGTCAACCTCACGGCCGGCGATCGGCCTCTGCGGGCGCGCTCGATCTCCGTCGATGCACATTTGCTCAAGGCGCTCAATATTCAGCCGGAGCACGGGCGCTTTTTCAGCGACGAAGAAACCGCGCGTTGGACCGGGACGCTACCGCCGCCGATCGCAATTCTCTCGCACGAATTGTGGCGAACAGCGTTTGGAGGACGGCCGCTCGTTGGACAAAAGGTGGAAATCGAGGGCCGCTCCCACGAAATCGTTGGCATTATGCCGCCCGGGGCCGACGTCATGGATAACCACACCGAGGTTTGGCTGCCCCTCTGGCTCCACCCGAGTATGGCCCGGCAACGCGGGGCCCACGTCCTCTACGTCGTTGCGCGATTGAAAGACGGCGTCACCTTCGAGGCGGCGCAGACGGAGCTGCATGAATTCGTCGAAGACTGGGGCGAGCGTGTCGGCGCGCAAACCCATGTCCCCACGAACCGTCCCGTGCGCGCAATAGACCACACCCTCGAATTGCGGGCGTTACAGGACGCGATCGTTGGGAGTTCCAGTCGGCCGATCTGGGTTCTGCAGGCCGCCGTGGGACTCGTGCTGCTCATCGTCTGCGCGAATCTTGCCAACCTGGTGATGGCTCGCGCCGGGTCACGCAGACGTGAGTTTGCGCTGCGCACGGCTCTCGGCGCCAGCCGCGGCCGGCTGCTCCGGCAGTCGGTAACCGAAGGCGCGGTGATGTCCGGAGCCGGTGGCGTTCTGGGTCTGTGGCTAGCCGGCGCCGGCGTGCGGGCGCTGATCCGTGCTTACCCGGCCAGCATCCCACGGACGAGTGAGCTTACGATCGATTTGCCCGTGCTGCTGGTTGCGCTCGGCCTCTCGACTGCGACGGCCCTGCTATTCGGATTTGTGTCGCTCGGGCGCGGCAGAACGAGTACCATGCTGACTGCGCTCAAAGAGGGCGGAAGGGGCGCCAGCGGCGCCTGGCGTCATTACGCCCGCCGTGGACTTGTGATCGCCCAAGTCGCTTTCGCGGTGATGCTGGTTATCGGAGCGGGTTTGCTAGTTCAGACAGTCTACAACCTCACAACGATCGATGCGGGATTTGACCGCTCGCGGCTGGTGACGTTCTCGATGACACTGCCCATGGCGAATTCCGATCCCGACACGCGCGCGCAGGCATACCAGCGCGTCCTCGACAGGCTTCGCTCCGTACCGGGCGTGTTGGGAACGGTTGCCATGTCGGGTCTGCCGCCGCATCGAACTCCCGATGCGATCGCTACTCCTCTCGAGAACTACACCTCCGACGATGGCAGGCCGTTCGAAATCATCGACTACTACCAATTCGTCATGGGCGACTATTTCGGGACGATGGGCATCCCGATCGTCGCCGGCCGCGGCTTCGAGCGAACCGACAACGCGTCACAGGGCAACGCGTCACAGGGCAAGGTGGCCATCGTCAATGAGACTCTGGCGAAACGGATCTGGAAGGGGCAGAACCCGATTGGCCAGCGTCTGCGGCCTCCGGGTGGTTCGTTTGGCGCTACCGTTGATGTCTGGCATACGGTGATCGGAGTGGCCAAGGACGTCAGGCAGCGCGGGGTG